>DAHVSZ010000009.1 GCA_027328625.1 Candidatus Paracaedibacteraceae bacterium | reverse complement strand
CATACTTTAACATTAATAAGGGAGAATTATATCTCAAACTGACCTAAAAATTTGTCTAGACAAAGGAGGACACCTCATTCTATGGTTGTTAAAACAGTCTTGGGGGTTTTGAATTTAACGTTCGTTAATGTGATCCCTTCTTTACCACCGGTGATTTCAGCAGGCTCCAGACTATCAATTTTCCAGGGATTAAAGCTTTAAAGTGATGGTAAGCTAATCAATAATCAATTCTTGATAAGGGACTTTGGTTAACTTGTGGTGAATAATCTGCTCTTCAACTGTTCGTCTTAAAGCTTCCGGATCAGATATTCTTTCTGACATAGATTCATACCATTCACCAAAAGTCACACCATTATAAGGAACCGAACAATGCTTCTGGTAGGCTTCTAATCCCCAATCCAAACACTCATGGGCTAAATCCAGTTTTCCTGCCCAAGATGCAATCAAAGCTGGATCTTCAAAATGGCGAGAACTATAAATATGATCTTTGTAATTCTTATACCCATTAATAACTTGGGATAATGTTACTGGCCCCTCCAAAGGAATTGGAGCTAACTCTCTTAATTCCTGTGCTGCTTCCTTATACAAACCCTTTTCATGTTGAAGCCAAGTGAGAGAATAGCGACGGCTCTTGGGTTCGAATGTTAAATCACCACAGTAATCTAAACGACCATTTGAAAGATTAAAGTAATAAACTTGAGGCTTGATATCTAATTCATACGCCACATCATACCAAATAGAAAATACTATTGTCCCTACTCTTTTTTCGATTGTTGTTGAGAGTGTTTTTTTATATTCCGGAAACTCAACCAACCAATCTTTGGTTATTTTAGTTTTCATTTTAGAATCAATTTTTATATCTTTTTCATACATGAGCAAACCCGCTTATTGTTAAGTAAACAAATTTTCGGAAGATTATTAATTTTTTCTATTAAGACATTATTTCGAAACTAGTCTTGATCTAATTTATCAATTAAATATTCAAGGATTTTTCCTTTAGAAGTAGGTTCATAATTAATATCAAAACCAACAATTTGTAAATATTCGCCACAACACTCCCTTAAATCTGAGATTACTTCTTCAGATCCTTTAAGACAAAATCTGCCGTTTGAGAGCAATTCTAATTCTAGCAAGTTTGCTTTATTTTCTGATATAGCTGCTTCTTTAAGCACCTCTGCTTCTTCTTTTGATAAAGTAATACTCATTCTACCTCCTTTAATAACTTTTTAACCAACTGAGATCCTGTACGATTAACTGATACAATTTTTCCAGTTTCTGGATTTATAGCAACCGTAGCTTTTTTCCCAATAAATCTTTGGCTATGACGTCCTAAATTATCCATTTTCAGAGGACCAACTTTCAAAGGATTTTTTAAAGCATCTATGATAGATGAAGTTGGTATGTTTCTCTCAATTTTACGGCTAACTCCATGTTTACTAACACTCCATTTTAAAGTAGATGGCTTCTTCAAGGCTGCTCTACCACCCTGTTTTGTCCCTTCTTTAGCAGCTTCTTTCATAGCTGATTTGTATAAAACCTTAAAGGCTGCTTTTAGAGCATTGCCTAAAAAGTTATTCTCAACAGCAATCGTTCCTGCAGCTGTACCAACAGCAACATCTTGGCCCGCTAACAAAGTTGCAAGTGCTCCACTGAACCTCGATATTTCAACTGTTTTCCTAAGCTCACCTAAAACAAAAGGAGTTAAGCTTTCACGATCTAAAGGCTTGCCTTCTGCTTTGGCTTTCTCTAAAGCTTTACTTACAACAACATCTGAATCTTCTTCAATAATATCAGCAACCGTTTCTGCTGCAACTGCCCCTATAGCTCCAGATAGAGCACCAGACGTTATGTCACTAGATAGAATACTTCCCGTTGCAGCACCCAAAGCAGCATGCATCAATTTATGAGTAATGGCATCGACCATGCCTTCACCATAGGCACGGCCTATTTGATTTGCTAATTTACCTCCTATTGTGCCAGCTAAAGCTCCACGGAAAGCGCTTGAAGCAACCTTATCGCCATCTTCACCTATTGCAATACCAATACCTGCACTCACACTGGCTTGTAAAACTGCTCTTGCTGCATGATCAGCCAAGGTTGCACATTCAGCTGCTGTTGTTGGAATACCGAGGCCAGAACTAATACTATCTATAAGCCCCCCACTGGCCGCTGCCATGACAATACTTTTCAAAGTGTTAGAATTCGCCAAACTATTTGCCGCCTTACCTATATCACCCTTATTGGCAACAACGGCTATGGCAGCTTGGGAACAGAGAGAGGTAAAAGCTGCTGTCGTGGCACCGGCAACAAATGTTCCAGCAGTGGTTAAGCTTGTGGTTGTTGTAAGACCGGCTGCACCTGCTACTTGCCCCCCAAGCCATGTGCCAGCCCCTTGTGTTGCAATTGTCACGGCTAAAGCAATCACCGCTGCTAAGGCTGCTGTTGGCCCGCCAGCTCTAAAGGATTCACTGCGGTGATACTCGGCTAACATCTCCTGGGTGACGATTCCACCATGTTGTTCAATTTGACTTAACAGCTCGTTGGTTTTACCCAAAACCCCTTGCACAATCGTTTCTTTGGAATAAATCTCAAACGGCCCTGTTCCAGAGGTGGAAGCATAAGTCTTATGCTCCTCTAGCTGTTGACTCACACTTTGCCAAAACAAACTCGATCCTTGAGCAACGCGCGTATAACTGGAATAATTAGTGCCAAGGAGGAACCTAACCACACCATCTATGGTTGTTAAAACAGTCTTGGGGGTTTTGAATTTAACGTTCGTTAATGTAATCCCTTCTTTACCACCGGTGATTTCAGCAGGCTCCAGACTATCCACCTCAGCCCCTATCGATTCGGCATTATAGCTTGTCACCTTTTCTGATTTCCTGCTACCACCTAAGAATCCCCCTCCACTTCTTGAGTTGCTAACAGATTCATGGCGATGAAGCTTATGAACTTCATAAAAATGCACGCCATGTTTGCCATGGATTTTTACCTTTCTGGCTCTAAATTTAGGCGCATATAATTCTTGGGTTTCTTCAGCTGTTGAATGCAACACCCCTTCTGTTACATGCTCGGTTTGTTGTTGATGGGTATAGGTATCCTTTGACCAACCACGAGCATGGCGATGAACATGTTGAGATTCCAAGGCCAAAGACTCATCAATAATCCGCCTTCCTGATTTAAAACGTGTTTTAACGCCTGATCGGGTATAGGCCCCTTTAAACCGCAAGTCTCCCTGCCTTGTTGTCATTTTAAGTTTATGACCAGCTATGGCTTTGGCTGTTACGGCATGATCGGTGTAATTCTCGCCATCCCCTGTTCTTTGAACTAAAGACTCAAAATCAATCCATTCCTCTGCATCTAAGGTTAAATCGTGACCAGCAGATAATTCTGAACCGGCAACTGTAATACTTTTCGTTGTTGCCGTCACATTCAAATCATGATCCATACGCACTTTAACCCGCTCCAAATGGACCCCATCCGCAACGATATCAGCATCGATACCGCTCAGACCTGGTAACCCAGCATCGGCATTAACTTTGGATTCAGGAAGATAAAAATCAAGAACAGCAAGCGGTTTTCCATCAATGATCACTTCTCGGTAAAAAACAGCCAAACCACTAACGTTTTTTCTTAAGCGTTCTTCACTGGTAAATGACCCCAACACAGCATGCTGTTGAGAATAACGGGTCATGTTATGAATAAGATCATCACCATAAAGCCCTTCATCATGAATCCGGCCCATATGCACAGCCATCAGTTTAAACAAAGCTGATTTAACCAAATTGGCTTCGGCATAAATTCTATAAGTTGGAGTTACACCAAGAGTCGATTGTCCCCATACGGGCTCTTGCCCTGGAGGTATAAAGGCTGTGTCTTTGAAGTAAGGACTTCGAACAGACCCATCCGCTTGGGTTTGGTATAGGCCATTGTTTCTAATTCTGTCTTGAATCGGAACATAAGTGGAATGAACGCCTGACTTTGGTGTTGTCCTGAGCGTCGCACCGTTGCTTCCGACAATAAAGATTTGCTGGCCAAACATCACAATTGCCCCTGATGAAGCATAACCTTGGGAGACTTGTTTTTTCGCGACAACAGTTGATGACTTGCCCGTATGGCGGGTTGAGGGAATGCTAAAATTGGCCCAATTATTAGGGTGCATAGGGTAATAAATCGCTTTAAATTCAGCAGACCAGGGTTTATCAATGGATTCTCTTAAAGGCACATATGTGTGACCAGCCCAACAAGGTAGTTCTATACAATCGTACCAATAGCAGTCAGCTGCTAATTCTTGAAAAGTCTCTGATGGTATAGGGGCATCTGGTCTTAACTTTACCAGACGGCCATCTTTTCCTCGATACGTAAAGGATTCTTTAATAATACTTTCGCTGCCATAAGTCAGATAATGTTGAAACAACAAGGTTAGATTATTGGTTTCAAGTCTTGGCTGATCAGACATTGGAAAAAAAGCTGAAGAGAAAATAGGACTAGGCATAAACCCTAAGCCATCAATAACCATTTCAAAAGACTGCCCCGATAAAGTCATCTTAGGAGCATTTATGGATCCAGCCACTTGTCTAACTTTATTTTTGGCCTTTATGCTCAGTTCTTCTTTTGCTTCAACATTGGCATAGCTTAAAATCACATCACCCGCAGGAGCATCGATCGTGATTTTATCATTACTTGCAACAAAGGTTTCGTTCCTGGTTCTTTTAAATCTTTCTAAGGCCGCAAAATAAATTCCTGCATTACGAACTTCTATATCTGCATTGCAATCTCTTTGGTACATAGCTCCGCTATGCTTGAGATAACCTAACAAATCTAAAGTTTCTGTAGTCATATCACCCCTTGGGAGAAGACCAAAAATTCTGCCACCAAAGTCCTCACCAGGATTTCGGGCTTCCCTGTAATGCCCGATGACGACATTTCCAGCTAAAGCCTTTAGAGATGTTTCACCATTGCCAAATACTTTGGCAAACCTTAGATCTAAATCTTCCCAGCTTCGGCCTTTTTTTGTTAAAGTTAAATGATTATCTTGTGGGCCTTTGATCTTGGGGTCAGCAACCGTTTGAATCATGGCCAAAGTGTCGTTATCCGTGCCCACATCAAACTCATCCGCTTCAATATCCAAAGCATTAGCCGTGAAGGTATGTTTTTTGTTTTGATAGCGTTTAACAAAAAGCTTTAAAGCGCCCCCACGCGTAATATCTTTGTCTTGTTGAAATGAATATCCATAAAGACTTAAAACACCTGACTGTTTCCAACTTGATATTATCAACCACCATTGTGCAATATCGAAATACTCTGGAAACTCCGCAATAAAATCGCCTTTAACTCTGACATTTTCTGTAAGCAATAAGTGATAAGATTTAGCATGTGGGGAATTTTCTAAATTGATGGTTGGACTATCACTCTCAGGACTTTGTGCTTTTTGCCCTGCATTCAATGACAAAACCCGAAGACCATCTTCTGACTCAATAGCGCCTCCTCTACAATAAGAGGTACTAATCACACTCAATTTCATTTTAGTTAACGTTTGCAAAAGACCTTCATTAACAAAAGTACCAATGCGATGTGTCCCTTCTCCAAGAGTTAATTGCCCTCCTGGCCTGATGTATACAGACAAGGCTTCCAAACTATCTTTTTCAAAAAGGGCTTTACCCTCATGATAAAATGTCCCCTCAATCGTTGCTTTACCCCTGTTGTGGGTTAAAGTACCCTTGTTGGTGATTTCAGGAGCTTTAAGACTTAAATCACCTTCAAGTTGAACTGTGCCTAAAAAAGTTAATGGGTCTGTGAACGTTAAATCGGCTCCGCCTTTTAGGCTCATGATTGAATCTTTTGCTGTGGTTAAGTTTTTCCCCTTGATATTCGTTTTACCTTGAACAACAAGGGTACCCGGTGAATCAATTGATTCAACTTCACCCATCAAATCACCGGTTACACAAAGCACCCCCTTATTTTCAAGTTCATCTAACTTGTCTAATAGCAATCGAACAATTTGCGCCGATCCTGTCTTGGCATTTGTAAAATGTCTTTTAATATTAACGTTTCTAAGATACAAATCACTAAAGTTCTCAATGATGTCCCCTGTCCACTCAAACTCTTGGCCTTGTTTAGCTCTGATCAGCTTTTTATTGTGAATAGTGCTTCCTTTAAGAGATGTCTTACCATTAAAGAATAATCCCCCAGAATTGAGGATATGCAGAATGTCTCCAGATGATTCACCATCAAAATGAATATCACCCTCATTATCAAGAGTATCCATTGTGGCTTGAAACGATTCTAAAACGCGAATCTCTCCACCTTTAAGATTATTAAAAGAATGACCGAATTGGTGCCACCGCTTGAATGTTAAAGTCCCCCTATTACGAAAGGTCTGTCGGTGATTTGTGAATTCATCGGCTTCCAAGTTCCCCTCATTCAAAAGAGGAGAGGCATGTGACGAACTTTCGACAACAACCTGCTTGGCTTTTAATTTTGCATCTTCATGATTGTGCCAATGAGTAACATTTTTTCCGATAACAACTGACATCTGATCTTGCAACCATTCAGCAAAGTTCTCAAAACGTGCGTTGTTGATGGTAAAATGAGTTGCATCAAGGCGACCTCTTTGCAGAAAACTTCCCGTTCCTAAAGTTTCCAAGCGATCAACAACTTTTATTGTACCAAATTCTGTGTTGATCAATTCACCCTCTAAGGTAAGAGTTATGGATTGTCCTTGTATTAGCCCCTTGTTCAGCCCTTTTAAGGTTAAGGAACCTTGCCCCAAAATTCTTCCACCCATGTCATTCAGCAGATCCAAAACAACCAGGTTATTAAAGCCTCTAATTGCTTCAAAATGCCCTGCGTTGATAAGCTGTTGAATCCGTCCTTGAAGAGTACCGACTCTAACGTCACCAAGATTTCTAAAAGTACCAATATCAAGGGTAACTGTGCCACTTCCTAATAACTGCCCAATGATAGGAGAAACGGCAGGATTACTTTGTACTCTTTGATTTTGAACTTCTCTGGCCCTTAAAGTACTCTTATCCCCCATATCCAAAAAACCATAGTTAGCAATCGTTTGACCTTTAGCATCGAGAGTGCCATTTTCAGTGACAGAAACTTTACCAAGGTTATGAAGTGTCCCTTGATGAACTGTGGCTTTTTTAACCGTTAAAGAGGAGGTCGCATCAATGGCAACAATGCCATCTTTATCGGTTGCCCATAAAGAGAGATGATCTATCTGTCCTTGGCATCCTTTCACAAACACCTGAGCCCCTTTAGCCAATAACCGAGTCAAATTCACTTTGCCCTCAATAATGACAGAACCATGAGGGTTATAAAGACGTAAGATTGCAGATCTTGCTGTTGCCCCTTTTTGTTCTGAAACCCACAAGTGATTGGCATTATCTAAAAAGAAGGAAAAACCAAAATTATTCCAACCAAATCCTTCTTCACTAACTTGTAAACCAGGATAAAGAGACTGAATGGAAGTAGACGCATCAATTAAACCTTGAATTTCTTCGAGCGTATCTGCATAGGGAATCTTTAAAGTTGATCTTTTGCGAGTCGTATCAAAGGCTTCATCTCGTTCATCAACCGTAATACCCATTTCCAAAACCATGGTGCCTGGAGCAGACGGCGCATAAAAGAACCTTGAAGGCGACACGGGCCGCATAACATCAACTTCAGCGGCAAAAACAACCGTTGGCCACAACGTTTGAAAGTAGAAGCAGAAAATGACCAACCAGTTAAACGAACGAAACAATCTTGCTTTTGTTCTATACATGATGATCACCAATTCAATATTTACTGTTTACTTTAAGTTGTTTGGCACAATACGAGATTAAAAGAATGGATGTCAATAAGAAAAACCGATAAAAAGTAACTATATGTCTCTATTTTTAGTTAATATGAGACTTTTTATAATAATTTCACACTATTATTGTAATAATATCTCATTATTGGTCAAACAATATCGCAATATTGGATATTTCAAATACTTAGTATACTACAGATAATTTACTTATTGTTTATTTAAAGTTTTCTTGAATTTTCCTGATTGCAAGCCGGACTCCCTACTCCTCCTAACAAAAAAGAGAGGAAATCCAGCCTTAGATCATCAAACATCATGGTACCATCTTAAATTCCCCTTTGTTGTCCCAAACTCAAAATGAATCCTTTGCCCTAAAGAGAATCTAATAAAATCAAATGGAGACGATCTACCTGGCAAATTTGGCAGGTAGTTTTTTGTAAGTGACTACGATAGTTTTCCATCAAGAAAAATTAAAGCGACAAACAGAAAATAATGAAAAATATTAAGAGTCTCCTAAATAACTTTGCCAGAAAGACACTCTCCCTATGGCATTACAATACCAACGAAGACAAAATTGCTAGAAATATCTGGCTTGGACTGGTTGTTTGCCTGTTGGTCATTACAACTGTTTCTTTTCTTATTAATGCCCAGACCTAAGAAATTGTTTCTAACATCAATGAATAACTAGGATTAATGAAATGGATATTATTTTCTCATTAAAAAATAGAAAACTTTGTATAAAGGCTTAAAAATTAACTAAAATATCGTAACCGTACAAAGTTTGTCATGGGCTAACTTCAGTATCCTTATTGTGCCTAAACTCTTCTCCTATTTCCAAAACCACTTCAATAACTTAAATGACAAAACTGTTTATTCTTTAAAAAATCAAAATTCTCGCCAAAATGATTTTAAACTGGTAAAGCTTAGAATCTATTTTAAGAATTATTGTTGGGCAGTAAAGGATGCGCATTCTATTTTGTGGAGATGTAGTTGGGCGTAGCGGAAGGGATAGTATTGTTAAAAACATACCTAATTTGCGCGCTGAACTTAACCTAGATTGTGTGATCGTAAATGGTGAAAATGCCGCACACGGATTTGGCATTACTGCTGGGATTTGTCGTGAACTTTATAATGTTGGGGTAGATATTATCACAACGGGCAATCACATCTGGGATCAACGTGAGGTGATTGGTTATATTGATCAAGATAAACGCCTTCTTCGACCTTTAAATGCGCTTCCAGGAACGCCAGGACAGGGGTATGTTGTTCATACAACAACAAAAGGACAAAAGGTCTTAGTGATCAATGTAATGGGTAAATTGTTTATGGATCCATTAGAAGATCCATTCTCGGCAGTTGATGTATTACTAAAAAAGCATACATTAGGTGTTGCGGTTTCAGCTATTGTGATTGATATTCATGCTGAAGCCACTTCTGAGAAGATGGCGATGGCTCATTATTGTGATGGCAGAGCAAGTTTAGTGGTTGGAACTCATACACATATTCCAACAGCGGATGCGATGATATTTGATGGGGGAACAGCTTATCAAACTGATGCGGGGATGTGTGGAGACTATAATTCTGTTGTTGGAATGAATAAAGAAATTCCTATTTTTAAGTTTACGCGCAAAATGCCACCGCCTGAGCGAATGACGCCAGCGCAAGGAGAAGCAACGCTTTGTGCCGTTTATGTTGAAACCGATGATCAAACTGGGAAGGCCACTTTGATTAAACCCTTAAGAATGGGGGGAAGATTAACAGCTACAAAATAGTTCAGGAAAGCATTAACTTGTTTACTATAAGTCACTGTATAATATAAATTTTATTATGCAGTTTATTTATTGAGTAAAAAAGAATTGCCAAATGAATAAGGGATAATATTGAGTACTCTATAGAAATGCTAAATGGTAATTATCTCAACTCAGAGCTAAATCTTCAAAAACTTCCCTCTAAATACTGTAACAGCCTGACCTGTTAAAAAGACACGTTCGCGATCGTATCTTACCTTTAAAACACCACCACGCTTTGAGGCTTGATAGGCTGTAAATTCATTTTTGCCCAAACGCTCTGCCCAATAAGGAGCGAGTTTGCAATGAGCAGACCCCGTCACGGGGTCTTCGTTAACACCGACATGAGGGGCAAAAAAGCGTGAAACAAAATCATACTCTTCTCCTTCTTCACCATCGGCTGTCACAATAATTCCGCGGCAATTGATTTCATTTAACTTGGCAATATCGGGTTGTAATTCTCTAACCTTTTTTGTGCTATAAAGTTCGACAATCAAATCATCATGAGCTTTACTAACGCAAAGAGGCGAAACGCCTCCTAAAGCTTCCACTAAACCATCAGGCATACTTATAAGCTCTGATTGATATGAGGGTAGATCTAATGTAATAGAATCTCCATTTTTTTGAGCCATGAGAACACCACTGTATGAGTCAAAATAAATTGTGTCTGTTGTAGCTGAAATTGGCTCTTCATTCCACAAAATATGTGCAGCTGCTAAGGTTGCATGTCCACAAAGATTGACTTCTGTTGTTGGAGTAAACCAGCGAATATTGTAATGAGGGCTTTGTTTAGGCGCAACGAAGACTGTTTCAGAAAGATTAACTTCAGCTGCAATTTTTTGCATTAAGTCATCATCTAAAAAATGATCAAGGACACAGACAGCAGCTGGGTTACCTTTAAATGGTTCATTTGTGAATGCATCGACTGTCCAAAATTTCATACTCAGTATTCTCCTTATCTTTACTTTTACTTGCAATTGCGTAAAGCACGTTTACAAATATAAGCTGTTGCCTCTACTGGGCTTTCTTGTTTCCATAGTTGGCATAAATCTTTGACCCATTGCTTATTCGATTTTGCTGCATCATTCAACCAGTTTGCCACCGAATTTTGAACATATCTAGAAGGATCTGCTTTTAAAGCATTTAAAATTGATAATGCGATTTGTGGTTGCTCTTTAAGTAAAGTGATATGGGCACACCAAACTCCTCGAGGACGTGTTATCTCACTCGTGAATCGTCTTTGATTATCTGTTTGTATAAGCCACGGCTCTAAAAGTTTTATGATTGAAACTGGATCCTCAACACAATAAGACCGCATGGAAAGCCAAGCCCATTCACGTACACCAAAATGAGAGTCATCGGCTAGGTTTCGTATCAAATTGAATTTCTCTTTTAAAGAAAACCTAGGATCAAGAGAGATCATATACCCAGCCCATCCTCGAACTGTATCAGAAGGATGATTTAAAAAGGAATCAACACTATGACCTTGCTCTAAAAGATAACGTGCAGTTTCTTTCATTCTTTGAGTAATTCCAAGCGATTTCAGATATTGCTGTTTGTCTGCACTGAGAGTGAGTCCTATCGTTGATTGAACAAGCTTGGCAAAATCAATTGCAAGCCCTTCCATTAGGTTGGCAGTTTCAAGAACACCTCTATTTAATTGTTCTATGATTTCTATAGGAACATTATTTAGGGTTCTTGAACCTTTGCGCCGAGTGTGATTGGACAAATCCATCTTATTTTAAAGTTCTTAAGTTTTTTTATCTTTCAACTTATTTATCATTTTTCCCATTTCGTCCAGTACTGATTGTAAGGAATTAACAAATCTTGAAGATACAAACGGATTAAGATCGTAATGTTGCCTTTGATCAAACAAGATTAAATTGATAATTTCATTTTTAAGCTGGCTTTCTTGCTTAATTTTAAAAATAACCCTTCTTAGTTTTTTCCATTTTTCTTCTATGTTTTTATTTTCAAAGTAATCTTTTGTGTAAGCTTGAATAATTCCTAAACGACCACTGATACTATTTAGTTTGGTGTGAACTCCCATACTTCTTGAAGCTAATGCAAAAATTTTTTGACAAATTAAACCTATTTGTAATTGCTTTTTGTCAATATGCCCTAAGCAAAATAATTGGTGTAAAAATGAACCACTCAATGCTTTTAATGAAACAACTGATGATACTTTTTGTTGAGAAACTATGAATGAAAGCAAAAAGTTTCTCTTTGCTTGTTGTTCAGGAGTCCCTCGATCAAATGTGATTTTTTCTTTTACTGGTCGACCACGACGTTTTGCTTGATATTTTAATGAACTTACTACCATGTTATATCCTCAACTAAAAAAATTGGTTGTTTTTCAGCAATTCGAAATTTGTTAGCTATAAGAAGAAGTTGTAACGGAGTTAATGGTTTGTTACCCAAAAGAAATTTAGCTTCAAAAAATGGCTCTGGGATTAATGGTTCTATTAAGGGGTTTAAAGAACAATCTTTGATTTGAAGATAATGAATAACTTCAGAAAGATGGACATATATTGATTTGTCTTGTTGCTTGGTTCTTTTTAGGTTATATGAGTTTTGAGTTGAACAATTTTCTTTTTTCTTTTTAAAAGAAATAAGAGAAGAAGCTTTATTTTGACAATATGGATCATCGGGTGACCATACGATATATTTGGTTTTGCTTTTCGGTAAACGAATCCCGAAACGACAAAGTGCCTTATTAAGTGCAGATGAAGATTTACCCAAAATTTTGGCAATTTGCTTGAGGCTATTGCCTTTTAAAAAACCCTAGTTCGGGATTAGAAAGTCAAATTTGATTTTGGGTTTATGAGATTTGAGGGAATAAGCTATCAGTGTTGAAAGGATATGGACGATAGCGTTCCAAGGTGATCTATGCCTTGTGTGCTCAAGCTGAAACTTGTTTTTCAAATAATCAAAAACCGTTTCAATGATAGATCGTTTACGCAGGAGGATTTTCTCTTGCCATGTCATCAGCTTATTTTTCATATTTTTCTTCAACCCTGTGATCAGTTTCAAGTCGCGTTCATAAAGCTCTTCAAAGAGTTCTTGTTTGACGTAGCCTTTATCGCCAAAAAGAAGGCCTACTAACTTTTTCGTTAACTCTGGCACTGGGGTACGATCATCAACGTTTCCAGGAGTAAGTTTAGCTCCTTGAATTTCACCTTTCTCGTTAATAACGATGTGCAACTTTAACCCCAGAAACCATCCTTTTGTTGTTTTTCCCAGCTTAGCTATATCCTTAAAAACTTTATGAGAATAGATCCGTTTATTATGACAAATAGCCAACGAAGTCGCGTCGATAAAGGATATACCAGTTTTTTCTGCCTGTGCACATATCCAATAAAGAAGTAGCGTCAGATAGGGTAAGGCACGAGGCTGTAATTCAATAAAGCGATTGTAGCTACACAAACGAGGAAATTCTTCTGCGTAAAGGGGCAAGTAGCCTTTGTAAAAATATTTGAAATTCTTGCAAGGAGAATGCTGAAACAAAAGGATAATGGTCATAATTTCACTCATGCTTAATTCTGGAATGCGGGTTGGAGAACGTATTTTTTGATGGGATAAACATTGGGATTGTATCAATTTGTCGGCACATTTAAAAAAATCATCGACAAACGTAAACAACTCTGTGATATCTTTCTTCATTAGAGGGATCTGTTTTGTTCTTTTTTGCTAAAATTATAACTAAAACATCCCTCTAACCTTGGCAATTACTCACTTCTAATCCCGAACTCGCGTTAAAAAGGTAACTTTCAATATTTGTATTTTGTCTTCAGTCCAATTTGATGTGCATTCCATGATTTTATAGATTCCTAATTACTATGATATTTAAACAATTCTGCCATGCTTATATGACATAACAATTTTCACAGTAAGTCCTTTTCAACGTCAAATTGAAAAAAATTAACGATAAATTAATTAAAATTTTATTATAATTTAAATTGAATTTAGATGATTTTTCAATTGTGTGTTGATTGACAAAATTGATTGTTTGAGTTTTTTGCATTTTTGACAAAAGATCTTCTAAATAGTTAGTATAGGGTTGATCTAGTTGATCTGATTTGATATTGATTAAAGAAATCGTTTCAAAAAGCAGTTGAACGAAAGCGCTGTGCGGGCGTGGTGGAATTGGTAGACACGCCAGATTTAGGTTCTGGTGACGAAAGTCGTGGGGGTTCAAGTCCCTTCGCCCGTACCATATAAAGATTTTAAGGTAGTAATTGGGATGAACATAGTATCAACAAAAACAAGTGGTTTAACCACAGATTTCAAAATAATAATTCCCTCATCTGAAATAGCAGAAAAGATCTCATCTTGGTTACAAGAAAAGTCAAAATATGTACGTCTAGATGGATTTCGCCAAGGCAAAGTGCCACTAAATGTTGTTCAACAACGATATGGACATCAAGCAACACAAGACGTTCTAGAAGAAGCAATCAAGGAAACAACACAAAAGCTTTTTCAAGAGCATAGCATTCGTCCTGTATTACAACCTGAATACAGTGTAGAACCATATGAAGATGGTAAAGATTTCAGCTTTTCTTTATCAGTCGATCGTATGCCAGAGATTTCTCTAGGAGATTTTAAGTCAATTAAGCTTGAAAAACTTGAAGTTGAGTTAGATGAAAAACAAATAGAAGCCGCTTTGCAAAATCTTGCAGAAAGATACACGAAATTTAAACCAGCAGCTGCTGATCATAAAATTAAAGAAGATGATCAAGCCACAGTGAATTTAGTTTGTGAAGATAGTAACAAAAAGACGGTTAAATCTTATACAGGAGACAAAATTAATATTGTCGTTGGCAAGAATGAGATGGGTCTTGGATTTATCGAAGAAAAACTTGTTGGCCATAAGGCAGGGAGCAAGTTATCAGTTGATCATATTTTTGCTAAAGATTATCAAGATAAAGCTGTTGCTGCAAAAAAAGTTTCCTTTAAAGTTGAAATTACTCATGTTGCGCAGCCAGAGAAAGTTAAGGTTGGCGAAGATTTGGCTAAAGAATTAGGATGTGAAGGTTTGCAGGACCTGAAAAATAAACTGAATGCAAATTTACAAAAAGAACATGATAACTTAGCTCGAATATATCATAAACGTTCTGTCTTGGATGCTCTGGAAAATGCATATAAGTTTGAATTACCATCTCGTATGGTAAAAGCAGAATTTGATGCTATATGGACACATCTGCAACAAGAAATTTCCAATGCGAAAGCAAAAGGGGAATATGAAGATGATGATGATACACCTGAGTCTGAATTAAAGACTGAATATGAGAAGATTGCTGAACGTCGTGTGCGATTGGGTCTTTTAATTGCTGAGGTATCAAAAGTAAATAATATTCGAGTATCACCTGAAATTGCGCGCAACGCTATTTTTAAAGAAGCAATGAAATATCCAGGACAAGAGAAAGATGTTGTAAAATTCTACCGTGAGCATCCTCAAGAAATTGAAAAACTTACATCACCTGTTTTAGAGGACCTTGTTGTTGATTACATATTTTCGCAAGTAACCCATAAAGAAGTTAAAGTTTCTGTTAAGCAGTTAGAAGAAAAGCTAAAAGGCATTTTACCTGGTTATGGTGAAGATGAAGAAGTTCAAACAAAGAAAGAAAAAACAAAAGTATCTGCAAAAGTAGATAAGAAGGTTGCAGACGTAAAATCAAATTCATCATCAAAAGAAGATAAAAAGACTAAACCAACAGCGAAGATCGCTAAAGAAACAAAATCAAAACAGAAATAATGAAGACGGAAAAATAAATTAAAGCTAATAAAGCTAAAAATAGGAAGTGAAATAGTATGACATCAGTGAATTCTTTTCTTTCAGCGACAATGAATCAATCTAGCACAATTCAAAGTAATCTAGTTCCAATGGTTGTTGAACAAACAAGCAGAGGGGAGAGAGCATACGACATCTATTCCCGTCTTTTGAAAGAGAGAATTATTTTTGTGACTGGAGCTATTCATGATGAAATGGCAGCATTGATTTGCGCACAACTTCTTTTTTTAGAATCTGAAAATCCAGATAAAGATATTTCGATGTATATTAATTCTCCGGGAGGTGTTGTAACTGCAGGTTTATCAATATTGGACACAATGAATTACATCCGTTGTGAGATTACCACATTATGTTTAGGGCAAGCTTGTTCATTTGGATCTCTGTTGTTAACAGCAGGCACAAAGGGTAAAAGGTTTGCGCTTCCTAATGCGCGGGTCATGGTGCATCAGCCCCATGGAGGAGCGCAAGGTCAAGCAACTGACATTGAAATTCAAGCCAGGGAAATTTTAAAACTTCGTGAAAGATTGAATAATATTTATGTAGAGCAAACTGGACAACCTTTAAAAGTGATCGAAGATGCTATGGAACGTGATCGCTGGATGTCCGCTGAAGAAGCAAAAGATTTTGGCTTGATTGATGCAGTTGTAACACAACGGCCAACCACATTAGATTTGCCTCTAAAAACAATCTAATAAAGAAGCTAAAATTAACCGTTTGTTGACACTTTTCGCTTCATAGTAAAGATATAAACAGTTTAAACAATATGAGAAATTAGTGGTCTATTATATCGTACAGAAATGTATGAGCAAGGCTAGTTTAAGATCTCTATTGTTCACAAAGGAAAAGCGAGATAGATAATTATGAGTAAAAGTGGCGGTAACGACGCAAAAAATACACTGTACTGTTCCTTTTGTGGGAAAAGTCAGCATGAAGTGCGCAAACTTATTGCAGGGCCGACGGTCTTTATTTGCGACGAATGTGTAGAATTATGCACAGATATTATCCGTGAGGAGAGTCATTCATCAAGGCTTTCTACGCAAGAAGGAGTGCCGACTCCACAAGACATTTTAACTTTTTTGGATGATTATGTCATTGGTCAAAAACATGCAAAAAAGGTTTTGTCTGTGGCAGTTCACAATCATTACAAGAGACTGTCACATGGTGTTAAGGGCGCTGAGATTGAGATTGCCAAATCAAATATCCTTTTAATAGGCCCAACGGGTAGTGGTAAAACTCTTTTAGCACAAACGCTAGCTCGCATTATTGATGTTCCTTTTACAATGGCTGATGCTACGACTTTGACTGAAGCCGGTTATGTTGGTGAAGACGTTGAAAATATTATTTTAAAGCTTTTGCAAGCTGCAGATTATAACGTTGAAAAAGCCCAACGTGGAATTGTTTATATAGATGAAGTTGATAAAATATCTAGAAAATCAGACAACCCATCCATAACTCGCGATGTATCAGGTGAAGGTGTTCAGCAAGCTTTGCTTAAAATAATGGAAGGGACAGTTGCATCAGTACCTCCTCAAGGAGGAAGAAAACATCCACAGCAAGAGTTTTTACAAGTTGACACAACAAATATCCTTTTTATATGTGGTGGTGCTTTTGCAGGACTTGAAAAAATAATTGGTGCTCGTGGAAAAGGTGCTGGAATTGGTTTTGGTGCTGATGTTAGAGGCCCAGATGAAAGACCAACAGGCGATGTATTGCGAGAGGTTGAACCTGAAGATCTACTTAAATTTGGACTGATTCCAGAATTTATTGGTCGCTTACCTGTGATTGCAACGCTTAATGATTTGGATGAGTCAGCTTTAATTGATATTTTAACCAAACCAAAGAATGCATTGGTGAAGCAATATCGTCGTTTGTTTGAAATGGAAAACGTAAAACTGACTATTAATGATGATGCATTGGCTTCGATTGCAAAAAAAGCAATTGCTCGAAAAACTGGTGCGCGAGGTTTACGATCCATTATGGAACATATCCTGTTAGACACGATGTTTGAGCTTCCGTCATATGAAGGTGTTGAAGAAGTAATAATCAATAAGGATGTGGTTGATAGTCAAAAACCTCCTATTAAAATTCACAGCAAGCGTTTGAATGAGAATACTGCTTAGAGAGAAGATTTCTAATCTAGTTATGTCTAAACCTATAAACAAATCTCAGGAATAAATCCGAAGGTAATGTATATGTGTTAACATTCTCATGATTGATTAGAAAGTCCAAACTGAAAGCCAACCATACCAATTAGTGGATTGATTTCTTCCATTTATAAAGACCACGTGGTAGAGTACAAGGTATGAATTTTGACACAGCAAGGGGGCGTTATGGTTGACTTAAAACAAGGAAAAAAATATCCTGTATTGCCTTTGCGCGATATAGTTGTTTTTCCACACATGATTGTTCCATTGTTCGTCGGTCGTGAAAAATCAGTTCGGGCTTTGGAAGAAGTTATGCAAGGTGATCATAAACAGATACTTCTTGTGACTCAAAGAAATGCTGCACAAGATTCACCTGATCCAAGAGATCTTTATAAGATTGGAACCATCGGTACTATTTTACAAATGCTAAAACTTCCAGATGGCACCGTTAAAGTTTTAGTTGAAGGTACAAAACGTGTCAAAGTTTTAAAATATGAAACAGATGATAGTTATTTTATAGCTGAAATTGAAGAAATTGAAGAAACAGTAAAAAGCAGTGAAGAGCTTGAGGCTCTTTGTCGTACAGTTATTTCTCAATTTGAGCAATATATTAAACTCAATCGGAAAATACCTCCTGATGTTTTGGTTACAATTAACCAAATTGAAGATCCAGCCAAGCTTGCAGATACGATTGCATCTTATTTTACCTTAAGAATTGCTGATAAGCAGTTACTGCTTGAAACAGTTGATATCAATGAAAGATTGGAAAAAGCACTTTCATTTATTGAAAATGAAAATAACGTTCTTCAAGTTGAAAAGCGAATTCGCACACGTGTTAAAAAACAAATGGAGAAGACACAACGCGAATACTATTTGAATGAACAATTAAAAGCGATTCATAAAGAACTTGGAGAAAACGAAGAAGGTAAGGATGAAATCTCTGAGTTAGAAGAAAAAGTTAAAAAGACAAAGTTATCTAAAGAGGCAAAAGCGAAAGCAATTGCCGAGATTAAGAAACTGCGTGCGATGAATCAAGCTTCTGCTGAAGCAACAGTTGTTCGAAATTATTTGGACTGGTTGCTTAATATTCCCTGGCAACATAGAAGCAAGGTAAAAAAAGATTTAAATGAAGCAGAGACAGTTCTAAACCGTGATCACTATGGTTTAGAAAAAGTTAAAGAACGTATCCTTGAGTATCTAGCTGTTCAATCACGTGTTGGAAAGGTGAGAGGGCAGATTTTGTGCTTAGTTGGCCCACCTGGTGTTGGTAAAACATCTTTAGGTAAATCAATCGCACAAGCAACGGGACGAAATTTCGTTCGTATCTCATTAGGTGGAGTACGCGATGAATCTGAGATTAGAGGGCATCGCCGCACCTATATTGGATCAATGCCTGGTAAGATTATACAAGGAATGAAAAAAGGGAAAACATCCAATCCGTTATTCTTACTTGACGAAATTGACAAATTAGGAAGTGATTGGCGAGGTGATCCAGCATCCGCACTATTAGAGGTGTTGGACCCAGAACAAAACTCAACTTTCAATGATCATTATTTGGAAGTGGACTACGATTTGTCAGATGTGATGTTTGTGACGACTGCGAATACACTTCGTATGCCACAACCTTTATTGGATCGTATGGAAATTATTCGTCTTCCGGGTTACACAGAAGATGAAAAGCTAGCGATTGCTAAAAACCATTTAATACCAAAACAAATCGAAATGCATGGTCTTAAAAAAGGTGAATTGGAAATTGATGATGAAGCTTTAATGCTTTTGATTCGGACATACACTCGTGAAGCTGGCGTCCGTAACTTGGAAAGAGAAATCGCCAATCTTGCTCGCAAAGCTATTAAAGAAATTTTGACGACGAAAAGCAAAGTTGTAAAAATTACCAAAGATAATCTTGAAAAGTTTGCTGGTGTTTTGCGATATCATTATGGGCAAGCTGAAACTGAAGATGCAGTTGGTATGGCAACGGGCTTAGCTTGGACTGAAGTCGGTGGGGATCTACTTACAATTGAAGCGATTGTTTTACCAGGTAAAGGTAAACCAATGTTTACAGGTAAACTTGGTGATGTGATGCAAGAATCAATCCAAGCAGCACTCAGTTATGTTCGTGTTCGTTCCCATCAGTTTGGTTTAAAGCCAACTTTATTTGAAAAGCGAGATATTCATATTCACGTCCCAGAAGGAGCAATTCCAAAAGATGGGCCTTCAGCGGGTGTTGCGATGTGTACAGCTATTGTGTCTGCATTTACAGGCATTCCAATTCGAAAAGACGTTGCCATGACTGGAGAGATCACTTTGCGTGGACGAGTTCTTCAAATTGGGGGGCTTAAAGAAAAGCTTTTAGCGGCTCATAGAGGTGGTATTAAAACAGTTATCATTCCAATCGATAATGAAAAGGATTTAGCTGAGATTCCAGATAACGTTAAAGAAGGACTAACGATTATTCCTGTTAGAACCGTCGATGATGCATTAAAAGTTGCGTTAACAAGTCAACCTCAGCCTATTGAGTTTGAAGAGATCGAAGAAGAAAATGATAAGAGTTTTAAAAAATCCCCTGAGGATGAAAAGAGCGTTACCGTAATGTAGATTGAAAGCTGGCTAGAAGCATCTGGTCAGCTTTTTTATCTTAGTTCTTTAAGAGTTTTAATATTTTATCATGCAAAAAAGGAAAACATATGCTTCATGCTGTAAAACTCTCAGATACATTTCATCTTGATCCTTCTTTAAAAAGAAGTACATTTCCTATTTTACATCTTGATTTATGTAAAGTTCTTTTGCAAAACGATGAACGTTTTCCTTGGTTAATCTTGGTTCCTTGTGTTTCAGATATTAGCGAAATTTATCAATTGTCATCAGATCAGCAGCGTTTACTGATGGATGAGATTTCTAGAGTTTCTCAGGCGTTACAAGTATACACCAAAGCGGATAAGCTTAATATCGCAGCCTTTGGGAATATGACGCCTCAATTGCATATTCATATTGTTGCTCGCTTTAAATCTGATCCTTTTTGGCCAAATCCTGTTATTGGTCTAGAAAATAAGGTACCTTATACAGAGATAGAAAGAGATGAAATTATAAGAGACTTGCAAGAAATATTGTTGAAAAGTTGATTTTTAATTCATTGAGATCCAAATGATTCTTGGGGGTCGACGTGATCCAGGAAATGCATGGATTGCCATGTCTAGGACTTCTTTTTTTGCCTGTATTCATTAGCCATCTCTAAAACCTTACAAAGGGTATTTTCTTTGTTCGGCTTCTTTGTGTCTACCAAATCATAGCAAGATCAAAAAATTATCTCTATCCTCTTCGGGAATTGCTGAACCCCATTGAGAAAGCCATAAGAACAGGCTACACTAACGCTAATAATAAAACTTTTCAGGTTAGTTATGCTCTTAGGCCCTAAAGTAATATCAAAAGCCTCAGGCCCTATTTCTAAGCTTGTTGTTTTTCTACACGGCTACGGATCATCAGGTGATGATTTGATTGGCTTATCAGAAGCTTGGCAACACATATTACCATCAACCGTCTTTGTATCACCGAATGGTCCTGAAAAATGTGATATTCATGCATTTGGTTATCAGTGGTATGGAATCCCTGACTTCTCACCAACCAATATGCGTCTTGGGTTAGACCGCGTCCGTCCTATATTAGCTCAATATTTAAAATCTCTACTTATTGAATACAAATTGAGTCCTCAAGATTTAGCTCTTGTTGGTTTTTCACAAGGAACAATAGTCGCTCTTGAAATGTTGTTTTCTCTTTCCAATCTTAATTGTATTGTTGGCTATTCTGGTGCCTTTTTCCCACCAACTGAAAAAAGTGTTGCCACGTCTTCTACAAATATTTTGTTAATTCATGGCAATATAGACACGGTTGTTCCCTATTCTGCACTTTTGCAAGCAGAACAAGATCTAAAGAATTTAAAAATTAATGTTAAGACCCATACCTGCCCAGGAATTGGCCATACAATTGATTCTGCTGGAATTAACATTGGTGGTGAATTTTTAAGACAAAATCTATCAATGATACCTCAACCCATCGCTCTATAAGGGAGAAACAGAATTTATGTCTCGTAAAAAAATAGCCCTAATTGGTGCAGGCAACATTGGTGGAACATTGGCTCACTTAATTCTGCAGCGCAATCTTGGTGATGTCGTACTTGTAGATGTAGCTGAAGGAATTCCCCAAGGGAAAAGCCTAGATCTTTTACAAAGTTGTGCAATCGATGGATTAGATAATACTATTTTAGGAACCAACAATTATGCAGATATTAAAAATGCAGACGTGGTTATCATCACAGCAGGTGTTCCCCGTAAACCCGGAATGAGTCGCGATGATCTTTTAAGCATTAATGCCAAAATCATCAGGGCAGTTGGTGAGAATATTAGTCAATACTGCCCTCAAGCTTTTGTCATTGTTGTAACAAACCCCTTAGATGTTATGGTTTGGCTTCTTCAACAGTCAAGCAAGCTTCCTCCCCAAAAAGTTGTTGGTATGGCAGGTATTTTGGATAGTGGACGTTTTAAATGTTTCTTAGCTGAAGCTTTAAGTATTTCTACACAAGATATTCAAGCCTTTGTGCTTGGAGGGCACGGTGATTCTATGGTCCCACTGCCAAGATACACAACTGTTTCAGGAATCCCTCTTCCTGAACTCGTACAACAAGGATGGATTTCTCAACAAAAACTTGACACAATTATCGAACGTACCCGTAACGGTGGTGGTGAAATTGTTAATTTAATGAAAACAGGATCTGCATTTTACGCACCTGCTTCATCTGCCTTATTGATGGCTGAATCTTATCTTTATAACCAAAAGAGAATTTTACCCTGTGCTGCTTGGCTAAGTGGTGAATATGGCGTAAAAGACATGTATGTCGGTGTTCCAGTTATGATTGGTGATAAAGGTGTTGAACGTGTCATTGAATTAAAACTAACCAGTCAAGAACAAGCTCAACTTGAAGCATCTGTTAACTCGGTTCGCAAGCTTATGGATGATATAAAAAACCTAGGGTTATAATCTATGAATATTCATGAGTATCAAGCAAAAGGTATTTTGACTAACTACGGGATTCCTACACCGAATGGTAGTGTTGCTTATACCTCTGAAGAAGCTGTTCAAGTTGCAAAAAATCTTGCTACATCTTTGTGGGTTGTTAAAGCCCAAATTCATGCAGGGGGTCGTGGACTTGCAGGTGGGGTTATTTTAGCCCATTCTCTCGATGAAGTTAAAAACGCAGCCGAAAAGCTTTTATACAAAAACTTAGTAACACACCAAACAGGACCAAAAGGACAAGAAGTAAAGCGCATTTATATTGTAGAAGGTTGCGATATTGAACGTGAAATCTATTTAAGTCTTATTCTAAATCGCTCAATAAATCGTTTGTCTTTTTTTGCCTCTGCTTCAGGAGGTGTTAACATTGAAGAAGTTGCAGCTAAAACCCCTGAACTAATCAAGACAATTACGGTCGATCCTGTTGCTGGAGTCCAACCTTTCCAAGGAAGACTATTAAGCTTTTTCTTAGGTCTTGAAACTAAAGCAGCACAGCAATTACACGAACTCCTTAAGAACTTGTATAATGCATATATTGAAACAGACGCAAGCTTAATTGAGATCAACCCTCTTATTGTAACAAAACAAGGAGATTTAGTTGCATTGGATGCAAAAATGTCTTTTGATGATAATGCCTTATTTAAACGTCCTCAAATAGAAGCACTACGTGATGAAGATGAAGAAAACCCGGCTGAACGTGAAGCCAAAAAACATGATCTAAATTATGTCAAATTAGATGGTAATATTGGTTGTATGGTCAATGGTGCTGGTTTGGCTATGGCAACTATGGATATTATCCAACTTCACGGCGCTCAGCCAGCAAATTTCCTTGATGTAGGGGGTGGCGCCACACAAGAAAGAGTTAAAGCCGCTTTTAAAATTATTCTGGCTGACCCTAATGTTGAAGCCATTTTAATTAATATTTTCGGCGGAATCATGCGCTGTGACATTATCGCTGAAGGAATTGTAGCTGCTGCGAAAGAGACGAATTTGAGTGTTCCTATTGTTGTCCGCTTACAGGGTACGAACAAAGAACTTGGTAAAGAAATTTTGTCTTCCTCAAAATTGCCCATAATTGCTGCTGATGACTTAGAAGAAGCTGCTATAAAAGTTGTTCAAGCTGCAAATGAAACTGTTTAATTATTTGATTTTTAGGTATCTTTCTTATGGCTATTCTTGTTAATTCAAATACGAAAGTTATTTGCCAAGGTTTTACTGGAAAGCAAGGAACATTCCATTCTGAGCAGGCCATTACTTATGGAACAAAAATGGTTGGAGGTGTAACACCTGGTAAAGGTGGGACAACCCATTTAGATTTACCTGTTTTTAATACGGTCCAAGATGCTGTTAAAGCAACCAAAGCAAATGCAACCGTTATTTATGTACCAGCAGCTTATGCTGCTGACGCTATTTTGGAAGCTTTGGATGCAAATTTTGAATTAATAGTTTGCATAACAGAAGGCATTCCAGTTCTGGATATGGTCAACGTAAAGCGTGCTCTTGAAGGATCAAAAAGCCTTTTAATTGGCCCCAATTGCCCTGGGATTATAACGCCAGATCAATGCAAAATCGGTATCATGCCAGGATCTATTCATACGCCGGGTTCGATTGGTGTGGTTTCTCGTTCCGGAACCTTAACTTATGAAGCTGTAAACCAAACAACCCAAGTTGGTTTAGGGCAAACTACCTGTATTGGTATCGGGGGAGACCCTGTAAAAGGAATGAAATTTGTCGACGTTTTACGTCTGTTTTGGGAAGACCCAAACACAAAAGGTATTTTGATGATTGGTGAAATCGGTGGACATGACGAACAAGAAGCTGTTGAGTTCATTACTCACCAAAGAAAACATGGAAGGTCTAAACCCGTTGTAGCCTTTGTTGCTGGTATTACAGCACCGCCAGGACGACGTATGGGCCATGCTGGAGCAATCACCTCTGGCGCAGGTGACAGTGCTCTTGATAAAATTGAAATGATGAAACGTAATGATATAATAGTTGCAAGCTCTCCTGCTCTTCTTGGCAAAACGATGTTGGAGGCTATGCAAGGAACAAAAATATGACAGAGCAAAAGCGTTTTTCTCATAAAACAATTCTCTATGGCAGTAACATAAGTTACATCTTATCACTCCATAAGCAATATCAAGAAAATCCAACCTCAGTTTCACAAGAGTGGCAGGAATTTTTTAAAGATTTTTCAGCTGATTCTTTTTTAGATGAAGAACCGAGATGGCCACAACGTTCATTTAAACAAAACACCTCTATTTCTACTCCTTTAAACCACTCAGAAGTTATCGATTCAATTAAAGTTTCAAAATTAATACAGTCTTATCGAACATGGGGACACAAGGCAGCAATTACAGATCCTTTAGATCTTACGAAACCACTTTCTCACATTGAATTAGACCCCACAAGGCATGGATTTGACTCTCTCGATTTTCAAAAAATAATTTACATAAATGATCTCGGTTTTGAAAAAGCTTCTTTAAAAGATGTGATTCAGAAATTGTATGACATCTATTGCCAAAAAATTGGTGTTGAATATATGCATTTAGAAAATTCTAAAGAGCGGGAATGGATCCAAGAACGCTTTGAAAACCCTACTTATCATTATGCATATCGTCAGCTTTCTCCTCAGCATGAAAAAACAATTTTCCGTCAACTTTTAAGTACTGAAGCTTTTGAAAAATTCCTCCATATCAAATTTCCAGGTGCTAAGCGTTTTGGAATTGATGGTATTGAAAGTTTAATTTCAGCTTTAGAAATGATTCTTGAACAATTTTCCAAAACAGGCGGCAAAGAGATTGTTTTAGGTATGAGCCACCGTGGTCGCTTAGCTGTTATGACAAATTTGTTGAATAAACCCATGCGCTTTATTTTTGCTTTGTTTCAAGGAACATCCATCTACAAAGAAGAAGAAGGATCAGGTGATGTAAAATATCACCAAGGATATTCAGCCGATCGTATTGTTAATAATAATAAAGTTCACCTTTCTCTAACCGCAAATCCATCTCACCTTGAATCTGTCTATCCAGTTGTTCTTGGAAAAGTAAGAGGGAAACAAAATCTTTTTCAAGATTTTGAGCGTAAAAAAACATTGGGACTTGTATTACATGGAGATGCGGCTTTTACCGGACAAGGTGTTGTTGCAGAATCACTCCAATTGGCTCAACTGGCAGGTTATAGTACGGGTGGTACTATTCACATTATTGTTAATAACCAGATTGGTTTTACAACTAATACTTCGGAAGCTCGTTCATCTCATTATTGCTCTGAAACAGCAAAAATCATTCAAACTCCAATTTTACACGTCAATGCGGATAACCCACGCGCTGTTGTATGGGCAGCCGAACTTGCAACTGATTTCCGCAATCAATTTAGCAAAGACATTGTCATCGATTTAATTGGCTATAGAAGATATGGACATAATGAAGGTGATGAACCTACATTTACTCAACCGTCTATGTATAAAAAAATTGCTGAACATCCATCGGTTGCAACTCTGTATGAGAAAACGCTCCTTCAAAATGGTGTTGCCCAAGAGAATGAGTTAAATGAAATCCGTACCGAGATTGAAAAACACTTACAAAATGAATATGACTCTTCTACCAATCTTCAAACCAATAATGAAGAAAAACTTGAGCCAGACTGGCTAAAAGGAGATTGGGAAAGCATTAAAATATGCCTCAACAAATCAGAAGAGTCCTTTCAAGAAATTATCACGGGTGTTAATTCTTCACTCTTAAAAGAGCTTGGTAAAGCCTGTATGACTGTGCCCAAAGGTTTTGACCTTCATTCAAAAATTGACCGTCAGTTTAAGCACCGTCAGTCTCTATTTGAAGACAATCAAAATAATGAAGCAAAAGCAGATTGGACAACAGCAGAGTCTTTAGCTTTTGCAACGTTATTACACGAAGGATACCCAATTAGATTAAGTGGGCAAGACAGTGGCCGTGGAACCTTCTCACAAAGGCACGCAATCCTAGTTGACCAAACAACTGAAGAAAACTACATCACTTTAAACTATTTACCCAATCAGAAAGCGTCGATTGAAATCGTCAATAGCCCTCTATCAGAAATGGCTGTGATGGGATTTGATTATGGATACAGTTTGTCAAACCCACACACATTAGTCCTATGGGAAGCTCAATTTGGAGATTTTTCCAATGGAGCACAGGTTATCATTGATCAATACCTTTCAGCCTCAAGATCAAAGTGGTTGCGATTATCTGGACTTGTTCTCCTACTACCTCATGGATTAGAAGGAATGGGGCCAGAGCATTCATCCGCACGGTTGGAGCGTTATTTGCAACTCTGTGCTGAAAATAATCTTCAAGTTGTGAATTGTTCAACGCCTGCTAATTATTTTCATGTCTTAAGACGGCAATTACACAGCCCAAATCGCATTCCATTGATTGTTATGACTCCTAAATCTTTGCTCAGACATCGGCTTGCTGTGTCAGATCTAAGCGAGATGGCTGAAAATACACATTTTAGACAAATTATCCCTGATTCTACCCCAAAATCAGAAGCAATCAAGCGTGTTGTTCTTTGTAGTGGTAAAATTTATTACGATCTTTTGCACTACCGTCAGGAAAGTGGGATCAATGATGTTGCCATTATTAGAATCGAACAGCTTTACCCTTTCCCGGCTAAGGAACTTGAAAATGCTCTCTCATCACAAAAGAATGCAAAAATTATCTGGTGCCAAGAAGAACCAAAAAACATGGGTGCATGGACATTTATTAATCACCGAATAGAACAAGTATTAACAAAGATGCAAGCCCGCCATTACAGATCTGTTTATATTGGCAGGGATGAAGCCGCTTCACCAGCCACTGGATCGCCAAGTCGACACATGGAAGAACAAAACACGATTGTTAAAGAAGCAATTTCTGGAAATATATAAAAAAAGCCTGTAAACGAACAAAATACCGCGCTACGATATGTATATAATGCAGTGTGCAGGTTTTAACTTGCTCCCTTTAGTTTTCCTCCGGCTTGACTGGAGGATCCATGAGACCCTTTGGTCAAGCCAAAGGGAAACTTAATCATAGAGGAGAGTCCTTTTAATAACTCGAGCACTACATAGATGTCAGTAAAAATGAGAGGTTATAATGTCACAAAACTTGGAAATTAAAGTTCCAACATTAGGTGAATCGGTTACTGAAGCAACAGTTGCACGTTGGTTAAAAAACGTTGGCGAGTCTGTTGCAGAAGATGAAACACTAGTTGAACTTGAAACTGACAAAATAACATTAGAAGTATCAGCACCTACTGCTGGTATCCTTGATTCAATTTTCATGAATAAAGGAAGTGTTGTTAAAGTTGGCACTATTATTGGTGCCGTCAGAAAATTAGGTGCAGGTGAAACTCCAGCAACTCAGGCTCCCTCGCCTGTTGTACCTCCTGTGCAAGCTGAAAAAGCGACCGTTGTGTCTCAAGAAGAAATTATTGAAGAAAAAGTACCCTTTCAAACAGAACTCCACTCTCACAATCAACCAACCACCAATCGTAACTTCTCTCCATCAGTGCAAAAGCTACTTGCTGATCATGATTTGAATCCTGCCCATATCCCCGCTTCAGGTAAAGGTGAACGCCTGACCAAAGGTGACATTCTTGATTACCTAGAAAATCCAAAAACGACTCCAACACCCACTCACACCTCCCCCACTCATTCACGCCCAGAACCTGAATCCCGTAATTGGATTGCCGATGATGAACGCTTAGAAAAACGCGTTCCTATGTCAAGACTGCGTCTACGAGTTGCGGAGCGATTAAAACAAGCGCAAAACACAGCTGCTATCCTTACGACTTTTAATGAAGTTGATATGAGCGCAATTAATAACCTACGTACACGTTATAAAGATTCCTTTGAAAAAAAATATGGCGTTAAACTTGGCTTTATGTCTTTCTTTGTCAAATCTTGTATCTACGCGCTTAAAGAAATCCCGATGATGAACAGTCAGATCGAAGGCGAAGAGATTGTTCACAAAAATTACTATGATATTGGTATTGCTGTTTCAGCCCCTCAGGGTCTTGTTGTGCCAATCCTTAGAGATGCTGACCAGCTGGATTTTGCTGGTATTGAAAAAGAGGTTGCTGTTCTTGGACTTAAAGCTAAGGAAAATAAATTGTCGATGGAAGATTTAAGCGGTGGTACCTTTACCATTTCAAATGGCGGGATCTTTGGTTCGCTTTTATCAACCCCGATTTTAAACCCACCCCAGTCAGGGATTTTAGGTATGCACAAAATCCAAGATCGTCCTGTAGTTGTTGATGGTAAAATCGAAATTCGCCCAATGATGTATTTAGCCTTATCTTATGATCACCGCTTAATCGATGGCCGAGAAGCCGTGACATTTTTAGTGCAAGTTAAAGAATGCATCGAGAATCCCGGGCGGTTCTTGTTGGGGTTATAGGTAATTAATTTAGATATACTCTCGACTTGACTTTTTGTCGCCCTTAGAATACATTATTAATTAAAGGTAATTGATGCACTCTAGAAAAGTTTTTATCTACCAAACTCAATCGGGCCATAAGCCCTTTATAGAATGGCTGGAAAAACTTGATAGAATCACACGAATCAAAATAAGAAGCAGAATCTCACGACTTGAAATAGGAAACTTTGGAGATTACAAAAGTATTGGTTTCGGTGTTTACGAATTAAGATTATTTTTTGGCCCTGGTTATCGTGTTTATTTTGGAATGCAAGATGATACCATTGTTATTCTCTTGTGTGGCGGAGATAAATCCTCACAAAAAAGAGATGTACAAAAAGCGACAGATTATTGGAGAGAGGCCCAAAATGAAATCATTCCACGAATACAACATTGAACAACTGAAAAATCCTGAAGATGCTTTATTGTACCTAACAGAAGCCTTAGCAGATTTTGAGATTGATCATGATGCAGAGTGTTTTTTAAAAGCTCTAAAAGATGTAACAGAAGCCCAAGGCGGTATAGGAGAGCTTGCTAAAAGAACCAGTTTAAATCGACAAAATCTCTATAAACTTCTATCCGCTAAAAGACAGCCAAAAATTGAAACTTTAGGTGTTATCTTGGATGGCCTTGGCTTTCGGCTAAGCATTGTGCCAAAGGATGTAGAGGCACGAGGCTAGTGATTGATGTCCTCTGGCTTAATAAAACATATCTTGCTAAACACTCTACGCTCAAAGGTTGGAAACCAAGAGATATAGTAAAAGATGGAATTAGTCGATTATTAGTAAAGGAAATGCAGCATGATGAGTATTTTAAAAATAACTGCATATTAAAAGGAAGTGCTTGTTTTAATATTTGCTATTTAAAAGATAAATTTCGACTTAGTGATGACCTTGATTTTACTATTCTTGAAAAAAAACTTGATCAATCTCTAATCACTGAGAAACTTAAAAAAGTTTGTAAATCAATAGAAGAAAAAACAGAACAAAAAATAAAGATTTTATCCAAATTAAAAAATACAACAAGTGATAACTACATAAAATTAGAAATTTCGTATAATATTCCCCATCTTTCATCCAAAAAATGTAAATTTAAAATAACCCGAGTTGCGTTTAAGGAAGGTTATTAAAGAAAGGGATGTATTGAGGTAAACTTCTGTTGAAAGAA
>DAHVSZ010000099.1 GCA_027328625.1 Candidatus Paracaedibacteraceae bacterium | reverse complement strand
CATACTCAGAAGTACGTAAAACATGAAATTCTGTTGAACCATAGCCAAACCCGTTTTTTAATTGTCTAGCTATAGCTGATTTTCCATTTTCCATACAAGGGGTAATCTTAGCAAACAGTACATCATTCTCTAAAAAAAACGTGTAGCCTTTTTTAACTTTTCTATATTCTCTTTCTTCTGGTTCTTCGATTTTACCAGTTTTATCACTCACTGCAGGCATCGGTATAAATGTACATTTTTGTTCTTCAGATACTTCATTTAACTTTTTCTTTGGGGGATTTACTTGTACAACTTCTCCCAGTCTGACCCATTTCCATTTACATGGAATATACTCACTTTGCTCTTCAATAATCTCGAATTTTTTAGGCTTAATTAGACTAATTATTTTATCATATAACACTTCTGCATTTTCTATATCAGGGTGTTCTTCTCGCCACTTCCTCGTCAACTCTCCCCTAAACGCCTTATCCAAAATAGCCGCTCGACGAAGTTCAAACGTTTCCTTCGCTTCTTCAATCAACTGCTTTGCTTCTTCAATTTTACTTAAAAGCCGCTCCACTTTTTCAGCAATCCGTTTTTGTTCATTTAAAGGTGGGAGTCCGATAACAAAACCTTCAATAAGTTCCTTTCTTATACCAGTTTGTCCTGCTGTTCTATGAGACTCTTTGATAACAGGACTTTGGATAAAAGGAACTTGTAACAAATAATATAAATAGTCATTATCCATTAAACATTTAACTGGTGTTGCTTTCATTAAAGCAACATTATAAGCGCCACTTAACCCTCTTAAAATTTGAAATACTGGTGGACCGTACCTTCCGATCATGACATCATTTTCTTCAAAAGTTCTTTTTGCAAGCTCTTTAGGTATATATGTTTTAAATTTATCTGACTTAAAGTCCCTTATTTGGATTAGCCTAATATAACCATCCAGCTGTTCATCTTTAAAAACAGATTTAGGGGGTTGACTACCACCTTGAAATTCAACTACTTTCCCTAACCTCACATAAACCCAATTCTCGGGAATATCATAAGGTTGCTGATCTTCTAGCACTAACAGCTCTTCTAGTAGTTCATTCAACGTCTGAACTTTCTTCTTACTCATCCTCGCTCACCTCAACAGCACGCAACTCTTCAACTACCTCATTTAATAACCCCATAGCCTGCTGAAGTTTCGCAATCGCTTCTTCTGCCGACTCAATCGGGTCTGGTAAATTATTGTATGAAGATAATGATTCATCCGCAATCAAACCGATATCTAAACTGTCCCCTTTTTTTGCAATATCTTCTCTTGTGAACACATTCCAACGTTCATCCTCTACTTTTGAGCGGTCTTCTGCTACATATGCTTTCATGAAGTTTTCAAAGTGTGCCATTGTTAGCTGATTCCGTTTTCCGAATGACGTCATATTGGTGCGGAGATCATATACCCAAACATCCTTTGTATTATCTTGGTCTGTTTTTCCTCTTGTGAAAAATAAGACGTTAGTTTTCACACCTTGGGCATAGAAAATCCCCGTTGGTAAGCGTAAGATTGTATGCAGATTGCATTTATTCATTAAATCACGGCGAATCTGTGCACCAACCCCGCTTTCAAACAAGACATTATCAGGTAATACAACTGCTGCCCGTGCATGACCATCGTCTTTTAAAGCGTTATAAATTAACTGTAGAAAATTCAGCTGTTTATTGGAAGTTTCAAACGTCAGGTCATCACGCGAGACACTCTCTCCACCTTTTTTTGTCCCAAATGGTGGATTGGTTAAAATGACATCAAAGTTTTTCATCCACTTTCCATTACTAGATAACGAATCTCCTTGTTCCAGTCGCCCTTCGATATCATGAAGTAATGCATTCATTAGAGCAAGACGATGAGTCCCTGTGACGAGTTCCATTCCAGTAAACGCTTCTTTCTTTTGAAAAACGCCCAGTTGTGGATCTAAATCATAATAGTTATCTGTCTTATTTTTCAAATACTGGTCTGCAGCAATCATAAAACCGAATGTACCAGCTGCAGGGTCATTGCATTTTTCTCCAGGTTTAGGGTCAATCAGTTGCACCATTACATCAATTAATACACGCGGTGTAAAGTATTGACCAGCACCTGATTTTGTTTCGCTTGCGTTTTTTTCTAACAAGCCTTCATATAAATTACCTAAACCTTCTTCTTTTGCGTTGTACCAATCAAGGCCATCAATGGTCTTCAGAATTTTCTCTAAGTTCTTGGGTTCTGTAATACTTGTAGCAGCATCAGTGTAAATTTGACGCAATTGAGCATTCTCGCTATTGCCCAGCTTAATTAAAAGATGTTGATAAAATGTTTTGAGTTCTACTCCTTCTTTTTCTAGCAAATCATCCCATCTATATCCTTCGGGTATTACATTTTCTGTTTGCTGTTCTTTCATCATTTTTAAAAATAAAATATAGGTTAACTCCGTGACATATTGTTGATATGTAATACCGTCATCACGAAGCACATTGCATAAATTCCATAATTTTTGAACGATTTCTTGGTTATTCATCTTTTTTCCTCCTGGAAATCTTCTATCTATTAAATCAAATTTGATGATTTTTAGTTGAAAGCGAACCTTTTCATTATAACCCAAAAAAGTGCCTCAATGAAGAGGCACAGTCGTTAGCTGATATAAAGGTTCTCATTGATCATATTGACAATATGATCAATATAGTCACCGAACTCCCGCTTCAGTAATTTGTAGCCACCAGACGTTCTAAAAGGTTCTTCCGAGAATGCCTCTTCTGCGGTAGGCGCAAGAACAGGCACTTGAAGTAATTGCTTTTCTATTCTCTCTAACCACTTCTTTTGCCTTGGCGTCCAATCATGCAGTGAATACACTTTGTGCATTGCCTGTTTAATACGTGCTTCATGGTCAACGAGTGCTTCACCTAATGCAGCTTGGCGAATAAAACTAATAATATCTGCTGCAATGTCCTCATTTTTTGTCTGTTTCCAAGCGGTTTGTAAATGAGATTGCTTAAAGCCTTTTGTTTCTAAAATCGTCATAAGTTCTCGTAAATCTTGTCTTGTTAGATCTTTTGGCCGTGTACAGATCAGATGCAAAGCGGGAATTTCATTGATATTTTCTTGGATAAATCGAACAAAACCATCCAGATAATCTTCTGGTCGCTTGTTTCCTTCACCATACCCACGAATGACGTCTGTTACTTCATCTTCCTTATCAGATATATAGCGTTTTTCACGTGTTACTTGGTACGTTTCCATGTATTCAAATAGGATATTATGCTGTGTGGCTTCTTGCGGTGAGTATGTTTGAATTTCTTTCACCCATTCATCCACATTTTTTCCATTTGATAATTCTTCAAACTTTCCCATGCCTTCTTCGTCAAATCTTTGTTTGCGACGCTGAATTTTCGCTACTAATTGATCACGATAAAATGAAGCTTCCTCATCAGTCGTCGCATTTATAAGAGAATTATACAACTCACCAATACGATAGTTTTGTTTCTTCACAACTGGTTTCATTTCTGTATAATGTTGCAACTTGTCATATATACCAACGGCATCGTAGATGTTAAAGTGTGTTTTCCCAATCTCTGGGCAGAGACGAGTCGCACGGCCAAGCATTTGATCATAGAGAATACGAGATTGTATTCTTCTTAAAAACACCAAATTTGTGATCGGCGGCACGTCAATACCTGTTGTGAGTAAATCAACTGTAACTACGACATTAGGTAGTCGCTCATTTTTAAACCGTTTAATGGCATCTAATGGCTTGTAGATATAGCCAGTGATTTTCATAATGGCATCATCTTCAATGTCATCACCACGTTCTTTAAATGCTTCTTTTAATAAGCGAACAACAAGATCCGCGTGTTGATCAGTAGCTGCAAAGATGAGCGTTTTTTCTTTACCTGCAGGGTCAATATAATCAACTAATTTATTTAAAACTGCACGGTTAAACGGTTCTGTAATGACTTTTTTATTAAACTGCTCCACTTCAAAGTGCACAGTATCTTCTACCTTTTCTAGTTGAATCTCCCCTTTATCAACATCATATACTTCTACTTCCTCATCTTTTTCAAAGGTGATGCCCACTTGTGAAAGTTCTGTTTTAAACAAATAAGGGGGCTCATGGTCCACTAGATATCCGTCCAACACTGCTTCGCTATATGAATATTTAAAAATTGGCATACCGAAAATGTCTGTTGTATGTAGAGCAGGTGTTGCGGTAAGCCCTAAACATGCCGCATCAAAATAATCGATAACGCGCCGATATTGACTAATATAATCATTCTGATCACGGAATTCTAATTCTTCCTCTGTCATTTCTCTATCACTTGTATAGCCTCGGTGCGCCTCATCTACAATGATGAAATCATATTGCCCCACGCTTGGAAGCTTTTCGTTATCGTTATAAAAAAGTCTGCGAACCATTCCCTGCACGGTTGCAATCTGCACCTTCGTTTCAACTTCCGGTGTGAGATCGCCTAATGACTTCACATCATATGTATCAGCAAACGAGTAACCTTCAATTTTCGTATCTTTCAGTGAATCCTCTGTTTGTTTACCGAGTGAATTACGGTCGACAAGAAAAAGAATGCGGCGACACTTTTTAGACTTAATTAAGCGATACATAAGCGCAATAGCAGTACGAGTTTTCCCAGTTCCTGTAGCCATTGCAATAAGCATTCTTCTGTTTCCTTCTTTTAACGACTTTTCTGCAGCCAGAACCGCATTCTGCTGATAGTGACGCAATCCAAACTTAGTTATATCCTCTTCTTCTAGAAGCTTATCCGCATCCTTATCATCTTGGCTAAGAAGAAGCTGTAAATCTTCAGGTGAATGCCATCCTTCAAGCGGACGTGCATGTTCAAATGGTTTGCGTGAATCCCAGAACCAAATGCCCGATTCCTCTTGAAGCTGTCTTAAATAAGGGCGGCCATTTGTTGCATATAAAAAAGGGACTTGATAATCACCAGTTGTTGGTGTAATCTGTTCATCTTCTACTTGCACGACATTTTTCGCGTACACTTTTGTTTGACTATCTAATGCCCCAGGAATCGTTTTCTTTTCTGCTTTTGCTTCAATGAAACCAACAAGCTTGAGTCCAATAAACAATGCATAATCAACCCAGCCGCCATCGACCTTCCACTCAGCAATGGCAATATGTTTGTTTTTCTCTGGTAGCGTCCTGTTTTTTTTATAGTTTAGTAAATTCGTGTCTACTTCCCATCCAGCAGCACGTAACTTCTGATCAATGATGATACGTGTTTCAACTTCAGTTAATTGCTGGCGACGCATGAAGTTTTTGGATATCTTTTTACGTTCGATTTTTACCTCTTCTTGTTCCACTTCCGCCTGTCGACGAATTGCCTCTAATTCTTTTTCAAGCTTTTTGACTTTCTCCTCATATTCTCGCTGAAGTGTTTCTGTACTCTGTTCTGTTTGTTCTTGAAGTTCTGTATACTCTGGTGCTTGAAAGTCCCAATCACCATATACCTCCATAAACCAAATAGACAAGCGGAACGTTAATTGCAACAAAGCCTTTGCTTCTTCTGCTTTTCCATAATCCGCTTCATGCATCGCTACATTCCCTTTGCGACGAAGAGCCTCTAATATATCAATTAATTCAGGCTCAAGTAACCTTTCCCGACGCAAAGTGTTAATGCGATCCACTTGTGTTGTACCATATGCCTCTCTAATATTTTCAGCGGCAAGAATAAATTTAGTTAGTGTTTCAGCGAACAATCGCAGTTTCATTACTGTTGTATGGGGGTCATGATATACATTTCTCTCAGCTGTCTCTCCCAAGTTAGCAAGTACATCCCATTTCCCTTGAAAAAATGAAAAGTTGCCACTCATTGTTATCACCGTTTTCCTAAAAGGTTGTTTGTGTCCATTATACTATAATCTTGCAAAAATTAGGGAAGAAGATGTACCGCTCTCTTTTTTCTACTCTGCTCCTTAGTTTAGGTTCATTCTTTAACCAAGTGGGGTTTTATTAGTTATTGTTTAAATATCGAGGCTGCGATATCAGATTTGATCGATAAAAAGAAGAGCCTCAATTAAGAGACTCCTACAAAGTTTGTGCCTTTTATTGAATAATTACCGCATCCGCTCAATATATAGATTCTGCAAGTGTAACCTCTTAACTCCCAAGTCATAGCCGGCAAAGATATCTTCAAGTTCTTGCTGCGTGTAGAAGAGTCTAATAAATACTTCCTCTTCCTCAGTAGCAAATCCAATATTCTGTTCCTTGTATTCCTGAAGCCTTTGCTCATGATGTTTCTCAGCCTTTTTCATGATATTTACCTTACGCTTTAGCACATAGTCAGCTTCATTCTCATTTATGATAGGACAGCTGTAGCATCCCTCAGCTGTATGAAATTGCTTAAGTCCAGTAAAGAGAGCAATATGTTAACATCACGCTCTGTAACACCTTCTTTAACCTTTTGATCGACCCTTATATTAATCGTTTTCCAAAACTTTATTTCAATCCAACCATTATCAAAACAGGGGAGAGGAAGGCTTTTAGGCATTTCAATCGTGTTAATTTGGTTTGATTGCTTACATTCATACTGTCTAGCCACTTATAGACCGTATCGGCTGTAATATCAGCAACATGGTTTACGTTTGTTCCACTCTGAAAATACTCTACATGGAGGACATAATCGCTTATTGTACGGCTTCTATTCCCGCTCACCTTCATTTGCCTAGTGTTGGTTTCGAGAGCATCAGAAACCAACATTGAGTCATCCAAGACCTCAAATTGTTTTATTTTTTCTTTTGGAGCGGTGGAACTAGTACTAGTAATGGTTAATCCATTTAATAATCCCTTTACATCCACATCAACATCTAATAATCCTTTTCTTTTGGTCACAACAAAAAACCTCCTATACCGAAAGTGATATAAGCCAATAACAGGTGTAATTTCTTACGTGACCATTATACTGACCGTTTCACTAAACGATATAGAAGGTTGATTTGACGGGGGTTGCACCCGATTTAATTACGTCCCAGGAGAGATTCGAACTCCCGACCGACGGCTTAGAAGGCCGTTGCTCTATCCGGCTGAGCTACTGGGACATGAAAATCAAATTGTTCTGCTGATCATTTTACCATGATATCAGCGAATTGACAATATAGTCATCCGATAAAAAAGGCCAGCGGCATCAGTTTTCAATCTGATGTCACCAGCTCTTTTTTTGTACGTCCCAGGAGAGATTCGAACTCCCGACCGACGGCTTAGAAGGCCGTTGCTCTATCC
>DAHVSZ010000098.1 GCA_027328625.1 Candidatus Paracaedibacteraceae bacterium | reverse complement strand
ATACTTTAACATTAATAAGGGAGAATTATATCTCAAACTGACCTAAAAATTTGTCTAGACAAAGGAGGACACCTCATGGTTTCCGCATGATGGACACTATCACGTGGACTTTTCTCTAAAGACCTAATGGATTTTGTCAAATTTGAAATTATCACTATATGATTTTGGTTTAAAAGTGGGAGATTTGGGTTCTTCGATGATGAGTTCAATTTGATGAACTCTCGCATAATTCACGGCTTCTTCTTTAGTTCTAAACTTTATTTGTATTTGGGATAGAGTGTTTTGAGAGCCAGTCCATCCAGTTAATTTTTCTTTAAATAATTCAGGGGGACTCAAAAATTCCAAAAACCAAAAATGGGTCTTGGCTTTACCTGATTGCATGGCAGTTTTGCTGGGTTTATAAAGACGAGCACGCATATAATAAGTACTCAAACTTAAAGAAATGGTCGGGAAGAGAGGATTTGAACCTCCGACATCCTGATCCCAAAGCAGGCGCGCTACCAGGCTGCGCTACTTCCCGTTGTTGTTTATGTATAACCTAAAAAAACAAAAAAACCAAGCAACTTTTGAATTTTCAAGCAAAATTCAAATAGACGTTTCTTTTGAAAACGTCTATTCGGTGAGGAACGGGTTAGAGATATGTTTTTTCGACTATAGTTGCGAATGCACTAATAGCAAATAGAAACTCTTCTTCAGTTTGACGATTATTTAATTGAATGGGCCCCATACTAATACCTGTTCCAGCTTGAAATATACTTCCAGCACCCAAATACATAAAACCAATTTGTATATCCCTTTGAGGAACTAATTTTATTGAGCCATCCGACCCTCTTTCAATGACCAAACCATTATCAGTCATAATACGCATGGCGCGATGTGTGATAGCTACTGCTGATGGAGTTTGTTTTGGTTGAGGTTTTTGGGTTGATGGAAAAATTTTAGGATCCGGTGTGCAACTGTCAACAACGAATTGGCGGAAGGAATGTAGCTTTACACCAGATACAGGTTCTTCAATGCCAATGTAAGTAGCAGATTTATCTAAAGAAAACTCCAGATTTTCAAAGAATGTTTGCTTGAACCGTTGGTCAATACCTCTTGTAAAAATATCAGAAAATAATACGGCTTCCTGTTGCCATTGCTCTTTTGAGATTGATCTAGTATTTCTGCAATAAAGGACTGCCCTCATATATTCTTTGTTAAAAAGTTCTTGGATGTAAGGTCTGAATCGTGTTGGAGGTAATGCACTTTCAAGCATTAAACGTGTCGCTGTGATGATTCTTTGAACTGAAATGAGATGTATTTTAATTTTGTCATTTTCTGTTGTTATGCCAGCATTTTTGCGTATAGCTATAATGGGTAAAAGATCTTCGGAATGATGAACTTCATGCAAAATCGTTGCAAAAATCAACGCATTTTCCAAAACCTGTTTTTCTGCTGGAGTTGCAGGTTTCTTTCTAAATCCATTTTTCCCACCTGTCGCCATAAACCATAAAATAGCTGATTTTTTTGATTCTAGTCTTGCTGGAGTGTCTGTATCCAGTCGCGTTGATAAGTTTCTAACATGCTCAACAGAATTTTTAACCAAGCCACTTTGCTTGGCGGTTTGATATTCTTGCCAGAAATCATCTGGTGTATGACCCATTGCTGCTTTTAAAGGAACAAGTATGGATAACAGACATAACAAAATACGCATTTTATTTCCTTTAGATATAAAAAAAGTTTACTGTGAAGTTAGATATACTAAAGAAATAGATATATAGTTATGATAAAAAATTCAAGATATATTTTTCATATATCTAGAGACTATAGATTATATGGGTTAGAGTTTTTTATTATAACAAGAAGTTATAACCTAGATTGCTCTAAGCCCAAGGCAAAGGATAAGCTTTTGGCAATTTTGTAGATGAGATCTTAGCTGGTTGAGATGGCAACGGATAGGTTTTAAAAGATTCTTCTTCGGCTGAATCTAGAGAATCCAAAGGGGAAGTCAATTCCGAAGTGGTGGTTTCTTCCAGCTGTGAAATTTGTTCTTGAAATGCTGCGGACATTTGGCGAGCTTTGCCAACCCATCGACCAATTGTTTTCAGTACAACAGGTAGTTCATTTGGGCCAAGCAAAACTAAAGCCAAAATGGCAATAAATAAATATTCACTCCAGGCAATATCAAGCATTCATCACAACAATCTTTGAAATTAACACTGATGTATACATGTCAAGAAGATAACATCTTAAAGAAAGCTGGCTCCCCGAGACGGACTCGAACCGCCGACCCAGTGGTTAACAGTCTCTAAGTTAATCATTTTACCTACTTTAATAAATATCAACAAAACTAGATATTGCTTAACATACAGGTTTTTATTACATTAATCAATATCAACAAAATTAGACCATTTTTTATCAAAAAGGTAGCACCAGGGTAGCACCAAAATGTCTGGAAATAAATTTAATTTTACGAAACGTATACTTGAAGATTTACCTATTCCTTCAAAAGGAAAAAGAGTTTATCACTATGACACAAAAGTTCGTGGTCTTGGCGTTTCTTTAACAGATAAGGGTACACTCACATTTATAGTTTATCGCAAAGTAAATGGAAGACCAGAACGTATTACTCTCGGTCGTTATCCTGATTTATCAATTGAAAATGCTCGTGGTGCGGCTTCTGAAGTTAATTCCCAAATTGCTCAAGGTAAAAATCCAAATCAGGAAAAAAACAAACTTAGAGATGAGTTGACTTTAAAAGAACTTTTTATTCAATATTTTGAACGCCACGCCAAACTCCATAAGAAATCTTGGCAAGATGATGAAAAATGGTACAGACTTTATTTATCTCAGTGGAATAAACGCAAGATTTTTAGCATTCACAGAACAGATATAGAAGCGTTGCATGCAAAAGTTGGAAAGGATCATGGAATTTATGCAGCCAATCGAATGTTAACTCTTTTATGTGTTATGTTTAATAAAGCTATCGATTGGGGATGGGAAGGTGTGAATCCAGTTCACGGTATTAAAAAATTTAGAGAAATAAGTAGAGAACGATTTCTGCAAGGAGATGAACTACCTAGATTTTTTAAAGCCCTAGAAGAAGAAAACAATAGAGCACTTGCTGATTTCTTTATGCTTGGCATTTTAACAGGAGCTAGACGTGGTAATCTTCTGGCTATGCGATGGGAAGAAGTAAATTTTGATCAAGCTACATGGAGAATACCTGAAACGAAAAATGGGTCATCACACCTTGTGCCTTTGCCCCCTGAAGCAATGAACATACTAAAAGGACGTTTTAATGCTAAAGAAAACGGTTGGGTATTTCCAAGTACTACTAGTAAATCAGGCCATTTAGAAGAACCGAAGTCTGCTTGGAAACGGATATTAAAGAAGGCTAGCCTTCAAGATTTACGATTACATGATTTACGCAGAACACTTGGTAGTTGGCAAGCAGCAACAGGTGCAAGCAGTTATGTTATTGGTAAGTCTTTAGGGCATAAAACCCAACAAGCAACAGCAATATATGCGAGACTCAATATTGATCCTGTAAGAGAGTCAGTAGAAAAAGCGACAAGCGCGATGTTTGCAACAAAAAGTAATAATTAAAATTGAGATAATAATAATAGATTCTCTTCATTCTTTTAACTATTTATAATTCAGTCCCTCTCTGAGTTCTTCTATGGATAAAAGCCTCCAGATCAGTTTTGTGCTATCCCTATGGCCATTTGAATAGAAGCATGAATTGCCAAACAACGGCAAATTCAATTGGAAAAATACTTAATATTACTGTATCCATCATCTAAGTTAACGTAGATGGGGAGTTCGGTATCTGTGACACGTAACTTTCGAGTTACAATATTTGGTATCCTTTCGGTGTGGCTGCTGTGTCTGTCACCTGCACAAGGAGTGTTTAAACCTGCCTTGGATGCATTTGACGCAGATTTTGCTGCCAATGTCGTCGCTAATATTGCTTGCCGTACTTACAGCGAAACAGAACACAATTTACAAGATTTTGCTTATGGTGGTTCTGTTGTTAGGTCTGAAGAAATACTCAACGGAGATAGTAATAGAGTTTGGGAAAAGAGACCTTTTCGGGGACGTCTCAATGGGAGAGATGACACTTGGGGAGCTGTTTATGCGAATAACAATACAGTTGTCTTTGGTTTCCATGGTTCTTACTGGCTTGTAGATTGGTTACAAGATTTCCAACCAAAGCTTATTCAAGCTCAACCAAATTACGGATTTTCTGGGAATATTCACTCTGGGTTTGCACAAGTTATTGAATGTCTTTTTGATGATTTTGAACGAGCATGCAAGGAAGCTAATGGCGCAAGATCAGTAGCAGAAGCTATTAAAAATAGAGAGCTTGTCTTTACTGGGCACAGTTTAGGAGGTGCGCTTGCAGTTTTAACTGCTGCGAAATTCACTGCTAGATACAAAAAATTACTTGAAGCTAATCAAGTAAAAGTTATTACATTTTCATCTCCGAGAGTTGGAGATCTTGATTTTGTAAAAAGCATTTATGCAATGATCCCAGAAAAACCAACCAACATTATTAATTTTGTTTGTGGTGGAGACGGTGTTCCAAGACTCCCATTATCAAAAGGGATGAGTTATAGCAGTCTTGGTATGTGGGTTGATGTTTTAGCGCTTGAGCAAACATGGGACAAAACAAAAGCAGGTGTTCATTATATAAGGCAAGGAGGACTTGATGTTCGTGTCCATGTGTTAAAGAGGTTTTATTCGTTTACCAGTCCGTTTGTTAATGCACTCGTACATGGTGTTGCAATTGGAGTTGTTGGGAAATTTCTTGGTGAAACTAAGAAAGGAGCTGTTGTAGAAGGAGGAACAGCAATGGCGGTTAGTTTAGTTTTACAAGGTCTGCCTGTAGCTATTGAATACATGAAGATATTTCATGAAGTACCAAGCAAACAAACAGTAAGAAAAGCTTGGGCGGCAGCACAAATGTTTTCGCATCCTCTTGACGGAGAGAGGCTCCCAAAGTCATCAGCTTTGTATCATGAAAGAAACCCTATTGCGCAATTGTTTTATTGGCTTTATTAGTTGAGATGTGAGGAAGTGCCATGCACAAATTGATTCTAGGATTTGTTTTAATAATGTTTCAGAACGTTTGTGCTACGGAAACATTTGTTCAGTTTTTAATAAATGATCCTCAAGTTGATGGCTACCAGTACCGTGGGTTACAGGTTGGTGTATATAATGTAAGTGGCTCAGGAGAATCTCTTTGGTACGCGAAAATGAGATTTGCAGACATAGATGACAATATGTGTTCGGGCAAATCGACAACAACTAAAGCTGGAAATATAGTAGGAGCTGGAATAGCTGTGTCTGTGGTGGTTTGGCCGATGATAAAGCAAGAAAAAGCACTAACATGGAAAACAGGGGCTATTGCTGTAGCTGGTGGGTTTCTAGCACGGAAAGCATGGACAAAATTTCACGAAGGGGTAGGCTATTGGGATTCTAAAGTTGTTATGAGATACAATATTTTTTCAGATCAATGTCCTGAACTAGATTTTCAAGGTGATGATTATTTTTCTGTAAAAAAGGATGCTAATATCGGAAATGTTAATCATTTTGATGATAATCTTCTTTTTGAGTGGAAATTACCTAACACGATGGAATTAAAAGACTTGATTGACAGAATCAATAGTATGAGAAGGGGAAATCAGTTTCCTCATTATACCTTGTCAGGCCTTGGTGGGATTTGGGATGCAATGAATTGTGTTTCTTTTTGTGTTCGCTTAGGAGAGTTTTTAGGTATTCCTTTTTCTAATAACAGAGAACTGCTATCTTATGTAGCTCATAGACATGTTCCAAGTTTTTCTAGTTTTAGACATCATACTGCGGCAAAACCTGAAAGAATAGTAAAGGCTATTCTTGAGGATGGAAAGCTGACAAGTGATGGTGAGTTTTGGGTGAAAAAAGGTCATCCATGGTGGATATTATCAGGATTAGAAGAGACTGCAAATGGTCACTCTAAAGCAAAGGATACAAAAAAATGATTAAAAATATTATTGTGTTAGTATTTTTAATTTGTTTATCTTGCACAACCATTGAAGCTAGTCTTCAATCTGCTGTTGAATTGTCACCGACAGATGTCGATCATGTAAAGCATTACGTTCAACTTGCTCAGCAAGACATTCCAAGAGATGCAGAAGAAGATTCACCTGTTTGCGATTTTTATCTCAAAGATAGCTCAACAAGAGCTGGATCAATTTGTTATTCTTCTACTGAGAATCGCGTATTCGTCGCATTTAAAGATCTTTCTCAGTCTTTTGATCTTGGAGCTTTAGCTTCGGTTTCGTTTGATGAAATCAAGGGAAATCTGTATTCAATGTATCGAGATCTATTTTATCAGTCACAACAAAGCCTTATGGAAAGAATACAAAGATTACTCTCACTTCAAGACTCTAATCCTTCTTTTACCTTCTGTGGTTATGGAGCAGGTGGAGCAGTTGCAACGGTAGCTGCTGCTGATTTTTTAGATAGACACCCAACTCTTAGAGATAAACAAGTTCATCTTGTTACGTTTTCAGCACCTGTGGTAGGAGATCGAGATTTTATTGATAGTTTTCATAATAGAATCCACATCGAAAATGCTATAAATTTTGATCTTTCAGTAAGGCACGCTTTATTTTCGTCGGATACAAAGCCTGTTGGAATACAAGCGCAAGTTCTGCTTTCTGAACAAATTGAAGATGTGGGCTTTAAAAGATTCTTTGCTTGTGCACTACCGTTGAAACGATCACAAGGGGTACAAATTTTTCTACCATCGCTTCATGCCTTAAGAAAAGTAGTTGCGCATTATCAATTAGGATATAGGGCTCTTCGAGCAAATTTAGATCACTGCCCGAGAATAGAAGACATTGGAAGGGTTTCTGAATTTTCTACGTCTCGTGGTGTTTGGAGCCTCTTTTATAAAATATTATGATGAGTTGCAAAGAAAAAATTGTTTATAATTTTCTAATACCTCTTTAAGAATCGAGATAGAAAGAGTTAGAATCTGTACTAAAATTGTTGGATGAAAAACTTGTAGTCCTTTTTAACTTTCCTAAAAATGTGTGTGGTACTTGTAAAATTTATGGCTAGCTCCCACCGCTTTGTGTCCTTCTTTGAATAAAATCCTCTAGGTCTGAGAGTTTGTATTTTACAAGACGTCCAATTTTGATAAAGGGCAGACCATATCTTTTTGTACAAGACCAAACTGCCAAAGTTCCTTCAGTTGTACCTAATAGTTCTGCGGCTTCTTTTCGTGAAAGTAATGGTTCAGGAATACGCTTACTCAATTTAATCTCCTTTGTTGTTCCATATATTTGTGACATCGTTTATTTCATAAGTGGCTTTCCGCGTTATGAAAAGGACTGATTGTGACTTGTACTCTTTTGGGATTAAGCCTGTATGTTCTTTGGCTGCCCTTAGATAGAATCTCTATGACTTCATCTTTTAGCTCATCTTTTGTTTTGACTAAACGATTTG
>DAHVSZ010000097.1 GCA_027328625.1 Candidatus Paracaedibacteraceae bacterium | reverse complement strand
TTCTGCTTTTGGATTTTCTTTGCTTATCCATAAATTTGATAAAGCCGAATATAAATCAGTGAAAATCCCATCAACCAGTTTAGACAAAAGAATTCTTGCTTCATTGAAGTTATCCATTGAAGAAGCTTCCATTTCTAATTTTAGATAAAGATAGCCAGTTACCTTAGCATCTTTTACAATAGGAACTCGTATAGTTGGAAGTCTGAAGAACGGAGGTACAACCCTCTCTTGATCTAGAATATGATTTCTCATTCCTTTTATTTTTTCATTTTGATCACCTTCGTCATACATGCCATCATTTTGTTGCTCCATATCTTGATCATTCTTTTCTATTTCTGCAACTTTAGAATCTAAAGTTTTTCCAGTAAAAGCAAAATATGAAATTAGAACTAATATTGCAAAAGAAACAGCTATCAGTACTCTTAAACGAGTAAACATATATATTCCTTCTCGAAAACTAACTCGCTGACCTTACTTGTTTGGCTATTATATCCAAAATACCATTAGCAAAAGAAACTTCTTTGTCTTGAAAAAATTCTTTAGCAATTTCTATGTATTCATTAATAATAACAGGCGTTGGAACCAAAGATTCATCCTTTAGTTCATAACAAGCTGATCTCAAAATTGCACGCATAACCGTCGGAAGTCTTTCCAAACACCAATTTTCTGAGAGATTCTCTGCAATGAGTTGATCAATACTCTCTAGACTATGACTAACTCCTTGCACCAAATTTTTAAAAAGAACAATATCAGGTTTAAAATAATGGACTTCTTCTTCTAATAAAGGAAATCGATGATGAATAAATTCTTCAATAGCTGGCTCCACACCTTGGTTTGTCTGTTCTATTTGATACAAAGCCTGAACAGCTCCCAAACGCGCTGAACGTCTTGAAGAAGGACGAGTTTTTAAGGGCTTCATACTTGGTTTCCTGAATCTCTCTTACGGAGCTAAAATTGCATTTGGTTGTAAACCAAATTGACTCTTTAATTCAATCAATGCAAGGCAGGTTTGAGCTGCACCACGACCTAAATCAGCATAATTAAATGTATTCTCTAAATTTTCTGCAACAATCATGCCAAACCCCACTGGCAAGGTATAATAACACGATAAATCTTGCAAAGCTCGAAGCACTTCACCATAAGCAATTTGATTATAAGGCATGTCACTTTTAATAAACGAACCTAAAACCACATACCCATCAGGCCGTCTCCAATCACCACTTTTATTAGCACCATCGCCTTTTGTTGCTTCAATTATGATGCGAAATGCAGTCGGTAACTCTAAAACAGTTGGAATTGTAACGCGACTAAAGCCAATTCCTTTTACTTCCAAAACTTGAGCTACCGACTGATACAAAAGATCAGCTAATTTAGTTTGGTTTCTTGCTTCAAGAATAACAATATGGGGCAAATACATATGGCCAGTAAATCTGAAATTGTAATGAGCTACTCTAAGCTGCATTCTCCCTAGCTGTCAATGCGATGTTATTAATGAAAAGCGCTCAGAAGTATAATCCAATTAAGAGTCTTCAGAGAAAGCCTTCTGACTTCCATTCTCTTTAATTTTATTTTCTAAAAGATTATGGGACATAAAGTCGTTTTTCTCGTGACGATCAAGCTGGCGACTCCGTTGCTGCTCTTTGCGTTTGAGAAGATTATCTCGAAGAGCTGAGCTTAATCTTTTATAACGTTCTCCAGAATTTCTTGTCATAATGAAGATCTCCTTTCTGCTAGTTAACTGTTACAAATCTATTAATCTCGCGTATTTTAACTAGGAAATAAAGCAAGAAAATACTAAATACACATGCGATGCTAAACAATAACATCCAACCATAAGTATCGGCAAACCATCCTGATCCAGCTGATATTATAACACGACTTAATGAACCTAACGAATAAAGTAATGTAAAATGACTCGCTGAAAAAGGAACTCTACAGAACTTAGATAAATATGCAATGAAAGCAGTTGACGATAAACCAGAGCAAAAACTCTCCACTCCTATTGTAATAACAAGAACACTAATAACGTGACCAACTTGGGCTTGAATCATAAACATCAAACAAGAAAGGGCTTGAAGCGTTGCACACATCACAACAGTTTGGTTCATACCTAATTGATGGATTAAAAGCCCTCCAATTAAGCCACCGCTTACCATCATGGTAATTCCGAAAAACTTTGATATATTTGCGCATTCGATTTTGGTAAAACCAAGCTCCACCAGAAATGGTACAGACATTGAATTGAGAACTGTATCAGCCATTTTGAAACAGAAAATAAAAGCAATAAGATATAGGAAATATGGCTTTTGAATAAGATGTCGCCAAGAATTTGAATAGGTCGAATAAAAATTATAAAAAAGTCTCGAAGTCGACTTTTTATCTGATGTTGATTCACTTTTAGAAGAAGATGGCTCTTTAATTGATAAAAGAGTGATCATTCCAATCAATCCAGTTAAAGCCGTCAAACAATAGGCCACAGACCAGTTAAATGCATCAGCAAGATAAAGCGTCCCTGCCCCTGAAGTTAGCATCCCAAGGCGAAAACCAATTGATTCCATTGCTGCGCCCGCTCCAGAAAATTTATTTTCTAATAAATCAATGCGATAGCTATCTGTTATGATGTCTTGAGTTGCCGAAAAAAATGAAATAAGAAAAGCCCACAAACCACTTAAGAATAGATTTTTTCCAGGCTCACTAAAGGCAAGAGCAAGGATGCTAAGAATAGCTCCTGTTTGCGCCAATAGCCCCCAACTTTTTCTCTGGCCAAATTTATTTGTCAAAAAAGGAATTGATATAGTTTCAAGAATAGGGGACCACAAAAACTTGATGCTGTATGGAAAACTTGCCAACATAAACAAACCAATAATGCTGGTGCTAACATGTTGCTCTGCTAACCAAAAACTTAAAGTCGAAAGAGTCAACAAAAACGGCACGCCGCTCACAAACCCTAAGGCCAGTAATGTCAGTAAAGGACGATGAAAATAGATCGAAAGCATTTATTTGTTATGTTTATGGCTTTGCTATTTTATAACAGGTTAGGCGTGGTTTTGCTACTGGGGTGTTTGAAGGGGTTTACTGTAATCTTCAAAGAAAACTTGAAAATTCATCATATATTTTATATAGTAATATTACATATAAAAAATAATTGTGTAAATTTACCATGAAAAACTGCTTTAAGTGCCTAAATCCCATAGAAAACCAAACACCAGTCCATGGATTACATAGAGATTGTTTTTTAAATTGGTTTAAATTAAATCCTAATAATATGCTAGATTTTGGTGATGTAGCGTTAAGGTCAGAAAAGCCAGATTCTTTACTACCCAACAATCCTATTAATACAAGTTTTTTTCAAGGAAAGTTTAAAAAATATTCAGCTAATCTTGATAAACGTTCTTACATTTTAAAAGTTCAAGATCAGGATTATCCTGAACTCCCCCTAGCTGAATACCTTTGTAATCAAATTGCCAAAAAGTTAGGACTAATTATTTCTGATTTTTATCTGATCCATTTTCTGAATGAATTAGATTCTTTTGTTACTCATAATTTTATGGATAATTACACACCTGGAAATCTTGTTCATATTTATCATTTTATAACAGAAGGCCAACCTTTTTCATGTCAGACGATCATCAAAATCATTGAAGACAAAGTTGGACGTATAGAAGCCATTAAGCAATTTGTCTTTTTGTGTCTTTTTGATGCATTAATAGGCAATCACGATAGACATGGCAGAAATATCGCTTTAATTGAAACAAAAAAAGGGTTTGAACTGGCACCATTTTACGACAATCCATCTTATTTGGGTATTGAAGATCAAAGTGTTTTGCTTGCTCACCATAATCCTCGAGGGAAAATTGCAACTTCAGTTAACACTGAACCAACGATGAAAGACTATGTATCCGAATTTTACCAGATGGGATACGAATCATGGGTAAAAGAGTTTAGAGGTCGAATTGATAAAATTCATATTAATCAGTTGATTGAAAACAGCTTTTTATCAGAAAAACGAAAAATTGCTTTTTCTCAGCTTATAGAACGTCGCATAAAGGAATTTGATGATGTCTATGTATCCTGAATTTTCCCCACAAAACATTATTGGCGTTGAGGTATTTTTAGAACGCTTCCAAACACGTATTTATGTTGGAAAATTAGAAAAATTGAAAGAGCAATTTCACTTTTCTTATGACTCTGGCTATTTAAAAATGAAAAATATTTTATCGTTGGGACCGGAGTTCCCTTTAACTAAAAAAGAATTTTTTTCTAAAGAATTATTTCCAAGCTTTCAAGACCGTTTGCCTGATCCAGATAATCCGGCTTATGCAGATTATTGCACTGCCGCTGGCATTGCTGTCACAACCACAGATCAAATCATTCTTTTAGCAACGATTGGCAAAAGAGGGCCATCATCCTTTATTTTTGAGCCCCTTTTTTACAAAGATACTTTCAGTTTTGAGGATTGTGAAAAATTCAGAGAACACCTGGGCCTTTCTATGCAGGATTTTGCTTATTTGTTTGATGTGTCTTTGTCTATTTTGCAAAAGATAAAAGCAGGAGAGACGAGTGGTAAAGAAGTTTTAAAACGCATTGAACTTTATATGCGCTTTCCTGAGACTTTGGATTTTCAAATAAAGCGGAATGGAAAGTGGTTGCATCCTGAAAAAATGAAAAATGTGTTAGTATGGCTCACAAAGGATTTAGACAAAGGGAAGATAACAAAATGAGACAAAAAATAGCAGAAATTATTAAGTCAGGACAAATTGGAAATTTATCATCTCTAGGAATTACCTATGAAGGAAAATTGAGACATAAAAATAAGGAAAATTTAGTAATCAATTGTTTGGCATACACTCTTAATCTTCATGAGTCCGACGTTTATGAAGATAGATGCTATGAGCTAGGTGCAGATATCAACTTTTTTGTTCATGTTTTAGAGAAACTGAGTGAAACCAAGCTCCCTATTATTGGAGATATTGTTGTTTATTTTAAAGAGGCAAATTATCCAACTCATGCTGGAAAAATAATTGACATTGACCCTATAATTATACGTTCTAGTTGGGGAAATCTTGGTTTATTTACTCATGATCTGTGGTCTGTAGAACCTAATTATGGAAACATAGTTAGGTTTTACAAACCGATAGATTTGCAAGATGTCGAGAAACTTTACGAAGAGAAATGGAAAGAAAAATTTTCGTGGTTGCAGAAATGTATATCCAAGTAAAGTCTTGATCTTTGTGTGATATCACTCACCCCACCGGCACATGCCGATAACTCAATGCCTCGGCAATATGTACTTTTCCAACTCCCTCAGCCCCTTCTAAATCAGTAATGGTTCTGGCAACCCTTAAAACGCGGTGATAACTGCGGGCGGATAGCCGCATTTTTTCTAAAGCAGCTGTTAACAACTGTTGTCCTTCATGATCAGGCTTGGCAATTTCATGCAGCTTTTCTCCGTCTAAAACAGAGTTCAAGGGCAACATAATTTCATTATTATAACGCTGTTTTTGCCTTAATCTTGCTTCAGCCACACGTTCAGCAACAACAGCACTTGCCTCACCCCCACTTTGGTTCATAAGTTCATTCACTTTGACCTCATTCACTGTCAAAACCAAGTCAAAGCGATCCATCAAAGGCCCTGAAATTTTTGATTGATAATCACCAGCACACCTTGGTGCCCGAGGGCACTGCCGTTCTAAATCGCCAAAATACCCGCACCGACATGGGTTCATAGCAGCCACAAGCTGGATACGAGCAGGATACATCACATGGTTATTAGCACGCGCGACCACAATCTTGCCTGTTTCCAATGGTTGCCTTAAAGATTCAAGTGTGGATCTTGCAAATTCAGGCAGTTCATCTAAAAACAAAACTCCATGATGCGCCAATGATATCTCGCCTGGTTTAGTACGTGCACCGCCTCCAACCAAAGACACCAAAGATGAAGAATGATGAGGATCGCGAAAAGGGCGCTGTGTTATAAGTCCGTCTTCTGGCAATAAACCAGCCAGGCTATGGATCATCGTAACTTCTAAGGCTTCCGCCGGTTCCAAGGGTGGTAATAAACCAGGAAGTCGTTGAGCTAACATTGATTTACCAGCACCGGGCGGCCCCACTAAAAGAATATTGTGCCCACCAGCAGCCGCTATTTCAAGCGCACGCTTAGCAATTGCTTGCCCTTTGATATCACGCATATCTAATTTTTCTTTGTTTAACGGCGGTTTAACAAGCGATGGTTCTGGTGGTGTCAGAATTTGTGTGCCCTTAAAATGATTGATAAGAGACAGTAAGTTTGGAGCTGCTAATATTGTTAAATTGCCGGCCCAAGCTGCTTCTTTCCCACATTGCTCAGGACATATTAAACAACGATTATGACTTGCAGCATTCAAAGCAGCAGGCAAAACACCAACCACAGGCGCCAAAGTCCCATCTAAACCAAGTTCACCCAAAGCTGTATAATTTTCAAGCTCAACTCGATCTAAAACCCCCATAAAAGCCATAAGCCCAAGCGCAACAGGAAGGTCATAATGTGAACCTTCTTTTTGAAGATCTGCCGGTGCCAAATTGACTGTAATGCGACGTGGAGGAAAACTTAAACCCAAATGATGAAAGCTTGCTCTTACTCTTTCTCTAGATTCTGCAACTGCTTTATCCGCAAGACCAACGATGTTAAAAGCTGGAAGGCCAGAGGACATTTGGACTTCAACAATAACTTCTTGAGTATTGATGCCTTGAAAAGCAACAGTTGCAATTTTACTGATCATTAGAAAATTATAATGTTAATTAAGATGGTACTGTATAATTAAGTTTAAACCTCGGAAATAATTATAACAATATGTCATTTCACAGCAATTTAATATTAATAATATGCCAAAAAAATTTTAAATTTTATAGATTGTTTTGGCTGATTTATGTCTGTTTTCTTCAAACGATGAGATCTAGCACAGTTCTTGCCTTTTGGGGCCCTCCGCCAGACCCAAACGAAAGCGCCCGCCCCGCCTCCTCCACAACAAAACTCTACCTCTTCCCTTTTTATCACCTAAGCAGGCTTACAAAGTTCTAATCCCTTTTATGGATTCCAACCCACGAAAGGGCAGTCTATAATCAAGATACGCGCGTATCCAAACCATAAACACAGTAAACCTCAGTCAATATATGGACCAAGGCAGCCATAAAGGCTAGTTCTGGACCCAACTCAATGGATCTTTCTAACCGCCAATTTTAAATATAAGAAAAAATAATTAACAAAAAATTAAAATAATCGCTTTTTTAAAATTTTATTGCTATGAAGTCTATTTTTTAGAACTAAAAAAATGATAAATGTTACATATAAGAATAAAATAATCAATCACAATTATTATATGCATACATATGATATAAAAAAAGGGGCTGTCCCAGATAACTATTTAAGATTACCCATAACCCATTGTTTTAACTGAAATATTTGAGCTTTTGGATTAGGGTTATTAAAACGCCATTCACATTCCTTAAGAAATAACCCAAAATTCTCTTTGGGAA
>DAHVSZ010000096.1 GCA_027328625.1 Candidatus Paracaedibacteraceae bacterium | reverse complement strand
GGAACGAGCGAGTGTTGTTTTGTGGAGGAGGTGGCGGAGGCATTGCACTTTTTTGGGTCGAACGGAGGCCCAAAAAACAGAAACCTATATCCAAAATGACCTTTTTGATCTCTTTTCCCTTTTCATCTCTCTTCAGAATTTCTATAAATCTTGTTAGCAAAATCTAGATAAAGTCATCCAAAAAAACCTTGAAGTTTGTTTCACGTTTGTTCGATAGTCAAATATCAAATTTGAGAAACAAATGCTTATGCCCAACAACCTTATAGCAAAATCATTGGAATATATAAATCAATCTGATCAAGGGTTGGTAGAAATAAAGAAACTTCAGCAAGCCCAAGAAGTTATCAGTAGCATTTATCGTCAGCAAAAAGGAACTTCATTCCTTACCACTAATGAGCAAGTTAAAGCTTATTTTATAGCAAGAATGCCAGCTACATTTGCAAGTATATATCAGTGCTTGTCTGAACTGCCCTTTGAAAATCCCCCACAAACCTTACTTGATTTAGGGGCAGGACCTGGAACTGCAACTTTGGCTGCCATAGAAAAATGGTCTTCTTTAAAAGAATCAACCATGGTTGAAAGTCATAAATTAATGTTTGAATTTAATCAAAAATTGTTTTCTTTTCTTAATCTTTCAACATCAATTAATCATCTTCAAGCAGATCTTACAAAAATAACTTTTAGAAAATCGTTTGATTTAGTTGTTCTGGGCTATGTTTTGGGTGAGCTTCAAAATGAAGAACAGCTAAAAGTTGTTGAAAATGCATGGAATGTGACGTCACGATTTCTTCTGATTGTTTTACCAGGCACCCCTTTTGATTATGACATTCAAATGAAAACTCGTGATTTTTTGATCTCTAAAGGTGGATTTGTACTTGCCCCTTGTCCCCACCAAAAGGAATGTCCTTTGAAGAGAACAAAAGACTGGTGTCATTTTTCAGTTCGTTTAAATCGGACAAAAGTACATCAGAAAATCAAACAAGCAACGCTTGCTTATGAGGATGAAAAATATTCATATCTTTTGTTTAGTAAGGAACCCGTTGAACATTTATCAAAGAGAATTATTAAAAAGCCCATTCAAAGGGCAGGCCACGTCATCATGGATTTATGTACTTTAGAAGGAATAAAAAGAGAAATAATTAGTCGCAAAGACAAAGCGTCTTACAAAAAAGCTTTAAAAACAGATTGGGGGGAAATTTGGTCTGATACAGATAATTAATGATATCAAAATCTCATTTAACCAGCCTTAGCATAAGGGCTTTTAAGATTGATAATCAAAGTTGTTAATTCTTTTGCTTTATAGACATTCATTAACCCCAAGATGACAGAAAACTTTTTTTGGTTCATTAACTTAGCAACATCAGCTAAAAGCCTTACATCCATTTGATTAAAAATATGAGCGGCTTCTTTCGGCTTCATATTTTCATATATTTTAACAAGAGTCATTATTTTGTCTTTTTCTGCTTTATCAGCGGTTTTTAGAGTTTCTTCAATATCGGCTTTAAGTTTCTGAAGAGAAGCCATTTCCTCCTTTATTTGATTTTGCGCTGTTGTAATGAGAAGCTCCTTTTTTGCAATATCTGTTTCTCTTTTATCAAGTTCTTCTCTACGATGGGCCAAAGTCTCTAAAAGTTTAACTTCTTCTTCTGAACTTGTAGACAAAGGGTCAAACTCTGGAGTACCTGATTTCTGAGCTGTGTCCGATGAAATATTACCAGCAGTAGAGTTTGTCGCAGCTTTTGCATCCTTACCAATTTTAAAAGGTAAAAATTTGCCAATAGATGCAAAGAAAGAAGAGGAGTCTTCGTTTTTTCCTTGGTATTTATTATTCATTGTTCTGGAAAAAGAAAGATTATCTTGAGAAGAGGTTTCAATCCTTTGAAAAACTTTACCTAAACAAAGAACAAAGGCACATGAAATACTAACAAAAACAAAATAGTATTTTAAATGATTATAAATTTGGTAAATGACGAAAAACCCTTTCTTATCCCTTAAAGGCTCGTTCAAAGGAGACTGAGAAAATCCAGTTTGATAAGCTTTGGGAATTGTCATAACTTATCTCATTCCTCGCAAAACAGACATCAATCCTCTATCAATAGCAAATTCTCTAGAATTTGTTTTTCCATTACTCTCATTGCGAAGAGGTTCATCTATAAAATCTTCTTCACTAAAATTTTTCTCTTGCTCTTTTCTAACAGATGCTGATTCATATGTTGTCTTCGAAGCCGATAATGAAGGTGTTCTTTTTATTGGTTCAGATGGAAATGCGCCTGGATGACTTCTAGTTGCCATTTGTAAGGTTTGTTGCAAAAGCTTTTCTGTTTGTTGAGCTTTTTCAATGACTTGATCCAAACGTTTTGCAATTTTATCGCTGTGTTCAAGCAAAATATCAAAATCATCTTTTAAAGATAGTGCTTGAGGAATTTGTTCACTTAGCCCTTTATGACCAATTTCAGAAGTTTCTTTTAGTTTATCGATACTCTGAGTGATTTGGGTCAAATAACTCGAGAAATTTCGAATAAAAGGAGTAAGCTGAGTCCCCATTTGTTTCATACCCATTAATCTCTTATTTAGGCGCCAACAAAATATAATAGCCATAAAGAGTAGGGTTACCATAAACCCATCAAGTAATATATTATTCATTTCTCACTTCTCCTTTAATTTCTACTGCTGCTTCTTCTTCACCAAACAGGACTTCTTCAACCTTGATTGCTACTTTTCCTGATTTTTGTCCGACTTTCCCGGCAAACAAAGGTTGCCCCCCGCAATTTAAATAGACGATAGAGTCTGGAGTACTTTCTAATAAAATTTGAGTACCAACCGTCCAGTCTAAAACTTCATGCAATGTAGTGCTTTCTGGCTTTAACATGACCTCAAGCATGATATCTGTATTCCAAAGCTGTTGAGATAAGTGGTTTTCCCAAATAGAGTCTCGACCAAATTTTTCACCCATAAAATTCTGTAGCAACAATTCTCGAATAGGCTCGATAGTTGCATAAGGAAGTAAAATTTCTATTTTTCCACCTCGATCTTCCATTTCTACATGCATTTTCACCAGAATTGTTGCATTTGCAGGCCGAGCTATCATGGCAAAATGAGGATTAATTTCTAATCTTTCAAATCTAAAGTTCACATTACTAATAGGTTCAAACGCTAAACGAAAATCAGTTAGAATAACTTTCATCATTCGTTGAATTAAGTTACGTTCAATTGTCGTGTAAGAACGGTTATCTGAACGAACACTAGCGCCACGACGTGCACCTAAAAGCACCTCAATAACTGAATAGATCATTTGATTATCAATAACGAGCAACCCTTGGTTGTCCCATTGCTCAGCACGAAACACACTCAACATCGTCGGCAACGGCAAGCTGTTTAAATAATCACCAAAACGAATAGTTGTAATACCATCAAAAGAAACTTCCACATTGTCTGAAGTAAAATTTCGAAGACTTGTTGATAACATACGAACCAGTCGATCAAAAACGACTTCTAACATAGGCAGTCGTTCATAATAAATCATGTCACTATTAATGATGGCATCAATGTTTGTTTGCTTTGTATTTCCTTTTAAAAGATTATCAATTTCACTTTGATTTAATCCTTGATCGTCTTTTGCTGAAGTAGATCCAATAATGTTGTTTATTAAGGTATCAACTTCTTCATTTGAAACCTCTTGCTGAACAGCTGCATCATTTGCAGAAGCTTTCTTTTTTGAGCTTTCTTTTTTTGATGATTTTGATTGTTTTTGTTCAATATTCTTGTTCTCATCAACATTCTTGTCAGAAGTTGAATCAGAACCTTCTTTTAAATCATCTTTGTTATCGTCATTCATTACTCTAGTTTCCTATTGGACCAGAAAATCTTTTATTAATACTTGTCTGACCTTTAATGGGGCAATAATTGCATTTACCCTGTTAAATAGTTCTTGCCGTACCCTTTCAATACCTGCTCCACCTTCAACATCGCTAATTTCTAATTCACGAAGATAAGATTGAAACTGATCCATAATAAGTGGCTTTAGGTGCTCAATTTCTTCCTTTTCTTGGATCGTTCCAATTTCTAGAACAAAAACAGCTTTTAAAATATTTCCATGACTTTTTGTACTTTTTAAGTTCACAATCATTTCTGGAATAGGCAAAAATGCTAATTCTAATAAATCTGCACGGTTGTTTTTTTGGAATAGAAATGACTTCACCATAGTCGGTAATGGTGATAAAAGAATTCCAATGCAAATCAGAAGAGTAACAATACCAGCACTTATATAAATCAATTGTTTTTTATTCAACATAGATTTCTTTGGAGCTTCATTTACTGGTTCAACATTTTCCTCATTTTCATTTACAACTGTGCTCGTTTCTTCATCCTCAACCATTAGTCACCTAAATTATTTAACTCTTTCTTAAAACCAGTATTGTGCATTTTTATTAAAATTTTCTTAACTTTAATAAAAAGTAAGCTTATAATCGCTTTTAGCTGACAGAAGTTAATGACTCGATTATTTTCAGAAATGCTAGTGACTTTGAGTCGTGCATCTGTTATATGTTTTAAAAGAGTAGGTAATTTTGTTGTTTAATTAGTAGAAAGCAAAATTTTGCTAATATAAGTTGAAAATGGAAAATATATAGTGATTGGAAAATTAGATAAAATTGATTTGAGTATTTTAAAAGATCTTCAAGATGATGGTCGTTTGACAAACGTTGAGCTAGCTAAAAGAGCTGGAATTTCTGCCCCGCCTTGTCTGAGAAGAGTTAAAAACCTTGAAGAGCAAAATATCATTCTAAGTTATCACGCAAATTTAAATGCACCTGCATTGGGATTTGGCGTAGCGATATTTGCAGAAGTTGCGCTAAGCAGTCAAAATGATGCAGATTTACGAGCTTTCGAAGAACAAGTACAAAAGTGGCCAATGGTAAGAGAATGTTATATGGTTACCGGTGGTTCAGACTTTCTTTTAAAAATTGTTGCTAAAGATTTTGACGCTTATCAAAGCTTTTTATCAAAAGAGCTTTCAACTATGCCTAAAGTAGCACAAATAAAGACTCGTATGGTTATTCGCTCCTCGAAAAAATTACCAGGAGTACCAATTGAACAAGTTCAAATTTAAGTAGTTATTGTTTCCTTTCAAAGCTCTACTCTGCCTTTCAGTTGAGCGTGATATAGGTCCATTCGGGTTATGAGACTACAGTTAATGTTCTTCTGGTTAAGCCCATAGAACCAGAAGATCCGGTCAAGTCGGATGGACACTATAGCAAAAGCACTATAAAATGATTACAACCTCTTAGTTTTCCTCTGGTTAAACCAGAGGATCCACGAGACCCTTTGGTCAAGCCAAATGGAAACTTGGAATGGAGAAGCTAATAATAATCATTTTATAGTTCTTTTGCTATGGAAGATAGGCTGCAATAGGTGTTCCATGGTTATTGATTTATGGGTATGGGAAATCGGTAACGTTTGGCAGATTACATTAAATGCATGACTTCAGTTGACCAATTTTCTTTTCCATCACCTTACACATTTTCTATCCCGTTGTTAACTGACGAGGCCCTTTTGAGCAATAATGGTTGGCCTCATGCCAGCTTTGTCAGGTATGAATTCTATACTTTTAAAACCTGCCTGTTTCAGTTGATTGGCGACTTGATCATAGGTGTAATAATGTCTCCATTTTACGCGGGCAATGTCACCGATCATAAGTTTTTGTAGACGTAAATCTTCTTCGTTGATTTCCGACATAACCCACGGTGATTCTGCTGAATCATTGGGGGATGGTGTTAAAAAGCTACTAATCAGTAACCCACCAGGTTTCAGAGCACGATTCAACTTTTCGTAAAGTTCAATTATTTCACTTTCATAATCGAGGTATAAGTTCAGTCCGTGACTGGAAATAATATCACATTCTGAGATAGTATCAATTTTCCATGCATCATATTGGTAAAACTCAATCTCGTGGTCCAATTTCAGATCTTCTGCTAATTGATTAGCATAAACAAGGGCTTCAAAATCCAAGTCAATTCCAATCAGACGCATTTCTTTAATATTAGAAAAATCCAATGTCAAGACATTCGTCATAACACCACATGGTAGAGAGGCAATCACTATACCATTTCTTATATTTTGTTGCATTATTGCCTGAGCAATAGAAAAAGATTCTCTCATTGCGAGGGTATTAGGTGCTTTTTCTAGAAAAAAGCGTTCTAAATCTGAAGCATCACTTTTAGCAATAGGAGTTGTGAGAGTATAATTGAGCCAATATCCGTTTAACCCTTTATGTTCAATAATAAATTTTCCCAACGGAAAGCCAGAAAGTTGATCCAACATATCAAGCTGTTCTTTAAGAGTTTCAAGAGATTTCTCGCCTTCGGTAATTAGGCGGGTGCGAATTTGGGTGTAAATTTGATGAAAATCAGAAGCAAAAATCTGATGAGTTCTGAGATTGAGAATTATGTCTTCTTCTATTTTTCTAACGAGATTCATGCGTAGTTTTCCCAATTAATACCAAATTCTTTTAAAATTATAATTATATGATGCGGAGGTTCAATAACAAATGTCAATCTTTTGCCATTCAGGTCTGGAAAGCTAATTTTGCGAGCATGCAAATAGAGTGGTAATTGTTCTTTAAAAGAACTGTATTTTATATCCCCAAAGATAGGATGTTTAAGATATGCAGCATGAACACGCAGTTGATGGGTTCTACCGGTTTCTGGTTGAAATTCAACCCAAGAGGCTTGATTCCCCAGAGATTTAATGACTTTATATCGTGTTCGAGCAGGTTTCCCAGATTCAAAATCAACGATCATTTTTTCCCGCTGTAAGCCAGAATCTTTTGAAATTGGTGCATCAATAATACCTTGCTTTTGGTCTGGTACGCTATGCACTATGGCCCAATAGGTTTTTTGAACTGTACGACTTTTAAAAGCATTGGCTAAATGAATAGACATTTTTAATGTTTTAGCAACTACCATGATACCACTTGTGTCACGGTCTAGGCGATGAACAAGGCGATAAGGTTTTCCTTTACCGTATGCTTGTAACAGTCCATCTAAATGACGGAGTGTTTTTGTTCCTCCTTGAGTTGCTAAACCTGATGGCTTATTTAAAATGCAAACTTCATCATCTTCCCAAACAATCATTGAGGTCAAAAAGTCCAAGTCTTCAGCACTATAGGTAACGGTTTTCCTTGGAATTTCAAGATTTAGATTATTAATTAGATTTTCAGGAACGGTTATGATGTCGGTTTCACTGATGCGCGTTCCTGCTGTTGCCTTTTGCCCATTAACACGAATCTTTCCAAGACGCAGCCATTTTTCAATGAGCCCTTGTGTTAGCTGAGGATATTGACGTTTTAGAAAACGATCAAGCCGAGTGAGGTCTGGGCTAGGCAAAAATGGGCTCCTGTGATTACATGAATGAAAAGACTAGTTTTAAAAGACTTTTGAATTCTAATTATACTTAATTCATAGGCTCTTTGTAGCTTTTATTCTATTGTGTTCAAAGAGTCAAAAGATTTTTTATTGATGTATACCCAATGCACTTGAAAATGTCTATTTTCTAACCCACTTCAGTTTCCCTATGGCTTGACCATAGGGTCTTATGG
>DAHVSZ010000095.1 GCA_027328625.1 Candidatus Paracaedibacteraceae bacterium | reverse complement strand
TTAACTACCAACTTAGAGACGATAAACCTTCTTTACAAAATATCCTTCTTCTCAATCCTTAAACACAACTCGGGTTAATGTTATAATTATCAAAAGGCAAATTTTCAACTTGCACTGAAAAAAATTCCCTGCGAAGGCTTATTAACATCAATTTTTAATATTAATGGTATAACGCAGTGTGCAAGTTTTTCCTCTCACTCCTAAGTTTTCATGCCTCTTGACCGGGGGATCCATGAGACCCTATGGTCAAGCCATAGGGACACTTGATGCCGGTGGGCCTTTTAAATAACTTGCACACTGCGTGGTATATTAAGATAGTTCAACTAAACTAAATTTTAGAAATTTCTATATTCTTTCTTATTTTGACTTCAAATGATTCGCATTATGATGTTTTTGTTTTATAGTAGATGATATTCTATTCAAAAATTTCTTAATTAGTGGAGAATTTAAAATCGGCATTATATCAATTTTAAAAACTGAACATCAAGAGATCAAAAATGCTCTCTTGGAAATACAGTCAGAAGAGACTAATTTCACTGTAAGCGAAGAACGATTAATCAATTTTGCAAAGAAACTTTATCACCACTTACAAAAAGAAGAAGAAGTATTTTATAAACCGCTTTTAGAAAAATCCGAAGACTGGAAAGAGATATTAAAGTCCTTCGAAGAACATAAATTGATCGAAGAAACTTTGGAAAAAGTCTCACTAAAAACAACTTACAATCAATGGTTAACTGCTTTCTCTGAATTTTCCGCTGTTATTTTAGCGCATATAGAAAATGAAGAAGTTGATGCCTTTGAGCTTGCCAAACAGACTTTTACTCGAGCTGAATTGAATCACTTTGGCAAATTGTATCTACAATACAACATAACATTGGCCCCATAGACATAAAACTCACTTCCAGGCTTTAACAAATACATCAGGTCTCATATCCAAAATCTCTAGATTTGTTGTAAACATATGCATAAATTTTTGAGAGTCTTCTTTATAAAGTTCTTCAATGAAATGATTATTAAAATCCCATGTGTTGAAAAGATATTTTTTTTCAGCATAAAGTTCAAAAATAGCCAAAGCATCTTCTGAAGTCATAATGCTCAAAAGTTGAGCCATAGCTCGTGAAGGTTGAAAGTGTTGCCAATCAAGAGGATCATTCCATTCCCCTCCCCATACACTAAAGCCATTTTTCTTAAAAATATCAACAATAGGTTCAACCATACCAGATCTGATTTTAGTACGATTTAGATAGTCTCTACCCTCAGCCGGCAAGATCCTTAATTGACCATTTATACGTGAAGCCTCATCTTTAAAGCCCAAGTAAGGATTCTGAATTGGATTAACATCAATGGCAAGCCCATAAGAATGAATAGAAATTAAAGATCCACCCACAATCGGACGATAATTAAAAGCGCATGTATTATTTTTTTCTAAAGAAGTTTCATCACATCCTTTATAAATTTCAATCCGATGAGCCTGTCCAATAGGAAACTTAACTTCATGAAGTTTTCTAAATATTTGAATAACTCTTAAAGCAGCAGCATCAAGAATAACAAGTTCACCATCATTTTGTTGCTGCCCATTAAAATCCCAATAAGAAAATGTAATCAATCTAAGACGATCCAAACCAACTGGACAACCTTCTCTCCATACCCCATTAAGTAACATTTCCTCTTTGACAGCTTCTGAGAGAGATTGGCTTTTGAATATACCTTCTCTGTACTGCATCATTCAATTGTGCTCCTTAAGTTTAGATTATCATATTAGCAACAAGTCTCAATCGAGTGAAAGACTATCAACCAAAAACAATTTTACTAAACCAATGTTGCCTTAAATAAATTTGTCATTAGAACCTCATGAACCTTCGGGTCAAGCCTGAGGAAGACAGGTAGGAAAGGTCGAGAACGACATTGATTGCTTGATATGAGAGGATTAAAAAGTTTTGAAGATCATAATAAAAATTAAAAAACTATCAAGGATGACAAATGTATGGAGATATGTATAATTTCATTTGGAATTTGGTATAACCTCATTTGTATATTTTATGAAAACAGTAAGCATCCAATTGCAGAGAATCTTTTTAATGTCTTTGTTCATCAAGAAAAATTAGGGAAAAATGCTACTCTAAATAGAAACAAAGAATTCGTAAGCCACCAATCTCTCTGGTGCTGAAGACAGGAATCGAACCTGCGACCTACTGATTACGAATCAGTCGCTCTACCAACTGAGCTACTCCAGCACTCATTTGAAACTAGTAGAATTTCTTTTTTGGGTCAAGCAAAGGTTACTCATTCAAAAATCAGAAAAAAGCTGACAAAGAAAATTGATTTGCCTCAGCAAAGTGGACTAGACTGGTAGCAAATAACAATTGTAAAAGACGAGGTCGTCCTTGGCATTTCAAAGGCGCAATAGTGTAGAAATTGTAAAATTAGAGCAAGTTAGCCTTTATTATCCTGAAGGCAGTCCAGTTTTTTATAATCTTAATTATTCATTTTTTGCGGGGTCATTTTACTTCTTAACAGGCCCAAGCGGTGTTGGCAAAACCTCTCTTTTAAAATTGATTTATCGAGAGATTAGAACTTCAGAAGGGAACGTCAAAGTTTTTGGACGAGATGTCGACAATTTAACACCTTCTGAACTGCCAGCCTTTAGACAACGTATGGGTTTAGTCTTTCAAGGCTGTCGTTTACTTAACCACTTAAATGTTCTTGATAATGTAGCGCTTGCTATGAAAATAAGTGGATCCGACACTAGAAAATCACGGGCTTATGCGAAAGAACTCTTACATTGGGTGGGACTTGGTGATCATTTATACTGCATGCCAAACACACTATCGGATGGCCAAAAACAGCGCGTTGGTATTGCGCGAGCCGTTATAACACGCCCCCTTCTTCTTTTAGCTGATGAACCAACAGGCAATGTTGATGATGCTGCAGCTTACAAACTCATGGTTTTATTTGAAGAGCTTAATAAGATTGGCACAACAATTATTTTGGCCACTCATAATCGGTCCATTATCTCAGCGTTTCCATATCCTGAATTGCAACTTTTTCAAGGACAGATAACCGTGAATCAGCCTTTTGTGCCTGCCCCTGTTTATCAAAATCAAAGTTTTTATTAGAGATAAATCACAATGACCTCTTCAAACAGCAAAAACATTCAAGAAATTCCAACCAATCAAGAATCTGGAAGACAATATCTTCCATGGATTATTGGACTTTTAGTTTTATTACTCCTGTTGGTTTTAGCTTGTGCTACTTCAATAGGCGGGACTTTGATTCGTTTTCATAGTGGAACTAACAATGATAAAATGACTGTCGAAATCCCCATTATTGAAGGAGGGTCTGCTTCAACTTCACCAACTATTCAGCAAGTCATGAGTATATTGCAAACCATACCTGGAATTCAAAGAGCTGAAATTGTTGATGGGGATCGCTTATTATCATTATTAAAACCTTGGGTTGGACAAATTGACCTTCTTAGAGATTTGCAGTTACCTGCTCTAATTGATATTGATCTTGACCCTGCAGTCCCTTTGGACATCGCTGCTGTAACTCAACAATTAAGAGAAATATCTGCAGGCATTAGGATTGAACCTCATGCTCGCTGGCATCAAATGCTTGTTAGTTTAGGACAAGCGATTAAAAGTTTATCCTATGTAATTATTGGATTTATTATTTGCTCTATTTTTGTTGTAATCAGCCTTATTACCAAATCATCTTTATCAACAAACCGAGAGATTATAGATGTTTTAAGACTTATGGGAGCAAGAAACTCTTATTTAGCAAAACAGTTTCAAATACAAGCCTTTAAGACATGTTTTCAAGGTGGAATCATAGGCATTGTTTTTGCTCTTCCTATTATATATTTTCTTAGTTGGTTTGCTGGGTATTTAGGTATCCCAGAAATTTTTAAAAATATGATCACCCCTGAAATAGTTGTGATATTTGTTTGTCTACCATTTATCGTATCAGTTTTAAGTATGGTTGTTTCTCGTTTAACTGTTTTAAGGACGCTCAGACGGATGGATCGATGAGGAAAATACGCCTACTTTTTTTAACACTATCAAGTGCTCTTATAGTGTGGATAGTTGGGTTTATCATTTTTTTAGAGGTTCTACCTGAACAAGCTGCTGATCAAACAACTCCAACTGATGCGATTGTTGTCCTCACAGGTGGTAAAGGTCGAGTTCAATTAGGGTTTTCATTGATCCAACAAGGACTTGGAAAAAAATTATTTATTTCAGGGGTCAATCCAAAAGTGAACATGCCTGCTCTGATTGAATTACAGAAAGTTCAATTGGGTACAGCAACTCTTCCCGAAGCCAGGCTTGGTTATAAAGCACAAAACACAGTAGGAAATGCCGAAGAAACAGCTTCGTGGGCACATGAACAAAACATTCAATCCATGCGCTTAGTTACAGCTAATTATCACATTTGGCGCAGCATGTTAGAATTTTCCAAAGCATTGCCTGGCGTGAAAATTATTCCTCATCCAGTTGCTGAAAAATATCAACTGACATGGAAAAACCTATCCCTTTTGTTATCTGAGTATAATAAGTTTCTTTGGGCGTGGGTTAGGTATAAGATATAGAAGGTTTTAATAGCTCGATGTCAAAATTACATTTCTAATATAATCTTAGAACTCAACCCAAAAATCAGAAAAACATTAGGTGCTAAAAATAAATTAACCTTTTAAAAAATGTTCAAATTTATCCAGAGCTTCAGCCATATTTTGACGACCAAACCCAATACGGAAATGATTGGTTTGATAATTGTAAATACTTGCAGGCATTAAAAGTACACCTTCTTTTTCAACAAGCTTTCTAGCAAGTTCATCTATGGAAATATTTGAATAAAACTTCATAAATCCAACACAGCCTCCCTCAGGTCTAACCCAGCTGAATAAAGAAGAATACCTTTCAAGAAATTGATCAATCAAACTCAGGTTATTTTTCACAATCAAATTGTTTCTTTGTAAAATTGTATCTTTTGCTCTAAGAGCAATTAAACTCAATATCTCAGAGGGAGCACTATTACATATTGATGTATAGTATTTGGTTTGTTCGATTTTTTTCAAAAGCTGAATATCCTGACATGCAATCCAACCAACCCTTAATCCAGCCAGACCAAAGGCTTTACTCATAACACCAAGACTCAAACCTTTTTCGTATAGTGTTGCAATGGGGGCAGGTTGGATACTCACATTGCCTAATAGTCTGTAGACTTCATCTGAAAAGATATAAATTCCCTGAGATCTTGCTAAATCAATAAGCCCTTTTAAGGTATCCTCTTTACAAACAGCACCTGTCGGATTATGGGGAAAATTGATGATAATAGCTTTTGTATTGTTTTGAATTACCTTTTTGACTTCTTCTAAGTCAATTTGCCAATGATTTTCTTCTTTTAAAGAAATGGCAGTAACCTGAGCCCCAAGATTTTGCGGAAGGCTTTCCAAAGATTGGTAACAAGGGGTAAAAGTAATAACATGATCATTTGATTTAATTAACGTTTGCAAAGCACAAAAAATTCCTTCTTCAGCTCCTGCAAAACACAAAATATTTGACTCTGATAAGCCAGAATATAATTTGCCGATCTCTTCTCGCAAAATAGGCAAACCAGGTGCTTCTGTATAAGAAAGTCGTAAGTTATTCCATAAATTTAAACTGACTTGATCTGCGTAGCTTAATAATTCATTCATGGAGAAGCTTTCAGCGTCACTACAACATAAAAGATATGGGGCTTTAAATTCCCAACGAGAAAGATAATCTTCTAATTGAAATACAGGTAATTGCATTGCTTAATTTTCCTTTTTTGATAAGTAATTGTAGATGGTAGCACGACTCAAATTTAAGACATTTGCCACAAAGTTAGCTGCATTTTTGCCTTCAAACGCACCTTTCTCTTGGAGGTGAAGAACAAGACTCTGTTTTTCTTGCTTATTAAGATTAGGTAATGACAAATTGCGTTCACGCAAATAATGGTGAACATATTGATTAATACGCTCTTGCCAATCATGAGTGAAAAGGGTGTCAGGTTGCGGAATAATTGCAGATGGCTTTAGAAAGACTTCAATAAAATTTTTAGCTTGTTCTAGGTGAGAAACATCTAAATTAATACACATAAGTCCAAAGATTTGGTCATTTTGATTCTTTAGAACAGCTGTTATTGATTTTAACTTTTTACCATTCCAATTGAGTTTTTCATAAATTCCTGTTGTTTGATCTTCTAATTGCCAATTTATAGTTTCATCTAAAAGAGAATTATCTCCAACTTTGCGTTTTGAAAAGTTATTGAAAATAAAAACAATTTTGTTTTGCTTAATGTCATGGATGACAACCTCCGCACATGGTGAAAGTAAATCACCGATTGCTTTTGCAACGGGAACAAACTGAGCAAATTGTGAGGTCATGAAAATTTAATCTTAAAATTGATGTGTTGATTATTTTATCTAAAATAGACTAAATAATCCAAAATTGAAAGAGAAAACTTTTAAAAATGACTCGTCAAGAAAAATAGAGCAAGAGCAATATAAAATAAGACATTCTGCGTCATTGCAAGGAGCATTTGCGATGTGGATCGAGAAAATACAAAGCTCGCAAGGGGCGTGGTGATCCAGTAAATTTTCTGGATGACCACGCAACTCCGTTGCTCGCCATTGACGATAAGTCTATATTTATTAGCAGTTACTTTTGTGTCAAAGCTGCTGCTAATTGACCTGGCAAGCCTTCTTTCACATCGACTGAAATGTCAAAATTAACTAAATCCATCTCAGCTATTACTTCTTTAATCTTGCCTTCCAAATCTTCCCCTGCATAATCTCCATTGAATCTAGTCTGAATCGCTGCAGTTAACACATTTGCAAATGATTCTTTGCTATCATCATACAAATACGGGCCGGCCTCCATAGCTATAAAGACACTTTTTACTTTATCAGCAAGAGATAATGAAGTTACTGCTGGAGCTTCTGTTGTTCTTGCCTGCTTCAATTGTTGAATAACCTCTAGTAAAGCCTTATACGAAGTCTCTTCGCTTAGACCAAACAATTTGTTCAAAGTACCTCTTTCAGTATTTTGTGCTTGAATTCTAGCTAACAACGCGGCCTGAACATCTGCATCTATTGCTCTTTTTTCTCTGCTACTCTGAAGAACTTGTAGAGCCCCCACTGCAGCATTTTTTTCCGTCCTAAGCGCTTCAAGTGCTGCTGCATACCCTGTTCTCTCTCTATTTAAAGCAGCTGAAAGCTCAGAATTCTTTCTTGTTTCTGACTCTAGAAATCCCTGCGCCTCTCTTAATTGTTTAATTTTTCTCTCTAATGCTGCACGAACCTCGCCTAACTCAGCAGACTTTTCATGCAAAGCACTCAATTCTTTTCTTAATCCATCCACTTGGACATCATAGGTGGAGTTTTGCTCTTTTTGAGCCGCTAATTCAAGTTTTGCTGAATTTGCATCACCTCTAGCTTGATCTCTTTCACTTGTTACAACATCAAGAGCATCTGCAAGTTGAGTGAACTGAGAAAGCTGCTTTCTAACAGCACTTGTGCACTTGTCGCATCATCTTCCATCGCACAAACAGGAGCAGCAATGGTATAAATGGTCACACACGCAGCTGCGAGCATTAGCAAATTTTGGGGCTGTCCCAGATAACATGAAATAATGTTATAAGGATGGTATGAGAAAGAGCCGATTAAGCAAACGAGTACA
>DAHVSZ010000094.1 GCA_027328625.1 Candidatus Paracaedibacteraceae bacterium | reverse complement strand
AAGAAAAAACAACTGCTCTCTCAATGCTTTGTTTGTTCATGAAAATCTGTAGCAAAATTATATGATGTCAGCTATAGTAACAAGAGCATCTATAATTCTTGAAATCGTTGATACTGATAGCACCAAAATTTTCGATAATGCAGTAAGGGTAATGCCTGGTTCTTTATGAATTTCAATTAAAGCATGCCAGTGTGATGACATTGTCCCTTTTGAAGATTGATTGAGTTGTAAAAGCCCAAGCTCTCTAACTAATTTGCGCGATTCTTTCCTTAATATTGAGATGTATTCTTTCATAGTTTCTTTGCAAAAAAACTGTTAATTTAGAAAAAAATAATAATTTTAATTGTAAATATCAAGTAATTTTATAAAACAAAGCTTTTGAATCGACGAACCTATGAACTGCGGGTTATGATAAACTATAAAAGTAATACCAAGAAAGTTCACATAAAACATGTATGTGTTAGATTTTTCCCCTTTATATGATTGCTACACAAACTGTCGTGACTTGCTTTTTATGATGATTAGCAATCTCACAGAAGATTTTTTGTTGTTTCTAAATAACTTAAGGATTTACATATCTGGTTTTTACTGAGTTGCTATAAAAATATTCTAACCAATTAAGGAATTATAAAGATCATTTTATGAATGGTATACCCAATGTACTTGAAAATGTCTATTTTCTAACCCACTTCAGTCTCCCTATGGCTTGACCATAGGGTCTATGGATCCCCCCCCGGTCAAGAGGCATGAAAACTAAGAGGTTGTATCATTTTATAGTGCTTTTGCTATAACTTACAAAGAGTTGGGAAATTTGGAAATTTTATAGTTTTATTTTCCCCAGCAGACATCCTAAAACACCAAAACCAGTTTCACTTGTATTTATCCATACTGCCGTTCATAATACATTTATATCTAAATACCGGTTTTATTGACTTAATGGTGTTCTATGCGCTGTTCTTCTTATTGTACAGCAGACAGTTATAACATTGATGAATTAGCAAAATACTTAAGAAGTGAAGGGCTTGACCCTAAATTTTACGACGATGTTATTCATCTTCATAAAGGTGATGACGAAGAAGTAAAGGAAATTTTCTATTTTTCCTATGGCTGTGTGATTTTTTGGGGTTTGGGTGAAGAAGAGGAGGAAGAGTATTTAGAATATGCAAAACCATATGAAACAGGTTCACTTCAAGAACCCACATATGATGTTTGTATGTTTGAACGCGGCCCTGAAACCGCCATCAACGAAGAAGAAGACCTCATTCTTTTAGAATCTGATGATGTTCTGATTAAGCTTTCCTTATCACATGGTTTAACACAATCTGTAAAATTGACTGCCTTTGAGGCTTCGATTGCTAAAACCATTGAAAAAACACGTCACCTTCCAGCTGAATTGGCAACTGCAGGTAAAATTTCTTTATCACGAAAAAAGCTATCGCAGAAAATTGGAGCCTTGTTTGCTGAACGAAATTCAATTAATCTGCATAGCGATATTTTAGATACGCCCGAGTTTTTCTGGAGACGTCCAAGGTATGAGCCATATTATCATATGGCCTCTCAATATATGGATATTTCGACCCGATTGGATATTTTGAACCGAAGACTAGATGTTATTCACGAGCTGTATGATATTTTGTCAAATGAACTCAAACATGCTCATTCTTCCCATTTAGAGTGGGTGATTATTTGGTTAATTGTCAGCGAAGTTGTTATGCATATCCTCAAAGATTTCTTAAAATGGATTTGAGGGGGTTCAATACTCTTTACTTATCATCCGAAAGCAATCTTGCGTTATTAAAAAGCATTATAACCTAACCCAATTAAAGAAAAGTGAACAGCATAGCGTTATCCGAATGGCTTTGATTGAATCTCAGTTATGGCACAACGAAGCCAAGCATGATCCGGAAAAGGCGTCGAATAGGCAGTACTTTTATTGCGATCAAGCCAGGGAAATAGACAAAAACCGATCTGAGACGATCAATCAGGATCACAGGATGGAACATTTCTTTAAGAAACTTGATCTCTCCTGTAATCAGTCTATGCAAGCGCTATTTCAGCAGAGTCTTCAGCAACATAAAGCTTTAGAAAAACAACAAGAACTCACCCGAGAGATAAGCAAAGGCTTGGAGTTGTCTTTGTAAAGGAATGGATTGACTTTCTATGAGCAAGCCCTCATTTTGCTGGGGAGATATAGTTGTGTATTACTTAATTTTTGTTTTCTAGGATGTACTCTTAATATTCTTTATAATCACTTGGAACAACAATCTGGATATCCCCATAACAATCTTTTGGAAAATGTTTTTTATTCCCAGTGATCAAAATAGAAGCTTTTCCTGCTTGTGCCGCAGCCAAATATTTTTCATCATCTTTATCAGGAAGAGAAAAGTTACATTCCACGGGCTCAACTAATTCTCCCAATTGGCAAAGAGCAAGGACAAGTTCTCGAAGATAAGGTTGGTAAGCAGAGAACTTTTTTCGTTGAATTACAGACGCATATTCTTTAATAACAGGCTCGCTGATAATAAGTGTATGATCTCTTAAGACAGACATAAAAACTTTACGGCAAGTTCCATTTGTCAAACCAGCTGTAATTACAACGTTACAATCTAAAACAATTTTCACTTTAACGCTTTCTAGATTGTTCTATCTCGTTATTTATTATTTCTAAAATAGCTTCTTCATTTCTTGATAGCCCTTCTTTAGATACCTGGCTATCTATTTGCCCAAACAATCCCTGAATGGTTTGAATCAAACGTGATTTCTCTTGAGAGTCTGTAATTATAAGAGGCTGTATTGTAATCTTTCCTTTCTCTTCAAGAATTTCCACGGCATCTCCAATATGTAAACCATTCTCTTTCATGAAATGAGGAGGCAAGGTGACTTGATGGCCACGGCTGATGCGTCTGATAATCCTTTGAGGCTTAGTAATGATTTTTTCAACTGTATTACCCATAATCCCGTTCTCATTTCAGGTATATATCTTAATAACTGATATAGCATTTATTCTGGAAAATTCAATATTTCATTAATACAATTTTCCTAAATACATTAAAATATGTGTCCAAAAAACACATGTTCCAGAAAAGCCTCAGCAACATTAATACTTTTGAATAGCAGCAAGAGTTCGACCAAGAGATTAAAGGCTTTGGATTATCTTTGTAGAGGGCCTGGTGTACCGAGAGAATTATTAAGTATAAAGATAAAAGGTGCTGTCAAAAATTTCGAGAGAATATGAAAAAACCCGTAGTTAAGAATTATTTTCTAACAGAATTTAAATACTTTCATAAATTCTAAACCCATAAAGATGTTTTTTATGTTATTATGCGAGGCGAAATAAAGAAGTAGTGTTTTTTTGAGTAAAAACAGGAGGAGGCTTCAATGAAGTTTGTTATAAAGCTTTTGTTGATTTTTAGTTTAATAGAGTCTTATGGTTTTTGCGCTTCTAGTCTTCTCTTAGAATCTGCTCCTAATATCGTTAGAAGACTTTCACAAGCGGTTGTGCGGTCTAGTGTCCCTGTTCGTTCATTCCATGGTTGGACACCATCTTCTGAGTCTGTCGTTGTTGATCCTCTGGTAGCATAAAAACGGTTTCTAAGCGTCAAGAAACCTGATCAACCTGTACACAAAGTAGATTGAGAAATGAGACATAATTTTGCTTTAGGGAACTAACAATCATTCGAGCCAATTTCCTGGTATTCAAATAGGCCATTTCAAAAAAATATATTTTTTCCCCACCCTACTTTTCTTTCTTCTGCTACCTATGTGCTACCTAGATGTTTTTTCAGAAATTCAAAGAATGCAAATGCCACGAAGCCTTGATTTGATTGGTGGGCCCTGAAGGATTCGAACCTTCGACCCCCTGATTAAAAGTCAGATGCTCTACCGACTGAGCTAAGGGCCCTTTCTTATTGTGAGATGTGTTCGACAACTCCTCACTCTTTATAAGCCTAATTCTTAGTAGCCGTCAAGCTGTTCTTGTTGAATATAATAATCCCGAGAGTACCTTGTTAGTTTTTCACAATTGTGGCATGTAAAATTTGTCTTAATAAATACAATTTAATTGGCTTACAACCCCATCGCTTTTTTCATAAAGAATCGTTTCAATGGTTTTATGTTATTAACGGCTGCAAATCCAGCATTGCGCAAAATATGTAACACCGTTGAAGAATTGCTAAAAAGTCGATTAATACCATCCATCATTAGAATCACAGAACGTTGATCAAATTTACGTTTATGTTGGTAACGGCTTAAAGTTGTATGGGAGCCAATATCTAATCCCAAAGAAATCGCTTCTTGGATGCTCTCAGCTAAAACGATCGCATCTCTCCATCCTAGGTTAACACCTTGTCCTGCGATTGGATGAACAACATGCGCTGCATCTCCAATCAAAACTAAGCGGTCATCGATAATAGAATTTACTGTTAAGGCTGATAAAGGATATGTCCAACGACGGCTGCAAAATTTCACTTTTCCATAAAAGGGGAAAAGGTCTTGCAATTCAGAGGCTAGCTGGTCGTCTGTTTCTTTGTGCCAATCGTGTTTTTTAGATTTAACCCAAACCAAACCAGAACGTGGGCTTTTTGTCTTAGGATAGTCAAACATTGGCAAAACAGCTAAGGGCCCCTCCGGCAAAAATATCTCCCATGCTGTTCCGTTATGCGGCTTTTCATGTTGGATGTGGGCAACCAAAGCCATTTGATTATATTCCCATGTTTTGGTGGAAATAGAGGATTGACTCCTTGTTGGTGAAAATCGTCCTTCAGCTCCGACTAATAATTTAGCTTCAAAAACTCTTTTATCTTCAAGTGTCACAATAACTTTCTCTTTAAGTCTTTGTGTAGATTCTATACGAGTAGGAGCAATCCAGTTAAGATAAGGAATGTCAAGGTGTGCTTGGATTGCTTTTCGAATGACTTGATTTTCAATGATATATCCCATGGGATTAGGGCCAATATCTTTATGGTCATAATCAACTGTCCAAGGAGAATCATTTTCGAAAACACGAATTTCCCAAATAGGTTGAGCATAAGCTTCCATAGCTTGCCAAATGCCTAATTCATTAAAAATTTGTTGTGATCCATATGAAACAGCTGTTGTCCGTCCATCATTTTCTGGTTTTATTTGTTGATCTATAGGCTCTCTATCAACAACAGTTACTGCAATTCGTTTTTTTGCAAGAGCAATAGCAAGAACAGAGCCAACTAGACCACCACCAGCAATAATGACTTCAGGATTATGTGTTTCCATTTGATTCCTGTAGCTAAATCTTATGTGTTTACTGTCCATATAATAAGAGTGCATTTAATGAAAAACAAGAAATCATTCTTACTTATATTAACCAAAGAATTATAAATTTATATCAAAAATAGCTAATTTATAGAAATTTTAATTGACATGTTTGTTTTTTTACATGACATACATAGATAAATCTTTCAGTTTAGTATTTTAAATCTTTGTGAGATTATCAATGAAAATCATTAAAAAAGATCGCCTTTTTGAGTTTTCAAAACGTTACCCTGATTGTAGCAATCTATTAAAAGCATGGCTTATTCAAGTTCGATATCAAGAATGGAAAAATGATTATGAACTTATTGAATCATTTCCAAACGCAACAATACTTGATGGTGAAGAAGTATTTTTTGAAATTCGACCTGAACGTTATTATTTAATGGCTTCTATTAAATACTCTACTCGAACTCTTTCTATAAATGGGGTTTTATGTAAATTTTTGCCAACGCAGCTTTGGAAAGGTCATATGCATTAAAATAAGACATCCATTAATCTTTTTTGATAATAAAAAAATTGAATGATAATATTTTTAGTGTTTGATTTGAGCGCATATCAAAACCTTTACGGCAGATCAATCTTATTTAGCCTGGTTTGGTGACGACCACCTAAAAAGTCTGACTTTAGAAATGCCATAAGACATGTTCCTGCAACACCAATTCCGATAACACGCGCTCCTAAGCATAAAATATTTGCTTTATTATGTTGCCTTGCGACTGTGGCCTCATATTCAGTTGAACAATGAGCTGCTCTAATTCCTGGGTGACGATTGGCAGCAATACTCATACCAATCCCTGTGCCACAGATAAGAACCCCGTAATTAGCCTCTCCTGCTTTAACAGTCTCAACAACTTTTAATGCATAATCTGGGTAATCAACTGAACTTTGGTCAAAGGTTCCGCAATCAATTGGCGTATAGCCATGTGAAGCGGCGAGGCCTATGAGATGAATATGAAGTGGGTATCCGGCATGATCACAACCAAAAGCAATTTTGAGTGATACAGTAGAAGAGCTATTAATCATTTCAAAGCCTTTCTAAATACATGCCAACGTTTTTAGATTAACAAATGTTTAAGTATCAAGTATAGATCTAAACTAAGCTGCGTTTTTATCCTGATCCTTAACCCAAGTAGTAATAGCTTCACAAACACGCTTAACATCATCATCAGTCAAAAGGGAATGCAAAGGAAGAGTTAAAATTTCTTTATACATTTGCTCAGCTTTTGGGAGAGCGTAATCTGTTTTGAATAAAGTTAACAAATGATTAGGTTTATAATGGAGACCTGTTTGGATATTCTGATTTTGCAGATAGGAACGTAAACTATCTCTTCCTCCTTGTTTAACCAACACTAAGAAAATATGAGGAACAACTACATCATAATCTATAGCTAAACATTGGAGATTTGAATAATTCTTTAAAAACTGTTGATAGTGTCTGGCAATCTGTTGTCGACGGACAGAGAACTCTGATAAACGCTTTAGTTGAGTGCGACCAATAGATGCCATCAAATCACTCATATGATAGCGCCAACCTTGTTCAGTGACATCAAAATCCCAACTGCGTTGGCCACTAAACCGTTTTTCTGTATCATGCTCGACACCCAAAAGCCGCGCATCTCTAACTTTTTCCGCAGTTTTAAGATCACCAGTGACAACAGCACCGCCTTCGCCACATGTAATATTTTTTATGCCATCAAAACTAAAGCAAACAATGTCTCCAAGTGCTCCTACGCGTTTATCTTTATAAAATCCGCCAAAACTATGAGCGGCATCTTCAATCACGCGAAGCTTATGTTTTTGAGCTAAGTCATAGACTTTTTCTAAATCACTAAAGCCACTGGCATAATGAACCGGCATAATTGCTTTGGTTCGAGGTGTGATACGTTTTTCAGCATCATCAACATCTATAAATCCTGTTAGTGGATTAACTTCACAAGCAATTGGTGTAGCTCCTGTTGCTGATACGGCTTGGAATGAAGCAACGTAAGTGATTGTTGGGATAAGAACTTCGTCACCACGGCCAATGCCACAAGCTTGTGTTGCTAAATGCAAAGCAGAGGTTCCTGTATTGACGCAAACAACTTGACGGTCGTTACCAATGTATTCTGTCAATTCTTTTTCAAAAGTTTGAACTTCAACTGACATGCCAAGGTAGCCAACATCAATAACACGAGCTAAAGCTTGCAATTCATCAGCGCCAACTTGAGCACGGGAAAGGCGGATAAGATCAGAAGTCATTAAAGAACTCTACTAAACAAGGAAAACATATATGTGAATATAGTTAGTGCACAAAAGAGTTAGAGTCAATGGATGGATGGATTTTGGAAAGTGGATAAAATTATTTCTTATTCCTTCGTTCTTCAACTTGGGTTTCAAGTTTTATGAAGCGATTGTTAAGTTCTAAGTAATTTTTATTATTTTCTTTTGATTCAGAATGAGTATAAGTGAAAAGACCTCCAAGTAATGCTAAAAAAAGAAGGGGCTGTCCCAGATAACTATTTAAGATTACCCATAACCCATTGTTTTAACTGAAGTATTTGAGCTTTTGGATTAGGGTTATTAAAACGCCATTCACATTCCTTAAGAAATAACCCAAAATTCTCTTTGGGAA
>DAHVSZ010000093.1 GCA_027328625.1 Candidatus Paracaedibacteraceae bacterium | reverse complement strand
CCATGACGGCGGGTTTGCTTTAATAATTTTAGATAAATTGACTAAACTTGTGTAGTACCTATGCCTCTATCAAGGGCGTGTATGACGCTAAAAGAAAATGTCGGGTGGGTAAGGCAGAATCAACCTTAACTTTGGTTTCCTTCCATACCTTTGCTACGATATAAAATAATGATGATTAGTGTCTTTTAATCAAATAAAAAGTATAGTATTAGATTGTAAGTTGTTGTAATTATTTTACATGAGTCTTGCTATAGGCTGTGACCCATAGATTTTGGCTAATTTATTATCAAGCTCTTTTAGGGCAGCTATATTAAGAAACAATATCGAAATTCAACATGATCGTGCAATATTTCCCGGTTATTATTACATGATACTGCGCGATTTTCAATTTTATCTCAACATTTCAGTTCTCAAAAAAGGTTTGCTTTGCTTGGACAAGATCTAAAGGAGAAGAGAGCAACATCTCAAGAGCAAAGAAAATTAAAATAACTCCTGTTACACGATTAAGCCAATGCTGATTTTTTTGCAGTTTCAAGCGCAATTTTTCATCTGTAAAAAAGATAGCTACAATTGTAAACCAAGCTAATGATATCAAACCTATCCACCCTCCATAAAAAATTTTTCGATGTAAAGGAGCATCGGTTGATACAATGACCGAAAACAAAGCAAACACAAAAATAAAGGCTTTTGGGTTTAAAATTGTTGTTATTAATCCGTCCAAAAAAGCACGAAAGCCATTTTCTTTTGATATATATTTTATTTTTTGAGGTGTACTAGGTTTGCTTAATAGCCCTTTACTGCCAAGCCAAAATAAATATAAAGCCCCAGCTATCTTTATAAGTTCAAAAATACTGGGGGTATTGGCAATCAATAAACCAATACCAAAAAGATTAAGAGTAATATGAGCTACATCCCCACAAGCATTTCCTATTGCCGTTGCTAGTCCTGATTGACGACCTTGAGTTAAGCTATTTTTGACAACAATAGCAAATCCTGGGCCGGGGCTTATAATTGCAAAGCTAGCTATAGCTGTTACTGCTAGCCATTCTGTTAGAATCATCCAATTCTTCCATTGAGTAAGTTTAAAGATATTGATCCTTGATAAATTGTAAGGGCTTCCCCACTCATAAACAATCCATCTTCTGCCCAATGAATCTTAAGAGCCCCTCCCTTTTGATGAACAATAACTGATTTATCAGTAAAATCTTCCAAACAAGCTGCGACAGCTGCCGCACAAGCTCCTGTTCCACAAGCAGGCGTTAAACCAGCGCCTCTTTCCCAAACGTTAAGGGCAATGTTTTTTCGATCCATAACTTGAGCAAATCCAACATTGACTCTTTCTGGAAAACGATCATTGATTTGATGGAGATACGTTTCGAAAATTGACCCTTTTGTTTTTACATCGTCTATGTCACCAACAAAACAAACGAGATGAGGATTTCCTATAGTTATATAGAAGGCTTTTTTTATAATGTCATCATATATGGGAACATTTTTTTCCCATTGAGGATTAGGCATTTGAATTGAAACAGTATTTTCAGATTTTTTCTGACAGTCTAACATTCCGCCAGCCGTTTCAAGTTTGACACATTCCCATCCTCTTTCATCCATCAATAACCTAGCAACACACCGACTGCCATTTCCGCAACCTTCAGCTTCAGACCCATCAGAGTTAAAAAAGCGTATTTTGTAAGTCTTTTTAAAGGGAGCTTCTTCAGTAAAGATAATTTGATCACATCCAATACCATATCGTCTGTCAGCCAAAGCAATACTCAATTTTGATAGATCAACAGTCTTTATCGGTAAAGGTAAGATCACAAAATCATTACCAAGCCCACAAGCTTTTGTAAAACTCAACTGATCTACGTTCATGACTTTAATTTCGCTAATGCTGAAAATGGATTTTGTTTATCTTTGAACTTTTCTAATGTTATGTCTTCCTCTTCACCTGGGGCTCGTGGATAAGGATTTAATGAAAGAGAAAGATACTGTGCCGTAATTTCTCCAAGATCAATTTCTCCTTGAATACTATATTCAAAATCTACATCTTGTTCGGAATCCAAAGGATTTTCTGTCTCATATTTTTCATCAATAACATATAGAGATATGTCCGTATTAATTTCACCCTTAACAGGCGCTAAAGTCACCACACAACTTTGCACAACATTTGCATGCAGATGACCTGTTACCCAAAATCCTCCTTGACTTGTTTCAGAAGGTTTTACATCATACTTTGCTTCAAGTGTGTCCACAGAAATTAAATCAAAGCGTTTTGCAAGCGCTATTTTCTCTGCTTCAGAAGCTGTGATAACATAACATGAACGGTTATGAAAAATACGTTCTAAATTAACAAGTCGATTCAGTTCATTTGTATTCGGAGCTTCCATGGCACCTTAAATCCTGTAAAGATAGGTTCTTGTTTAGCAAAGAGTTGACATCATCTTAAAGTAATGCGAAACCTAGAAAAATGAAAAAGATATTTGATACTTATTATATGTTGCGTTTAACTTTTTTTCTAAATTTATTTCTTGCTGTTTTCCTTGCTGGGTGTTACCCAACAATCGACAGCCGAGGTTTTAACCCTGAAACTCTTGATCTGACTAAGATTCAAATTGGTATTGATACTAAACAATCGATTCAAGAAAAGTTTGGCTCCCCTTCAACAGGTTCAAGCTTTCCAACTGAAAACCAAGAACAAAATTGGTATTACATCTCTAAAAAAACTTCCACGACATCTTTTTATCATCCAAAAACCTTAGAGCAGCAAACCGTTGTTATTACATTTGATGCTCAAGGTATTGTAAGAAACGTACAAAAATTCCAAGGTGAACACCCCGTTGTGCCTATTGATAGAAAAACAGAAACAACAGGTTATGAATCTTCGGTGATGAGAGATATCTTTGGTAACTTTGGACGATACAGTTCTCAAAAACCAAAACAACCTTAAAGTGAGTTAATCAAACATGGAAGTGGCTTTTTATCAGCTGACAACGACTTCCTTAGAAAAAACTTTGCCAAAATTATTAGAAAAAGCCTATGCAGCGGATCAAAGAGCAGTTGTTCTTGTTGATTCACAAGAGCGTCTTGAGCTTTTAAATTCAGTTTTGTGGACGTATTCAACCAATGCATTCTTACCGCATGGTAGTGCTGTTGATGATCCAATCACTCATAACCGTCAGCCTATTTGGCTAACAACAAAAATTGAAAATCCTAATAATGCAACGTTGATTGTCGTAACCTCAGGACAAATTATTGAAGCAAAATCAGGTTTTAGTCGTTGCATCGATATCTTTGATGGGAGTTATCCTGAAGCCTTAAAAGACGCTGAGAATCGTTATAAGCACTATCAAGATTTGGGATTTTCTTGCGTTTATTGGCGGCAAACTTTGCAAGGTGGTTGGGAGCAGATTTAGTTTATTCATTTCAATTTTATCCTTGCAAATTTAATATTCAATGTTAAAATTACAAGCATGATTAAAAGACGTCTCTATGATCAAATCAAAATTTTCTTAGATACCTTTCCTGCAGTTGCGCTTCTTGCTAGAATCTATGGATCCTCGGATCAAGTCCGAGGATGGCTATTATAAATAAACCGTCATTGCGAGGAGGTGCTTGCACCGACGTGGCAATCTAGTTGCATTTACAAGATTGAGCTAACTTAGTTCCAAAAGCCCCTAAAAAAATTCCAGATCTTTTTAATTAAACCCGCAAATCCTTGAGAAGGTGGTGTTTCTTGAATATTTTCTACCTTGTTGTCTTGGCCTGAAGCATTATTTAGGCTGTGCACGGTTGAGTTATTAATAATGACAGTCATGGATGATTGATTATTTTTTTCAGCTCTTTGTGAACCCATCTCTTCACCTATAATTCCTGATTCTTCAAGTTCCATGCACCAATCAGATATGCGACTTTTAACTCCATGCAGAATACCTAAAACCGTATCATGCCTCACACATAATGCTACTTCCGCTGTAAGGGGATAATTTTTTTCCTTTAAAAGCTCAGCTTCAATTTCTGGTCTATATCCAAGTACACCGTAATCACCTATGTTTTTGCAACGTTGTTCTATTCTCCATATAGGTGAAGTCTCTGATGCTATACAAAATTTTGGATTATCTGTAAGAATTATCTCCCGCTTAATGGTGGGCTGACCCGTTAAAAATCTGTATTTCGGAACTTCGTCAACAGACACTTCCAAGTAGCCTTCAAGTTCTCGATTTATCCAGACCAAGTCAACTTTTAAATCTAATCGGGTTGCCAGTCTTTTAGCTTTCCTAAGTAAATCTGACACTGGAATAGTGCTGTTAGTAACATCATTTTGTAACTGATGAAAAAGATCAACGCTAGGGATCATATTTTCCTTTAACTAATATGTAATTCCAAAAGTTTGCCTGTCGCTTGAGCGAATTTATTTAATGTTTTAACGCTGGGCAGCATTGTCCCTGATTCAAGACGGGCAATAACGGATTGAGTCGTTCCCATTTTCGCAGCCACTTCTTGTTGAGTCAAACCGGCTTTCGAGCGTGCTTTAATAAGCTCGAGCGCAATTTTATATTCCAGCTCTAAAGCTTCATATTCTTTTCTAAACTCGCCTTCTTCCATCCACTTATTTTTAAGGGTTTCAAAATCGATCCATTCTTTCATTTAAACCTCCTTTAAGCGTTTAAGAGCACATTCTATTGCCTGCTTTGGAGTCTTTTGTGTCTTTTTGATAAAAGCATGCAATAATCCTACTCTTTTTTGTGTAAGGACTACATAGATCACTCTAGAAATCCCATCTCTTCCATAAAGTCGAATTTCCAAAAGTTTATTTCCTAAACTTTTGACGTGGGGTTCTCTAAGCTCTAAAGGCCCAATTTGCTTAATTAATTCGAGCAGACGTGCAAGTTTAGCCTTCATGTCCGTAGGCAACTCATTTAGCTCATCCGCTGCATCTGGATGTATGATAATACTCCATTTCATAGAAATAACATAGCATTTATGCTATATTTTGTCAATCACTACTTATGCTTTCCCGATTCCCCTTGATTTCACCCAAAAAAGGTTTATTTTAATAAGTGTTGATGTAAATCAACTATGGCGATAAACAGCATATGAAATAAACGTTGCGGACCCGGGGGCGGTACCCGGCGCCTCCACCATTAAAAAAAGTTAAGTCTTATGGGGGTGAACCAGGATCGACGTGCGTCATAAAGATATGCCTTTTGCTCGGTATTGTACCACCGTTATCGGGCTATTTTTATAAGTGCCACATTATTGAGCACAGGTGTAGTTGGACGTCGTCGCCGTCGTTCCACTGCAGCAAACCGTAACTGGAACTTAGCAGCTGCTAACTCCAACCGTTTTGTTGCAGCTCAAGCTGCCTAATAATCAGTATTACTGATTATAACGTAGTTTGACTACCGCGGTCGGGGGCAACCGGGCAACAGAATGCCCCCACTTTTAGACGCTATTTTTGAGTTTGACAACATAAAAGGTTTGAAACCGTGAGTAAAAAGATCTATATCGATTATGAACAACTTGTACAATCAGCTTTGCGTTCGGTTGTAAAGGAAGCGCTTATGCAAGCTGCAAAAAAAGGCCTTTCTGGCAATCATCATTTTTATATAGCTTTTGCAACAGACCACCCAGGTATTGATATCCCTGACTATTTAAAAGAACAATATCCTGATGAAATTACAATTGTACTACAGCATGAATATTGGGATCTTGTTGTTGAGGACAATCGTTTTTGTGTGACTCTTTGTTTCAATGATATTCATGAACGTTTGATGATTCCTTTTGATGCGATTATTAGTTTTGTTGATCCTTCTGTTAAATTCGGATTGCAGTTTACACCATCTTTAAATGTTCCTGCTGAACAACAGCCAAAAAAAGAGTCAAAAAAGTCAACTAAGACTTTGAGCACACCAGAAGAAGGTTCTGAGCCCACTTCAGATGGATCAGAGTCAAATGTTGTGACCTTGGATGCATTTCGTAAAAAACCGTGAGCTCTTTACAGCAATCAGGGACTTGGAAACAGCTGGTTGAAAATTGTCACAATGCTTCAGCTCAGCTTATGGCAGTTAGTAAAGGGCAATCAGTTGAAGCCATTGAGACTTTATTAAAAGCTGACCAACATTTGTTTGGCGAAAATAAAGTCCAAGAAGCTGAAAAGAAATGGCCAACTCTTAAACAAAAATATCCAAATTGTAAGCTACATTTTATTGGCTCACTTCAAACCAATAAAGTAAAACAAGCTCTTAAAATTTTTGATTGTATCCAAAGTTTAGATCGGCTCAGCCTTGCTCAATCTTTGCACAAAGAAATGCAAACTCTTGGGCATATAATACCTTTGATGATTCAACTCAATTTAGGAAATGAACCTCAAAAAGGAGGTATTTCTTTTGATGAAGCCGATGACTTTATACAAACCTGTATTTATGATTTAAAGCTGCCAATCATTGGACTTATGGGTATTCCACCATCAGGAAAAGACCCTGTTCCCTATTTCAAACGTTTAACTGCAATAGCAGACAAACATAGGCTTAAAGAAAAAAGTATAGGAATGAGCAGTGATTATCAACATGCACTAGAATGCGGCAGCACAATGATACGTATTGGCACGGCATTGTTTGGAAATAGGGTTTGATGACTACTGGCATGATTTATATCTATAACGGGCCCGGCGTTTCCAAAGTTGGTATTCAACACTTAAAAAAATTTTTTGAAAAAAAATCCATTCATTTCATTTCACCAAAAGAAGTTCTAAATGGCGCATGGACACAAGATGCCGCGTTATTTGTTATGCCAGGAGGAGCCGACCTTCCTTACACACAAGAACTGAATGGTCGTGGCAATACTGTTATAAGAGATTATGTTGAAAATGGCGGCTTTTATCTTGGAATATGCGCTGGCGCTTATTATGCTGGAAAAAATTTAGCATTCGCCAAAGGAACCGCGATCGAAGTTATAGGACAGAGAGAGCTGTCTTTTTTTGAAGGATTAGTTGAGGGGCCAACACTTGCGCCGTATGACTATGATACTTATGAAGGAACACGAGCAGCTTTTGTTGAATGGAATCTTAATCAGAAAACAGCTTTCCATGTTTTTTATAATGGTGGAGGCCATTTTATTAACCCAGAGAGATATCTAAACGTTAAAATTCTCGCAACATACAAAGATCTGTCAAACCAACCAGCTGCTGTTATTGAATGTCTTATTGGAAACGGAAAAGCAATTTTAAGTGGTGTTCATTTTGAATATGATCCAGCATTGTTAGATGCTACAGACCCGTATCTGAAGGATATAATTCCTATTTTAAAGAAACATGAGTTCAAAAGAATGGATTTGGTAAAAGAATTGCTGGGAAGCAGGGCAGATTAATTTTTAATGTTTTATATACTATCCTAAATGCAACTGCCGCAAAGTTTGTATGATTTTGTGAACTTAAGATGACCATTGCATAATATAGGATTTTATAATGGGTAGGGTAAATTTTTAGCAATGAAGGGAAAATCGTCCGAAAAGCCTCCTAAATTTGGTGTTTATTTGCCTTGATTTTTCTTCTTTTTCTCTTTTTACGCTTTTTTTCCTAGCGAAAGGCATAATTCAGGTATCAAGATTCTAGAACCGTTTTGTTTAAAGCCTTTAGCAGATTATAAGCAATCGCTTTTTAAGATGAATGATTTGATAGGATTGAGCGGATTTTATAGAGTTTTTATTAGATGTAATACCAATTTTCATAATTTATGTGGTGTCATTTATATTATCATCCTCGGGCTTGACTATAGGGTCTTAAGATTCTCGGAATAAATCCGAGAATGACGATGAATATTCAATTAATTATGAAAAATGGTATAAGAGGTTAAAATATGCTGCTTTTTGGGGCCCGCCACCGAACCCAAAAGAAAGCGCCCGCCCCGCCTCCGCCACAACAAAATCCTACCTTGGCCCTTTTTATCACTTTAGAAAAGTTTACAAAGTTCCAATCCCCTTTATGGATTCCAACCCACGAAAGGGCAGTCTATAATCCAGATACGCGCGTATCTAAATCATAAAACACAGCAGACTCTAGCCAATATATGGGCCAGAGCGACTTATTTACAGCCAATTTCGAACCCGACCAACTCAGGTTTA
>DAHVSZ010000092.1 GCA_027328625.1 Candidatus Paracaedibacteraceae bacterium | reverse complement strand
GGAGGACATTTTAGATAGCATTTATTCCAATTATCAAGCTGAGATAAAACTCTTAATCCAAGATCAATTTTAAGTTCCAAGATATGCTAACCCAAAAAAAAATCTTTGCTCTTATAGTTGCAGGCGGTACTGGCGCACGATTTGGCAGCAACTTACCAAAACAATACTTACCCCTTAATGGAAAAACCATTCTTTACCAAAGTGTCACCCCCTTTGTTCATCATCCCAACATCGCAGGGGTTCAAGTTGTAATTGGTCAAGACACAAATGCTTTGTATGAAAATGCTTTAAAAGATTTTGATTTGTTACCCCCTGTCATAGGTGGGGAAATGAGACATGAGTCCGTATTTAGTGGCTTACAAGCTTTAGCTGATCATAAACCAGATGCTGTATTGATTCATGATGCCGCAAGACCTTTTGTAACCGCTGATCTTATTGATCGAGTCATTGAAGGGTTAAATCATGCTGATGCTGTAATTCCTGTTATTGCCGTTACTGATACCATCAAAAAAGTTTCTGATAAATTTGTTCAAGAGACGGTTGATCGAGCAATTTTAAAACGTGTACAAACCCCACAAGGATTTGATTTTAAAACTCTTTATTCCTTACACCAACATTTTCAAAATCAACCAACATTTACAGACGATGCCGGCTTATTTGAGGCAAAAAACCTTTCTGTCTATTGTGCAGAAGGGGATGAAAAGAATATTAAGATTACAACACCAGAGGATCTACCACAAATGCCAGATATTCGAGTTGGTCACGGCTATGATGTTCATGCAATAGGTAAAGGCAAAGGAATAATGCTTTTCGGTTGTTTTGTGCCTTGTCAGTTTGGCCTTATTGGACATTCGGATGCTGATGTTGGTTTGCATAGCATCACAGATGCACTTTTAGGAACAATTTGTGATGCCGATATAGGGTATCATTTTTCGCCAAAAGATGATCGATGGAAAGGTGCTGATTCTTCCCAGTTTTTAAAGCATGCTGCTGATAAAGTACGAAGCTTTGGTGGAAAAATTAATCATATCGATGCCACGTTAATTGGTGAGAGACCCAAAGTAGCACCACATCGTGAAGCGATGCGCCAAAAAGTTGCTGAAATTCTTGATTTGCCTATTCATCGCGTTAGCATAAAGGCCACAACTACAGAAAAATTAGGCTTTTGTGGACGAGAAGAAGGATTAGCAGCAACAGCTACAGCAACTGTCATCTTGTGAGATGAAAAAAACTCTGCCACTATAAAAGTAATTGCATTTTAATTAAATTGAAAATTATGCGCCGCTCACGAAATGCTAAAATTGTAGCCACTTTAGGTCCGTCTAGTAGTAGTTATGAAAAAATTGAAAGTCTTTTTCATGCAGGCGCAGATGTTTTCAGGCTTAATTTTTCTCATGGAATTTTTGAAGAACATCAAGAAAAGGTACGCATCATTCGTGAAATAGAGCAAAAAGCAAAACGCCCTATTTCTATCATGATGGATCTACAAGGTCCAAAGTTGCGTGTTGGTACTTTTGAAGGTGGAAAAGTAATACTGAAAGCTGGCCAAACATTTGGTCTTGATTTGACTTCTGCAATAGGTACATCCGAACGTGCGTCTCTGCCTCATCCTGAAATTTTTGCAGCACTTAAACCAGGAACAGATCTTTTATTGGATGATGGCAAACTCAGACTTCGTGTTCTTTCATGCCGCTCTGATTCAGCTGAAACAGAAGTGGTTATAGGAGGAGAACTTTCCAACCGCAAAGGTGTTAATGTTCCAGGGGTAATGTTGCCTATTTCAGCCCTAACAAACAAAGATCGTCAAGATTTGGAATTTGGTTTAAGTCTTGGTGTTGACTGGGTAGCCCTTTCATTCGTTCAAAAACCTGAAGACATTCAAGAAGCAAGAGGACTTGTTCAGGGTCGTGCTAAACTCATCGCCAAGCTTGAAAAACCAATGGCAATTTTGCATCTAGAAGAGATTGTTAAACAAACTGATGCCATTATGGTTGCTCGTGGGGATTTAGGTGTTGAAATGATGCCTGAAGAAGTTCCCAGTATCCAGAAAAAGATTATCCGCACCTGTAGAGCCTATGGAAAACCTGTTGTTGTAGCAACGCAGATGCTTGATTCTATGGTGCAAGCTCCAACCCCTACCCGTGCCGAAGCCTCCGATGTTGCCACAGCCATTTATGATGGTGTAGATGCTGTTATGTTATCAGCCGAATCAGCATCTGGACAATATCCAATTGAAGCCGTAAAAATGATGGATCGCATTATTAGGCAAACTGAACAAGACAGTGTTTACCGTCAAATGCTCGACGATAGCAGGCCTGAACCCCTTGATACAGTAGCTGACGCCATTACAGCTGCTGCACGGCAAGTTGCACATACCATTAATGTTTCCGTCATTGTTACGTTTTCAGAAACAGGGTCAACCACACTGCGTGCTGCTCGCGAAAGACCTGAATCATCAATTGTCGCCTTAACTCCAAATTTAAGTACAGCTAGATTCTTACCTCTTGTTTGGGGTGTTCATGCCGTCCTTACAGAAGAGGTCTTTAGCTTTTCACAAATGGTTGAAACGGCTTGTAAAGCTGCTGTTGCAGAAAATTTTGCCAAGGCAAACGAACAGATTATCGTAACTGCAGGTGTTCCTTTTGGTGCATCAGGTGGAACCAATATTTTGCGCGTCGCTAAGGTTGAGGGGGATTAAAAGAACCTCTTGTAGAAGTGGTTTCACATTATTCGCAATATAAATAGCAGTCCTTCGTTTAATTTGGAATAGTTTAAATAAGATGTGACACTCCTTGAAAGAAGAGGAAATGTAAAGTTGAAAAAATTCAGAAGCAATGGATTGCCTCAAAGCATTCGCTCCTCTAAGTAACACCAAAACTATAACTATTTTATGTAAGTTTAACTATAATAAGAAACATAGAGGCGAAAAACTCATCGCAAACTATGTTCAAAATCAAAGAAAAGAATTCACAAAGTTACCTGAAGATCATCAGTTAATATCTAACACCCCCCTTTAGAAAAGAAATTAATCAGTATTACAATTTAGCCCTTTTTAGTATGTCTATAAAATATCCAGTTAAATTAAGATTTAACAGAAATGCCGCGCTTTTGAGCTTTCTGTAAAAATTCTTGTAATGCTGATGGCGTAAATTTATTTGACCCAATATTCACTCGTCGAAGTTTAGGAAGGCTTAAAATATCCTCAAGAACAGAATCCGTTAACTCACAACCGGAAACTGTCAAATCTTCGAGATTTGTAAAATTAGCGGCAACTACTTTCATACCTGCATCTTTCAACTGGGTTAGACCTACATTCAAAACAGTAAGGGCTTTTGCAATAGGTAACAGGTTTTTTAGTGCTTCTTCAGTTATATAAGTGTTATACCAAAGATCGAGATCTGTAAGCCTAGTTTGCCTAAGTATTGGAGCAAAACCTTTATCTGACACAAAATTCTCTCTTAAAGATAATTTCCTTAGATTTGGAAATATCGGCAAAGACGCTAACACTTCATCATCTACCTTACAGCGATCAAGATACAATTCCTCAACCTGAGATGAATAAGAACCTAAACTTACAAGATCTTCTGCAGTTGTAGTTTCATCTGAGAAGCATATTTCTTTTACATCATCTATTTCGTGGATGCCAATCATAAAGCGTCCTTTAAATCCCCTTTCAACCTCTTCTGTATCTGTTTTTGCCCAAGAAGAAAAAGAAGAAGAAATAATAATCACAAGCGATAATATAAAAAAAGTAATATTCTTCATTGCATTAACCAAATTATTTTATGTATACACTACACACTATATAATTTAGTTGATTCAGAATTTCAATTAATTAATAGAAACTTTTTATTACATTTCAGCTTCTGAATCCTCTGTAGGACACAATGTTGTTACTCTTCCATCATTTGCAGGATCGAATTTTTCCTTTCTTACCATCTTTTCGACTATATCCTGAATATCAAAAGTTACCATCAAAGTAGATGTTGGCATGGAAGTAAAACTAGGAGCTCCTCCACTATCAGCTGCTCCTTCAGGTTCTTGTAAAATGAGAGTCCTGCCAATTGGCCTAGGAAATTTAAATAAAACTTTTATACCACATCTACGGGTATCAGGAGTGCAGTCTATTGCTATACTTCCTTCTTTTATCGCTTGATTTCCAAGCGTCATGTAATGAGGCGAAGCTTCAGCGGCAAACTCAGAAAAGCGAGAACGTCTGAGAATACTAACAACATCATCTGTACTCAAGTCATCAGGCAATTTGGCACCCCTCATTTGTTCTATTTGTTGTTTTAGTACCCTTCTTTCTTCAGCACCCATACTTTTCCATCTGTGATGTTGCCAAAGAGTACAGATTTCACTCCCATGAGTACATGTTTTAGTTGCCAAGAATGTTGAACTTGCTTTTCTGTTAAAGATAGTTTTTGCAATATGCCTTAGGTGGTCTTCATCACTTTCTAGAACAGCAACTGCTTCTTCTAAACTCGGTTGTTTTTTTGCTGCTGCAGGTTCAGAAGCTAATATAGGTGTCAAAGGTAAAAAAATAAAAATAATAAATGCGAAAAATAAAAATCTGATAACATTTTTTTGCATACAAAAATAACTCTAAAATCTGTTTTGTCTTATATATTATTTAGGAAAAGACTAATATTTAGTTAATTTTATTTAAAATGTAAAAACTCCTACAGCAGCAGGATATCGAAAAATTTGCCCACAGATTTGTAATGTATGATGAGCACCATCTAAAGCGTCACTGCTTTCAAAATAGAGACCTGTGCCATCTGACAGTTTGCTGGACTTGTCCGTAGCTTTAGCGTTTTTACATGCAGTATCTGTTAGTTTCGGGGGGCATTTTTATTCGAACAACACTTTGGAGCCCCCATTTATGCCCCAAGATGTCCCCGGATGTCCTTAAATTTTAGTGAATTTTGTGGGACACACAATACCACCAAATCCAGGTATTTACAAGGTTGATTGGATTTTATTGAACTGTATCGAATAAGAAAATGGTGCCCAGAGTCGGAATCGAACCAACGACACAGGGATTTTCAGTCCCTTGCTCTACCAACTGAGCTATCTGGGCCTGAATGCAAAAAACGCAAACAGCATTAAAATGTTATAACGGCATTTTGGTTCATTGTCCAGTCCCTCTTCAATGTTTTTTATCCCTATTACCTAAATGCAATTCAATAGCTATACCCAATGAAAATGAAGATATCTGTTTTTACTTGCTGCTTTTTAACAGTTTCATGCCTCTTGACCGGATCCATAAGACCCTATGGCCAAGCCATAGAGAAACTATACTAAATTAAGTTGAGAAACATCGACTTATTAAGACATAATTCTAAGACTTAACCTTTTTAAACACGTACTCATTACAACCAGGTCCTATACATGTTTTTAGTTTCTCCAATCTAAAACCGCGATCTTTTAAAAAATTGAAAATTTCATCGGGTTTAGCAACTTCAAAAGGATAGCCGCCTACCCAATCAATAATGTCATACCAAGGAGACATACCTCTATGTACATTATAAGACGACCAACTCTTTAATAAATTTTTATGATGAATTAAGTCTTTTACCATAGTAATTGACCATACTTTTAAAAATGTATAGGAAATCAACACACTTCTGATCAACTTGCCACTGTTGTTATAAAGCCTTTTTACCTTTTTCCAACGCCTGCTGGCCCCTGCTTCATCATTATAAATAGCGATATAAAAATGCCCATTAACTTTAACACTTTGACAAGCATAATCGATAGCTTTCCACATCTCCCCGGTGTGGTGCAAAACCCCCCAGGAATAAACGATGTCAAATTTCCCCAAAGAAGCCATGTATTTTTGATCCAAAACAGACCCTTGCTCAATAATCCACTTTGAATCATCAGAGAAAAATTTCTGACGTAAATATTTTGTACACTCAACAGAATTTTTATCGTAATCAAACGAGTAAACAACTGCCCCTAATCGCCTGGCTACCAAGCTAAACAAACCACTACCAGAACCAATATCTAAAAATCGCAATCCATTTAAGGTTGCAAGACCTAAATTATCAATCAATGATTCTTCTGCTTTGGCAATTCTCTCTTCATTAAGACAATTTAAAAAAGCTTGCCAATTAGCACCAAACTCAAACCTTGTGTTAGTAGAATTAATATTTACAACAGAACTCTGTGCATCCATTTTATTTCAATCAATTGCTGTGGTCTTTCAGAAAGCTAACAAAAATATTAACTTGCCGCAAGTTTGGCATGTTATCATTCTGTTATGAGGTTTTTATTAATAAGGAAAGAACATGAAGTGTTTTGTTCACCGGACCCAAGATAGTGTAGGAATTTGTAAAAATTGCCAACGGGGCTTATGCACTGAATGTGCTGCAGATTGTGGAAATGGTCTTGCCTGCAAAGGCAAATGTGAAGAACGAGTCTACAAAATCAATAGATTTCTTGACACAACAGTTCATCGCAAAATAAATTCTATTTTGTTTATCAACATTAGCTGCGGAGCCTTATTCATTGCTATGGGAGCCTATTTTCATTCAGGATTAAACGATTGGTTTATTGGTACCTGCTTCACTCTTTTGGGACTCGTCTTTTTAAGCAATGGCATAAGACATTACAATTCAAATAAGAAACAAAAGAGTCTCCCTATGGTCAAGCCAGAGGAAAACTAAGAGGTTGTAATCATTTTATAGTGCTTCTGATATAAATATCCAAAATCTGCCATCCAAACAGAATCCATCTTCTCTCAAGGTTTTTAATCCTATATTTTTATTGCTGCTATTCAGTCTAAATAGGAAATTTACTTGATAATATCTTATGAATTTTCTGCATATCACTAAACCTTAATTGAACAGGCAACACTTGAATTTGTTCTCGAAATTCATGCGGCAAACGTAGCTGATCCTTTACGGTCGTAATAAGTTCACACCCATGTTGTTCAGAAATTCTCAAAAGACGTTGTAGATCTGTAATTGTATAGGGATGATGATCAGCAAAATGAATGAACTCTCTTACAATATAGTTATGATGATCTAAAGTATGCTTAAACTTATCTGGAAAGCCTATTCCAGCAAAGGCGACAACTGGTTGAGGAACAAGCGGACCTTCACAAGTTAACTTGGCACTCAATTGAGTAAGAGTATTATCTTTATGCAAAAGCTCTGGACCATCTCCAATCATAATAACAACTTCCGCTCTCGCAAGGCCTTTTTGAATAGGTTCACGCAAAGGACCAGCTGGAAAAACCAAATGATTGCCAAGCCCTTGTATAGAATCAATCACAATTAAACTAAAATCTTTGTGAATGCTTGGATTTTGTAATCCGTCATCCATCACTAAAATAGAAGCCCCTGCTTTAATTGCAGCTTTTGCTGATTCAACACGATTACTTCCAATCCAAGTTGGAGCAATATTAGCTAATAATAAAGGCTCATCACCCACTTGTAAATAAGAGTGTAGATTTGGGTCAACAGGGATTGCATCCTTAAAATATCCACCATAACCACGACTTAAGATATGAGGTGTGTGACCAATTGCTTTTAATATTTCTACTAAGGCTATTACAGTTGGGGTCTTACCTGCTCCACCCATCACCAAATTTCCGACACACAAAACTGGCACATCAACTTTAACAGGCTTTATACGGCCCTCCCTCCATGAAGACGCACGAGTATAAAGCCAAGAAAATGGGCGAAGTGCTTGGCTAATACCGTAAGTATAATTCCAAAATTGAGGCGACTTTAACATTTTTAACTACGTTGTATATTAGACAAATTGTTATTCTTACATATATAATATTATGTAGTAAATAAAGATTAACAAAACAATAATTATTGCATTCAAAAGCAGTAAGAAACCGCTTTAGTTAAATTTTAGGTACTCATTTTAAATTATGCTCTCACTCTTTATCATAAGATCAGATTATACTTGACTTACACGTGATTAACCAATCATAAATTTTGCGGGGCTTTTCATTTAGTATGAAAAAACCTATTACAGATCATTTCAATTGAATTTTAGATAAATTTTCAACGAATAATTTATTGCAATTGAAAGAGGTTTGTTTAGATGGTGATCATGACTCAGATCAATGGCTGATATCTTGGCCAATTTCAGCTTTTTATGGGCATTTTTAAAATTTG
>DAHVSZ010000091.1 GCA_027328625.1 Candidatus Paracaedibacteraceae bacterium | reverse complement strand
TATGCAGATGCCCTGATGGGTAGGGGAGCATTTCCAAAACATAAGCTTTCGGCTTATCGCTTAGATCATTGACTTTATACGTTTTATTTTTTTCCCAATACTCTTGCCATTTGGATTCAATATGACGGAATGGATAAGCGGTACTCATGAAATGGTCTCTTATTGTCTAAAAATGATACGGACATTATCACCAAGCAATAGCATATCTGGATGTTTTAAGTCGATAGAATCCTGAACCCATGAATTTTATATAAATTGTTGTTATTTTTTTACATATTGACTTTGAAAAATAAATCATTATAAGTATTTTCTTTGTTAGATTTTAATTTAATATCTGCTGAAATAAAATAGATATCTAATTAAAATGAAGATACATGTTTCTACTTCCACCAATTTCCCTTTGGCTTGACCAAAGGGTCTTATGGATCCTCCGGCCAAGCCGGAGGAAAACTCTGAGGGGAGTGAGGTAGAAACTTGGATACCACAGTAGTTTAACAGTTTTAGAGTTTGTTATTATGAGTAAATCGCGTATTTTTCTGATCTTTTTTCTTATCAATCTATTTTCAAATAGTGGACAATGTTTAACTGAGCATGATGAAATTATTACAGTTCCTGATTCTAGCCTATCTGCTAAACAATTTACTTATCAAGAAGAAATTGATTCGTTATGGGAGCAAGCAGGTAGCCCAGATTTACAGACCAGAGTAACATCATTTCAAAAGCTTGCTGATTTTTATGCGAATAGAGCGCTTGGTGATACTGTTTATGATCCATTAAGAGCATTACATCTTTATGAAACACTTTTAGGTGATTCGACTCTTCATCAAGCAATAAATCCTCAACAAGCAAAAAGAACACTTTTTGAAATGTCAAATGCAGATTATCTTGGCGATGGATTGAGAGCTAGGGCTTTAATGACTCTTTCAAATTTAATGCATATATATAGAGATGCAATTGCAGAGGCTGAAGAAGCAGAACAAATTTTTTTAGGCGTTGTTAATTTAGAAATATTCCAGGTTAATGCAGATATAGATCATTTGCGTAGACGTGAGGCGTATAAAAATTTGGCTAGAATTAATATGATTTTGGAACAATATGATCGAGTGGCTTGGTGTTATGAATCTTTGTTAGAGTATATGCAACGTTTTTTGCATCAGGCAGATGATTGTATGGTTGTTGAGTTGGAAGCTAACGTTTCGAATACACCCAAAAAATTGCCTTTGACTTCAGTAAATAGTGATGCGGGTCTTTGGGCAGAAATTGAAAGAGATGAAATTATAAGAGAGTATTTATATTTCTTAGGAAATCCTTTGCACGAAACAGTTAAAAATCCAGAGCGTGTGCAGCAGTTAGAGGAAACGCTTGGGTGGAACAAATCTTCTAGATAGGGTTTTTAAGCATGCTTTTCCAAAAAGCCTTCAATCAAGCTTAACAAATAAAGGGGCGTCTCCTGCATAGGGTAATGCCCTGCATTTTGGATAATGGCTAATTCGGAATTCTGGTACCATTTCATAAATGTGCTTTGCATGACAGGTTCGCTATATCCTTCGGCATCTTGTCCACCAACAATAACCAGAACTGGGATTTTCAACCCTTGAACTTGATGCGAAAAATCAGTTTGGGAAAACATATGCAAATAAGCAGCGCGTGCATCAGCAAGCGATGTATCACGCCATCTTTTGACTTTATATTCATAAAATGTTGTGGGGAGTTTATTGCTGGTCATAAAACCAACAATTTGCATAGCGCTATTGTCATTACTCCGTGCAGCATCTTCTAAAAATGCAATGACTTCTTCAGGTGCTGGTGAACCACAAGCTGGGACTGGAGTGATTGCCACAAAACTTTTCACACGATCTGCTGCATCTAAAAGAACGCGTTGTGCAATCATCGCACTCATCGAATGTCCAACGACATGAAATTGATCCCATTTTAAATGATCAGCTAAGGCGATGGCATCGCTTGCTGCTTCTTCAACGGTGCATTCACCTTGAATGGATTTCGATTTCCCGTATCCTCTTAGATCCATAAAGACATAGGTAAAATGTTGGGTATCCAAATAAGGAATCAGGGCTTCATAACTGCTACAGTCTGAAAACCAATCGTGCATGACTAGAACTTTTTCAAGACCTCGTCCGTAAGTTGTATGTCCGATCATTAAATCATCTCCATTCCACCATTCACATGCAGGTTTTGTCCTGTTATATAGCCCGCTTCTTGCGATGCCAAGAAAGCAACAGTTGTGGCAATCTCCTCTGGATTACCCATTCGACCCATAGGAATGGTTGAAGATATTTTTTCTTTAACATTATCAGGTAAAACTTCGGTCATAGCTGAGGCGATAAAGCCAGGAGAGACACAATTAACGGTAATACCTCGGGTTGCAACTTCATGTGCTAAAGCTTTTGACATACCAACAAGCCCTGCTTTTGATGCACAGTAATTGGCTTGCCCAGGATTGCCCATACTACCAACAACGGAACTTATATTGATAATACGACCATAACGTCTTTTCATCATGGCTTTAATGGCAGCACGACATAAACGAAAGCTTGCAGTTAAATTTACATTAATTACATCATTCCAGTCTTCGTCTTTCATGCGCATAGCTAAACCATCTTTGGTAATACCTGCATTGTTGACTAAAATATCGACTTTACCACCCATAGCTTCTTCCGCTTGAGAAAACAATTTTTCGATAGCTTCACTATCGGAAAGAGAGCAGGGGAGAACAACAGGATCATTTTTATATTTTGTTTGTAATTCTGTGGCTAATTCTTTCAAAACGGCTTCTCTGGTGCCAGATAAAGCAACCCGTGCGCCTTGTGCGGATAGTGCTTCAGCAATGGATCTACCAATACCACCAGTGGCGCCTGTGACTAGTGCATTATAAGATTTGAGAGAAAACATAAAATTATCCTTTTAAGCTTGAATTATGGTTAAGAGTGAATGAATAGTGTTCACAAACAGCCTGGATCCTCGGGTCAAGCCCGAGGACGACTGAGGTGGGTTGGATTTTGAAGGGATCTCCCCACAAAGAAACAGTTTTCCTCCGACTTGATCGGAGGATCCATGTATTTTTATAGATAAGTTATTAATTTTTATCATTTCTAATCCAAAGTTCAGCTTTTTAAGCTATGAGTTTAAAGAGTTCATCCATATCGCTTGGATTATTAATGGCAAAAGCATTTAAATTGTTAGTAATGCGTTTATTAAGACCAGTCAACACTTTGCCAGCACCAATTTCAATAATATGTTCAGTGCCTAGGTCATTTAGGTGTACGACACTTTCGCGCCATCTTACACGACCTGTAATTTGTCGAACGAGCATATCTTTGATAAATTCTGAACCTTGTATGGGCATGGCTGTGACATTGGCAATGACGTCTATAGTGGGCTCAGCAATTTGAGATTCTTCTAAGGCATTTCCCATTACTTTTGCTGCAGGTTCCATCAAGGGACTATGAAAAGGGGCACTGACAGGTAACATAAGAGCACGTTTAGCGCCTGCTTCTGTTGCTCGTTTGTTCGCTTCTTCAACAGCCAAGGTGTGACCACTGATAACCACTTGTCCAGGAGAATTATCATTGGCGATAACACAAAGGTTGGAAGATGAATCTAAATCTTTTAACAATGATTCAATTTGATCAATTTCAAGACCGATAATGGCGGACATACTACCTTTGCCAATGGGAACGGCTTGTTGCATGGCAAGGCCTCGAAGCCTAACCAAACGTACAACGTCCGTTATTGAAAACACACCAGCTGCACAGAGAGCTGAGTATTCACCTAAAGAATGCCCGGCCGCATAGGTGGCAATTTGTTCAGCTGATTTTTTTGTCTCATTTTCTATTGTTTTTAAAACGGCCATACTAATAGCAACCAAAGCAGGTTGGGTGTTTTCAGTTAGTGTTAATTCTTCTTGAGTACCGTTCAGAATTAGGTGTGTCAACTTTTGTTTTAAAGCTTCATCAACTTCTTCCATAACATGACGAGCTGCGGCAAATTGTTCAATAAATTCTCGCCCCATGCCAATGGCTTGAGAACCTTGGCCAGGGAATACAAACGCTATGGTCATAAAGTTTAGATCCTTAAATTTTGTTTATTCATAAAAAAAACTTAGATCCTCGGAACAAGCCTGAGGATGACGGTCTTCAATAAAAATAGTTTTCCTCCGGTTTAACCGGAGGATCCACTGAACCCTATGGTCAAGCCATAGGGAAACTAAAGAGAGAGCCATTTTCGTGCTTATTTCAAGCATCTTAAATGATGGTAACAATTTTTAATAAATCGTTTACATCTTTGCCATATAAGAGGCAACATCACACATCCGATTGGCAAAACCCCATTCATTATCATACCAAGACAATACGCGACAAAAAGTTCCATCGATAACTTGAGTTTGAGTCAAATCAAAATTAGAACTGTGTGAATCGTGGTTGAAATCAATAGAAACGAGCGGTTCACTAATGGCACTCAAAATTCCTTTTAATGAACCATTTGCAGCGTGTGAAATCGCTTGGTTAATTTCTTCTTTCGTCGTTGTTCTTTTTGAAACAAACTTTAAATCAACTACAGACACGTTAGCCGTTGGTACACGAATCGCTGTTCCATCCAATTTCCCTTTAAGTTCGGGTAACACCAAACCAACTGCTTTAGCGGCACCTGTTGAACTTGGTATCATGGACATACAAGCCGCACGTGCACGACGTAAGTCACTATGAAGTGTATCAACCAAGCGTTGATCACCTGTATAGGCGTGAATGGTTGTCATATACCCATGTTCAATGCCAATGGCACTATGTAAAACATAAGCAACAGGTGCTAAGCAGTTCGTGGTACAAGAGGCATTAGATAATACTTGATGTTCAGCTTTGATTTGAGTGTGATTAACTCCATAAACAACGGTTAAATCAGCGCCATCAGCAGGAGCTGAAACCAAAACTCTTTTAGCGCCAGCTGCTAAATGTTTAGAAGCATCCGTCTTGCTTGTGAACCTTCCTGAACATTCCATAACAAGATCAATATTCATTGCCCCCCAAGGGAGTTTTTCAGGGTTTGGTTCCGCCAAAACTTGGATTGGGCCCAATCCTACGTCGAGGGTATTACCATCCGTTTTGACGATCCCTTGAAAACGTCCATGGACAGAATCGTATTTGAATAAATGCGCATTGCTATCCAAAGATCCCAAATCATTAATAGCAACAACTTGTACATCTTTGCGATTATTTTCAGCCAAAGCTCTTAAAACCATACGACCAATGCGGCCAAAACCATTAATCGCAACACGAATTGTCATACACTAAAGTCCTTTTGTAAAAACAGTATTTGAATATTTATCGCATCAAAAATTAGCTAAAATCAATTAATATCTGTCAACTTAATATCCAGATAGATGAGTTTTTAGGTGACAGAGTGGATATGTAAACAATTAATTGACAATTGTAAACTGATCTGATACAATTCGATATGATTAGAAGTTTTCGACATAAAGATTTGAAAGAACTGTTTTTAACAGGAAAATCTTCTAAGATCGCTTTTATTTTACAGAAACGAATTATTCGAAGACTAGATGCGTTAGACCAAGCAGAAGATCTTCAAGATCTTAACATCCCAGGGTTTAACTTTCATGGGCTTTTAGGAAAGCCGAAGCGGTTTACTATTCATGTTAATGGGCCGTGGTGTTTGACTTTTGAGTGGAAAGATCAACACGCTTGTTTAGTTGACCTAGAACAATACCATTAGGAGTAAAAACAATGACGAAACAAGAACATACTGTCAATAAACGTCCAGATCGAGTACCAACTCATCCTGGTTCAATTATATATGAAGACGTATTGCCGGCTTTAAAAATTTCGGTAATAAAAGCAGCAAAAGAGTTGCATATTTCGCGACAAGCTTTACATAAAATTATGGCGGAAAAAGCATCTATAACACCAGAAATGGCTTTAAAACTTGCTAAGTTTTGTGGGAATACTCCATCTTTTTGGCTGCGTATGCAACAACAATGGGATCTGTGGCATACTGAAAAAAAGTTAAGAGAGGAACTTAAGGATATACCAAGTCATGGAGAGTTATTTCTCCCTTAAATTTCTTTAGGAGGTTTTATGAAAAAAGATCATGATCTGATACTTGCTATGCAAGAGGTTCTTGCAGATGTACTGAAAGAGAAAGAGCTTAATAAGCCAGAGCTGCCTTTTCCAGATATCAAGGACTTAAGAGAACGCTATCATTTATCACAACAGCAATTTGCTAAACTGTTTTGTGTAAGCTTGAAAACATTGCAACAGTGGGAGCAAGGCCGCAGACACCCCCAAGGCCCTGCGAAAGTATTGCTACAAGTGATTTCTAAAAATCCACAAGCTGTTTTGGATACGTTGCATTGATTGGCAGGGTTGTTCAAAATAATCATAGCACCTCCGAGTTTCCCTATGGCTTGACCCGAGGATCTATGCGAATTTGAGACACAGTTATTTGTTTTTAATCCATGTATGGACCTACCCGCTAATGCAAGGAAAAAATAATTCAATAGCAAAAAAACAAATGCAGTCATGTATCCGGCTTACTGCTAGCCTATTGGCTAACGTAGCCCTGATGGAATCCGCGGCTTGCAAACTTTTAACTTATTAGTTCGTCGGCTTCTTAAGAGCCTATGGATTAGTCAGTTTTATTGCAAGCTAAGGTTTGTCTTATTTACCATCACTCTTATTTAGTTCATCGCATATTTTCGGCTGGAACTCTCTTTATCTTTCTTCAATCTCGTCCATTGCCTTATCTCCTTAAATTGATCCCTGGCAAACTTTGTTTTCTGTGTAGTTTTGTCCCTTGCTTAAAACAGCATAAACAACTCTTGCCAATTTATTGGCAACAGCCACAACACTCGTATTAAACCCTCTTCTGCTTGACAGGTTAATCATCCAATCAGAAAAGACGTTGTTATTTTTCTTTAAAGTTTCTTTCTTTTTGGGAATCGCCACCCTTTGCGTAAAAACAGCTCTTGCTCCCTGAATTAAAAGATTGCGTAAATACACATCGCCTCTCTTGCTAATCCCCAATAATTTTTGCTTCCCTCCTGTGGAGTGCTGTCTTGGCACAAGACCAAGCCATGCTGAAAGTTGTCTGCCGTTTTCAAAAGTTGCGGCATTGCCAATTGAAGCGATTAAGGCTGTCGCTGTCATCAAACCAATACCGGGTATTTCCATCAACTGGGTATGGGTTTCATTATTTTGAACAATGATCTTTAATCGTTTTTCTAATTCAATGATGCGCTTATCATTTTCCAAAAATTCGTCTTTTAAGCTCCTGAAGGTTTGTTTGCTCATCTCACTGAGCCGATTGCCCTCTAAGGCTTCATTTAAATGACTCATGACTTTATGAATCCCTTGGGGGATAATGAGACCAAATTCATGAAGCAATCCTCTGATTTCATTGGCGAGAGCTGTGCGATTTTTTACCCATCTTTCTCTTACACGATGTATTGATAAAACATCTTGTTGTTCAATTGTTTTGACGGGTACAAATCGCATTGAGGGTCGACTGACAGCTTCACAGATCCCTTCTGCATCTTTCTCGTCATTTTTGTTCGTTTTTATATAGGGTTTAACAAACTGAGGAGCCATTAATCTAACCTCATGACCTAATTTACCAATTTCGCGAGCCCAATAATTAGCCCCTCCACAGGCTTCCATACCAACCAAGCATTTTGGTAAATTTGCCATAAAATTCAAAACACTATCCCTCATAAGTTTCTTCTTCAAAACTGTCTTCCCATTTTTATCGACACCATGAACATGAAAAATTCTCTTTGCTAAATCAATTCCTATTGTTGTAACTTCCATTTGGGCCTCCCTAGTGTTGGTTTAATAAACTCAATTTAAATCTAGAACATTAGCTATGCTATAGATTCTGTAGCTAGGGTAGGTCCATCCCATTAGTTCGGGTTTAAAGGATAACGACCTCTAAACCCTCTCTTTAACCGCCTTTACAACAGCATCAACCGTAATACCAAAATGTTGATAAAGCTCGGGGGCGGGGGCTGATTCACCAAAGCTTTTCATGCCAATAAAAATTCCATTATCACCTAAGTATTTAGCCCAGCCAAATTCACAGGCTGCTTCTATACCAATGCGCAAATTATCACCTAAAACATCTTGCTGATAACTTTTAGATTGCTGATCAAATAATTCCCAGGA
>DAHVSZ010000090.1 GCA_027328625.1 Candidatus Paracaedibacteraceae bacterium | reverse complement strand
TGACTAAACTTGTGTAGTACCTATGCCTCTATCAAGGGCTTGTAATGACGCTAAAAGAAAATGTCGGGTGGTAAGGCTACTGAAGATTTTGACCTAGCATAGAAGTTGCATGTTATCTAGATTTAGCCATACAATTAATATAAGTACTCTCAGCTATTGGTTAAATAAGGACGTCAACCATTGCAAAAACTTCTCCAAAAGCCATCTTTATGGCTTATTATTTTGATCGTTGCCCTACCCCAACTTTCGGAAACTATTTACACACCATCGCTTCCTGACATTGCTCATGCTTTGTCTGTTTCAGACAATATGGTGGAATATACCTTAACCATTTACCTGTTTGGTTTTGCCGTTGGTGTGTTGTTCTGGGGAAATTTATCTGATCGTATTGGACGCCGCCCTGCTCTTTTAATGGGACTTGTAATTTATCTGCTTGGTTGTATAGGTTGTTGGTATTCAGCCAATATTACCATGCTTATGCTGTCGCGTTTTATTCAAGCCTTTGGTGGCAGCACAGGGTCGGTTTTAGGACAAGCCATTGCTCGTGATGCTTTTCCTGGACCCGAACGTAGCAAAGTATTTTCAACAATCGGCATAGCTCTTGCCTGCGCCCCTGCACTTGGACCCATCATAGGTGGCTTTACTGACCAATATTTTGGTTGGTCAGCGGTCTTTTTAGTTTTAATTGCCCTTGGACTTTATGTTACCAGACAAGTCTTTGCCACACTACCTGAAACCAATATGAATCTAAGAACAACAAAAGGCCATTTAATCAACAACTTTACCAAGGTTCTGACAGACAAACATGTCCTGTCTATGGGATTTTTTGTAAGTGCCTGTAATGGCATTATTTTCAGCTTGTATAGCGAAGGCCCCTTTTATATGATCGAAATGTTGGGACTAACCCCCAGCCAATACGGTTGCATATACTTGTTTATTGCTGCGGCGACCATAGCTGGTGGGATGTTTTCTCGCTATCTGAATATAAGACATCATCCTGGTGAAAAGATCATTTTAAAAGGAATCTTGATCACCTTTGCAGGGACAATTACTCTAACCATTTTTGCGTATACCGGCTATATCCAAAAAGACTATGGTCTATTCTCAGTTGGACTCACTCTTGGCCTTTTGGTTATCACCTTATTTGGAGTTACCGCTATCATCCCTAATTCCTTAAGTCATGCGCTTGAGAGTTATAAACATATGGCCGGAACTGCCGCTTCGCTTTTCGGATTTTACTATTACGTTTTGATTTCAGCTATGACATTTATCATGGGTTTTATTCATGATGGAACTGTGATCCCTATGCCTTTGTATTTTTCAGGGCTAGCTTTGTCTATGCTATTTGTTTATGTCGTTGGTGTTCGAAAAGCTTCTCATCCCACCATTCCAGCCTAGGCTAGAAATCTAAACATTGCATCCTCAAACTTGTTCCAAGGATCTCAAAACGTCAGTTAACAAACCTCAAAAGATGTCGCAATAATGGAAATAAAATACAAAATTCTAAAGACTCTTATTTCCCATTGCCAAAAACTTTTCCCGTCGCATATTTAAAACCTTATCTCCATCCAATCTTAATAAAGGCTTTAAGACTATTTCAATCTCTTCCTTTACTTGCTTCGTGATAAGGTTTTTAAATCGGTGAGCACCACCTACAGGCTCTGGAATAATTTTATCGATAATGCCAAGTTTAAATAAGTCTTGAGCCGTTAATTTTTGAGCTTCTGCGGCTTCAGGAGCTTTTGCACCACTTCGCCATAAAATTGATGCACATCCTTCAGGTGAAATAACCGAATAAACAGAATGCTCAAGCATCAAAACAGCATTAGCCGCAGCAATAGCAATAGCTCCACCAGAACCACCTTCGCCAATGACAAGACTGATCAAAGGAACTTTTATTTTAAGGCACGTCTCAATACATCGTGCAATTGCTTCAGCTTGACCACGCTCTTCAGCATCAATACCAGGATAAGCCCCAGCTGTATCAACAAAAGTAATCACAGGCAGCTTGAATCGATTGGCAAGCTCCATTAAACGCATAGCTTTGCGATATCCCTCGGGTTTAGCCATACCAAAGTTGTGCTTAATTCGCGATTCTGTATCATTTCCTTTTTGCTGGCCAATGACCATGACAGGGATATTCATAAATCTTGCAAAACCACCGACTATAGCGCAATCCTCTGCAAACAGACGATCACCTGCAAGCGGAATAAAATTCTCAACCAACACATCCAAATAATCAAAGAATTTCGGACGATCAGGATGACGAGCCACTTGCACTTTTTGCCAAGGAGTTAAACTATTATAAGATTGTCTTAAAAGTCGGTCAGCTTTGGCTTGAAGCCTTGACACTTCCTCAGCAATGTTTAAATCCCCTGTATTAGCAAGATGACGTAATTCTTCAATCTTGCTTTCTAAGTCGGCAATGGGCCGTTCGAATTCTAGGAACTTTGTCATTTTCCTCTAATATTTTACTCAGACTGTATGATCGTTTCTAAAATGTTCAGAGACACAAAGCAAGCATAAATTCCGTTAAGATAGACTTTAAGCCAGTTAATAAATTATTAATATCTTTTTGATATTAGTAGAAAGAATTAGGTCTTTGCTAATTGTTTCAATGTAAGTTAGCATATTTATAGAGAATTAATTTTTTTGGAGGTTATTTGATGAGGAAATTATTATTAACAACTGCTGTTATTGCAGCAATCACTGGAAGTGTATTTGCTTGTAGTAAACATACAGAAGCTTTAAGTGCATTACTTTCAAAAAATATGTCCTGGGGTGACGTATCAAAGGGGCTTGCAGATGTTGTAAAAGATCTTGAAACAGGAGAAACCGTTGCTTGTTCACAGCTAGGTGCAGATGGCAAATACACGAGAATTTATAGTTCTGTCGCTGGAGCAAAAGCTAACGAAGTACTAGCCGGTGATGCCGAGAAAAATACAGAAATGATGTTTAAAGCAGTAGAAGGCAAGAAAACTGGTGAAGCCGTTGATATTACTTTCACAAGCTCAGATGGCAAAAATACACCTATGAAGGGTAGCGCTATGTCTGCTGGTGGCAGAATTGTTTGCGCAGTTATGTGGCCTGCTGCAGAAGATAAGAAAGAAGAAGCTAAGCCAGCTAATGGGGAAGCAGCAGGAACTCCAGTAGTTGAGCCTAAGAAAGAAGATAAGACTACCGCAGCTCCAGCTCAACCACTTGCTTCTCCAGTTCAACCAGCTGCTAACAAATAGATATTAAGAAAAAACGAAGAGCGCAAGTTATTTTAAAAGATCATCCAGCATTGAGTTCCCTATGGCTTGACCATAGGGTCTCATGGATCCGGTCAAGAGGCATGAAAACTTATATCTTAAGCGGAATTACACGTGATTTAATTTTAAAGTTAGCCTCAAAAGCAAGATTACCTGCAAAAGAAACATCTATTTCTTTAGATGATTTATTTGCCGCAGATAAGATATGGGTAACAGGGTCAAGTAAAGAGATTTTCCCAATTATCAAGTTGGATGAAAAAAAAGTAGGTGATGGTAAAGTAGGGCCAATTTGGCACAAGATAGTTCAAATGTATGAAGATATAAAATTAAAGCCAAGACAAAAAGAAAAAGTATTTGGTGGTGCTGCCAGCCTTCTCTAACAATGGCACTTTTGCTGCAACTTTCGCTCTCTTAAGAAAGGAATGTCCTTAAAGAACATTCCTTTTCGAATTACATAAAAATAAGCCTTAATTTACAAGCTGAATATTAGCAGCCGATGTCCTACCTTTGTTCGTTGCCAACTCATAATTTACTTTTTGACCTTCTGATAAACTAAACAATCCAGCCTTTTCAAGAGCACTAGCGTGCACAAAAACGTCTTGACTGTTATCTTCTGGTTGAATAAAACCATACCCTTTTTGGGCGCTATACCACTTTACTGTTCCAACTTTCATATTTTCGTTCCTAAATTATATTGTTAAAATGAATTAATATCTTATAAATGACCCATGCAAAAGCTTTTCTTGCCACAATCATCACTAAATCCACCTTTACTCTTAAAAGATCGTAAAGGAACCAAATATGTTGTTTGTTGAAATGAAGGGTAGGTAAGTAAAATCCCGAATAATTTAAAAAAAGATATTATCCATTTGGATCCTATAAAATAAATTTGCAGAAGTCAATAACTATTCTAGCATTATAGAGATTAACTATTTTGAATAGTTAAGCTGGGTTAGTAGTATTTCTTGAAACTTTACTTGCTCTATGTTTAGTCTTTAATGTTGCTGTTTTTGACTTTCTCATATTTTTTTTATTGACCCTTACGATACTTCTTGGCTTAGAAAATACCTTTTTCTTACCTTTTGCTTTTTGAATAGCAACTGGTGGCTGCTGCGTCACTGTTTTCTTAGCGGTATCTCCAGCAACTCTCTTTTGTTCAATTTCAGAAGCATTATTGACAACTAAAGGCGCTTGAGATGAATCAACTTTTGATGGTTTACCGTATCGGTTTAAAATCCATTCAACTGCCGTTAGTCCCTCTTGGCATGTTGTATAAAGAGACATAATCTGAGGAGGATCTTCACTTGCCTTTAATTGGGTTAACATTTTCTTAAAATCATCTAAAGCCAATCCAAAAATACCAGCTATTTTATCACCAAAGCGGTCTTTTTGCTGTTCAAGTACTGTTATTCTAGCCTCACATTTTTTTACGGCTTCATCTTTGCTAAGCCCATGAGCTGGATCAGCATCCAAAAATAAAGCTCCAAGGGCTCCTAATAAAGCAAAAAATATGCGCTTAAACAAAAACATAAAATCCTAATCATTAAATATTTTATTTAATCAAATAACTCACATGAACATTTAATCATATTCTTTAAATAAAAAAAAGTGTAACTACCAACCAAACGCGAAGAGCAATTTACCTACCACAGTTTTCCTCCGACGTGACCGGATCCACAAAGGCAATCGAAATACATGGACCCTATGGTCAAGCCATAGGGAAACTGAGGTCTGTTGGGTTGATAGTGAAAAAAAAGTATCCTAATTTCAACTACTTAAAAGTAATAAATTATCTTTTCTCCCAAAAGTTCTCCATTCGATACGGTTAATAGAACCACAGTGATGACACGTAATTTGCCATGTATCACTAGGATAAGCACAACTTTTGCAATACCACCCTTCTTGCTTTGAAGCATTATATGCTCTCAGCCACCATTCATGAATAACTTCACGATTGTAAGGATATTCAGCCTCTTCTATTTCAGCCATAAGACGGCAAGCTGATTGATTATCACCATAAGCCAAGATCGTTTCTAAATAACGACGCGCCTGCCCCCATAGTTGTGCTTCTTTTGCTGCTTCAGCCATTATCCACCATGTTTCAGGATGATTTGGCATTATTGATGTGAGCTTTTCTAGTTGCTTATATTGTTGGATTGGCTCTGTTCTAGTAAAAGTTTCGCTCCACGCATAACCAAGATCTCTATGCGGATTATGCTTATAAGTCGTTAATAGAACTTTTTGAGCTTTGTAATGATGATGCGCAAGCACTAGCGTACGTGCTAAGTTCACTGAAATAACTATGTTTTCTGGGGCTAAAACATGCGCTTTTTGACAAAGAGTTCTAAAAGCAGCTTGGTCGTCACGGACTTTTTCAGCTTGAGACCATAACATAAGGGCTTGATGTTGATGCCACTCCTTTTTCGGGAGATAACGATGAATACCGTGAGTAGAAATTGTTTTTTCTTGTCCATTTTGCGCAAGATGTAACTGGGCTCCTAATATTTCTTGCTGAACCCAAGGAGAATCGGGCCTTAAAGCTAAAGCTTGTTTAAGGAGGTGGTCAACTTGCACCCAATCATGCTGATCTTTTGCTAATAAAATAAGTCCTCTAAGTCCCAAAAAACGCATGCTCGTATCATGAAGCATACTCTCAAAATATTGGGCAGCTTTAACATTATCCTTTAGCATATGAGCTGATTGGGCAGCGACAAATACTGTTAAAGGATGGTTTGGTAATAGAACCTTAGCCAGCTCAATACTGCTTTGTGCCTCTTCTGGTTGATGTGCAGAAATTGCGGTTAGGCTTTCAATAAGGAGTTTTTCACCTTTATGCTGGCGCCTCTTTTGCAAAAATTGATAATATCTTTTCGGAATATCCCAAATCTTTCGCCAAAAATGATGTAGAAAAATACAAATTGCTGTAAAAGCAAAAAAAACAGTAAACAAAACAGCGATTGGCATTTCGACCTGATAACCAACCCATTTTAACGATACATCACCCGGATAAAGCGTTAAGAAAACAGCAAGCCCACATATAATAGCCAGCTTAAAGAAAAATCGCGTTCCTTGCATCCAACGCATAACTTAACTCCTATTTATGAATGCTTCAAAACGCACTTTAAATAAATTAAAAGCATCTTCTAAGTTTCTTCTTTTCTCTGCTTCTTGAAGCCAACCAGATAAAAGAGACTTATATTTACTTTCAACTGGGCGAATAATATCAATAGCAGCTGCTAACTGCCCTGCATTCAACTGCTTTATGGTATTTTCTAATGAACCTAAAAGTGACAAAAGATCATCTTGTCCATATTTAACTTCTGCAGACTCTTCATTCATTTTCCTTATATGAATCAGTGCATAGATCTTATTAACTAACCTTTGCCACCATGTGTCACCTAAAACAACTGGAGCACCTGTTTCTTTGCTCTTTTTCAACTCATCGCAAATTGTCTGAAGCTCTTGCGCTAGTATAGTTATAGGTTTGCTTGTTGTATTGGCTGGAACTGTTAACTGATGCAAAGCTTCTATCAATTGTTTATCAGCCCCTAATTTGGGAATTAATGTATGCAAAACATCAGAAAATGCCTCACCCTTTTGAAAACGCGATAGAATCATCTCCCATGGTTCTTGTAAAAGATGAGGTTGTGTCGATGCTTGCTTGATACGAGCGATCTTTTCGTTAATTTCATTAATATGAGTTGAAATTCCATTCACCGTTTCAGATAGAGTACTTACCTGCTTCTTTAACAAAACTAATTCTGAAAGTTGCCCTTGGGCCTGCGTCAAATTACGTTGCAATTCCTCCACTTTTGAAGTCAGACTACCATAGTCTTTCTGCAAAACTTCAATTTGTCGACTGGATGGAAAAAGATATTTTTCAATCTGAGGCCCAAAGAACGGTAACCATGCAAAAACAACCCCTAATACAATTAATATCATCATCAAATTAATAAACACATGATGAAGGAAATGCTTATGTTGCCAGAAGAATTTTTTGTTTTCTATGTGAGCAGAAGTCTGGTTATGGGCAACTTTTCCTTTATGTTCTGAATTTTCAGTAGTAGTCATATTCCCTCACTCAAATGTAACAGCTTTCTTCAGGTTAACGATTAACTGCGAAGTTGTCGACGCTGTTATAACTTGCAACCAAGGTAATTTTTCAACCTCATTTGAAATTGCATCACTTAAGCTTAAAGCTATAAAGCGATCAAAAGCAAATTGAATACGCTCTTTTTCGCAAAGAGTCAAAAATGCCCTCAATGTTCTCTCTGAATAAAAAGTTATCGCTCCTTTTGGCTTTTGTTCTAAAAAGGTTTTTGCTTTAAAAGAAAGGTTACCCTTCATTTTGCTTTGATAAATAATTTCTCTATCAACTTCAAATTTAGATTTCATCAATAGATTCTTAATATCTACCTTTGTTATATCACCTGCAGCATAAAAAATCGGGCCATTTTTAGGATTAATTTCTTTTTTTATCATTTGAAAAAGACTATTAGCGTTTTCATCGCCTTCTGGGTAATGAATAACCTTATACCCAAGTTTTTTTGCTACCTCATAAGAAGACTTTCCAACACACCATAAAGGTACATCTCTTACAGTTGACAGCTCAGCAAGCGTCCTAATTGCCATCGCTGATGTTGTTACAATCGCTTGGAACTTTTTAAGATCATTTAAAATTTTTGTTGCAGGTATAATTTCTAATAGAGGCTCTATTAATGTTTCGAATCCAGCTTTTTGAAACATTTCCGCCGTCTGTTTAGCACTTGGTTCTGGACGTGTAATTAGTACAGGGAACATTATAACCTTACTTCTGTAAAAAAAGTTACCCTTGATTTTACTTTATAAAACTTTCGTGATTATTCTGCAAAAAACTCTTTCAAAAAACAATTGAGTTCTTAGAACCTGTATTCACATAATTTAAAATTCATATTTGATAAATATAATTTAGTATTAAGAACCCTCTGCAAAAGTTGGATAATTAAGAGTCGTTTTGTGCTATTTTTAAAAAAGAAACACAAGCACAGGTTGGCT
>DAHVSZ010000008.1 GCA_027328625.1 Candidatus Paracaedibacteraceae bacterium | reverse complement strand
TAACTACCAACTTAGAGACGATAAACCTTCTTTACAAAACATCCTTCTTCTCAATCCTTAAACACAACTCGGGTTAAAAAAGTATGGACATGGTTAACAAGTCCTAAAGAAACAGCAGAACCTGCTCTCCCTCTTCTCGAAGAAACGAAAAAAGCATTCTTAGAAACAACAATACGAGCCAATGAAAAATTAAAGCATTTATCCAGACCAGAAGTAGAAGAACTCATTGCTGATTTAAAAAGCATTGCCCTCCCTTCTCCTGCTTTAGAAGAGGCAATTTCAGATAGACGCTGGATAAATCTTCTAAATCATATGTTTAGAGATCTAACTTTTACTCCCCCCGAAGTAAATAAAAAAGCCATGATCTTAGTACCTTCTTTAGCAGTTTTTGCTGCCTGCTCTTGGCTGGGATTAATTGCAACTGTCCCTCATGGAGTTGAAAGAAAATTAAGCTCTTCAGCTGCCTTACAATATATATTGATGGTTATAGCAGGCATTCCTTTGTTGGAAATTGGTTTATCGATGGGAGGGTCTTTTGGTTATAAACTTTCTCAATTAGGCAATGGGGTTAATTCTTTGAGCGAAAATCTCACTCATCCTTTAGCACGGTTTTTAGGATACATCCCTATTTCCTTGGTAGGATTAGGTTCTTTTGCTACAACAGCCACTTTAAGCATTCAACAATTTAGATCCATACCTCCACTAGCTTGGGGACTTCTTCCTTCTGCTGTTTTAGGCATGGATTTAATTAATATTTCTAGTGGAACAGAATTATGGGATGAGGTGTTAGTGGAGGCTAGTACGCGTATTAGTTCTGATAAAGCATTATTTGTAGATCACGTGAAATTCTTGCAAAACTTTCAAGAAAAAATAGAATTTGTTTCCGAGAGAGAAATAGCTGGCCTGATATTAGCCTTAGAGCCTTCTGTGCAAACAAAAATTCAACAATTGACCTCCAGTATGAGAAATAGAGAATTTGGGGAATGGATAAGAGCATTAAGAGGGTCGTTAGAAAGGGAAAACAGAGAAAACACTGAGGTCTAGAGTCTATAAATAAAAACCAAAATTCTACTAACTTCAACATCGGTATTAGATGGTTAAATTTTATTTTGAGTCTATGAGTTTGAAAGAGCAAGTGCTTCGCATCTTCAGCTAATTGCCGACTAGTCACTTAAGTAGTTCGTGCTTAGATAAAGATAACGATTTTAGTTCGCTATCCATGTGTTTTTTATTAAAAAGGTAATTTGAGTATAAAGGCAAGGTTTTTATATCCTTAGAGGGTAAGGAATGCAAAAGGAGGGAATCTGTCAGAAAACAGAAAGTTCGTCATAGCGCATGGAAGGCGAATTTTGGCTGTTGGTTTTTTTGAAGCCCCCTACCCTATTCTTCTCGATACGTCTTCTAATCATTTTACTAACTGCCCTCAAACAATTTTTGCAACAAATCCTCATATTCTATAAAAAGCGCCCAAAGAATTTAGACCAACTGAGACAGGAAGGTTCTTGCAGGAACGATTAGAACTTTATTTTCTTGAAAACAGTTTTCTTCTACATATGGCATATGGCGTGTTACCTGTAAGGAAAACAGAGCTTTTGTACGTTCTTTAAAATAATATAGATGAGGAGAAGCACGTTGTTCGCTTGTTTTTGCTTCCACCAAAAGCCAGGGTTGTTGATCTCGTGTAATAAGAAAATCAACTTCACGTTGCTGCTTATCACGCAAGAAGTACATATTGAATTCTCCGTATCCTACTTCACTCCAAAAATCTACTGACTTTTTAAGATGGACAGCAACCATATTTTCAAACCGAGATCCTTGGTCTTCGACAAGCGACCAGTCATGAAGGTATACTTTAGGTTCCTTGATAAGGGAGTGAGGAATATTAGCTGTCCATGGATAAATGGTAAAAGCGAAATAAAATTGCTGAAGGGTTTCTACCCAACGTCCAATGGTCTGAATACTGACCTGAAGTTTTTTAGCGTAAGAAGACCGATTTAATATTTGGCCACTCTGATAGGGTAAAAGCGAAGCAAAAAGCTCAAGCTGTGAAATTTCATGAATTCGAGTGATATCTCGAATATCTTCACGAAAAAGTTGCGACCGCCGTGTGCGTTTCCATTGATTGTACCAAAGCTCATCTTTTTGAAGAAAAGGTGCCGGAAAACCACCAAAGCACTCCAAGGCATCTATGTTTTCTTCTGATACAGCGAAAGGAGATCGGTAGAGATGATCTAAGGGATGAGGGCTAAGCTCGCCTACAGAAAAAGGATGAATGGTATAAGGAAGATAACGCCCCATTAAGCTATCCCCGCCTTTTTGAAAAACATTAAGATGAGCGCTGCCTGTTACGATAATCGAATAAGCATCTTTATAACGGTCGTAAAAGCCCTTGAGGAAATTTTTCCAAAGTGGATATTTATGGATCTCATCGAAAATAACGAGTGGTTTAGGGCCTATACGTTCTAGTGGAAAGATTTTTTCGATAAAGCGTTGACCTGACAAGACCATCTCACGGTGTTCGTCTATATCCCAATTAAGGTAGGTGTTAGCAGTATAAGAGCCGGCTATAAGCTGAGACAAAGTGGTTTTTCCTACCTGCCGAGCTCCCATCAAAAAAAGCATGACAAATCGTTTAGAAAGAGTTTCTTGCAAAAAAGGAAGATAGGTGCGTGTATTGAGATTCATAGGTTTCATCCATTATAATTATAATCTCATATTAGATTAATCCAATCTGTGATACAATCTATTTTAGATGCAGAAGGGATTTCAAGAACTCTCTTTTCGGCTTTGTAAAAATTCACAATCTCAGAAAATTAGCTTGTTTTGTAAAATTTTTCTGCCAATGACAAGCTTAATGCTTTTTAGTTTTTCTTTTCCTTTCGCAAGATTTCAAGCTCTTTTAACCTCTTTGAAAGTCCCTCTTCAAACCCAAGACCTTTAGGTTGATAGAAAGAAAGGCGTTTTATTCCTTCAGGAAAATAATTTTGTCCTGAAAACCCTTCTTCTGTATCGTGATCGTATAAATAATCTTTTCCATATCCCAAACTCTTCATCAGTCCAGTCGGTGCGTTGAGAATATGTTTAGGGGGAGAAAGAGAACCCAGTTCTTTTGCTGCCTGCAGTGCTTTTTTGTAAGCAATATATGTTGCATTCGATTTAGGAGCCATAGCTAAATAGAGAACACTTTGAGCTAAAGCTAATTCTCCTTCGGGAGATCCTAAAAATTCATAAGCTTCTTTAGCAGCAATAGCCTGATTAATAGCTCTTGGATCAGCAAGACCTATATCTTCAACAGCCATTCTAACAAGTCTTCTTGCTATAAAGAGTAAATCCTCACCAGCATCAACCATTCGGCAAAACCAATACAGAGAAGCATCGGGATCAGAACCTCTAACTGACTTATGAAGAGCGCTGATTAGATTGTAATGCCCTTCTTGAGCTTTATCATAAAGGGGAGCTCTTCTTTGAATAGCTTCAATTAAATGTGATGAATCTAAATTTTCCGGATATAAAAATAAGCTTTCAGAAAAATTAAGAATAGCTCTGCCATCTCCATCAGCCATTCTAATTAAAGTCTCTCTGGCTTCGCTGGTTAAAGGCAATTTTTTACCCTCTTGAACCTCCGCCCTTTTCAAGAGAGATTCGAGATCTTCTTCACTTAATCGATTCAGAACAAATACCCGGCAACGAGACATAAGTGCGGCATTTAGCTCAAAGGATGGGTTTTCTGTCGTTGCTCCTACTAAGGTAATGATTCCTTCTTCAATAGATGATAAAAAGACATCTTGCTGAGCTCGATTAAAGCGATGAATCTCATCAACAAACAAAAGAGTATCTTTCCCCATTGCTTTGCGGTCTTTGGCCGATTCAAAAACTTTACGTAAATCTGCCACTCCTCCCACAATGGCAGAAACAGCTTCAAATTCAAGACCAACTTCTTTAGCCAACAATCGCGCAAGAGTCGTTTTTCCACAACCTGGCGGCCCCCATAGAATCATTGAAGATAATTTCTTGGCTTCCAACAACCTCCTTAAAGGTTTTCCTTCTCCCAACAAATGATCTTGACCAATGATTTCATTGACCTGATGTGGGCGCAAACAATCTGCCAAAGGTCGCGTTTTGGAAGAAACTTTTTCAAAAAGATTACCGGTTTTAAGAGAAATCGTGACTTCCTTCTTTAAACAACTGGTTTTTAATCCCAACAAACAAAATTTTCTTGATGATAGCTTGTAAACCCAAACTTTAGTAATAATAAGCCAAAGAATATCACTTTCAGAAGAAGAAAAAATTAATAAAATATGGAAAGACTACCTCGTTCTTTTTTTTCCAACAATGTGGTTGAAGTGGCTTGTCAACTTGTTGGTAAAATTTTGGTTTTTGGTTCTCAGCAAGGGGTAATTTTAGAAACGGAAGCTTACCGAGGAGCAGATGATCCAGCTTCTCATGCTTTTAAAGGAGCAACACCTCGTTCTCGTATTATGTTTGGTCCTCCAGGCGTAAGTTATGTCTACCTCATTTATGGTATGTATCACTGTCTTAACATCACAACAGAACCAGAGACTTTCCCCAGCGCTGTTTTAATTCGAGGACTTTATCTGTTAACACCCCCTTCTATTCAATTAAAAGGACCTGGAAAGATTTGTCAGCAACTAGATATTACGACTGCCCATAACGGTATAGATCTAACTACAGCATCTGATTTTTATGTCAGGGAAGGAAAGCAAAAAATGGTGAAAGAAATTGAAGCAACTCCAAGAATTGGTATCAAAGTAGGACAAGAGAAACTATGGCGATTTATTGCCAAGCCTTCCTGAAATGGATAGATTCTGTTAAAAAATCTATACAAACCATAAAAATCCGCTCAAGGATAAAAAAAATTAAGAAAATCTAAAGTGAAAGGTATAGGTTATAAACACAAATCTTTTTAAACAACAGATTTCAAATTCGGCTGAACTTTGATTTGTGTAGAGTTAATAGAGCATTTTGTCCAAACCCATCATTAAGGAAATAAATCATGCATCACGACAGCAAAATCTGGTATGGAACAACGATTGTTTGTGTTCGCAAGGAAAATCAAGTGGTCATCGCTGGAGATGGACAAGTCACGCTGGGTAATCAGGTCATCAAAACGCAAGCCAGAAAAGTCAGACGTTTATCCAATAACTCTGTTATTGCTGGATTTGCAGGAGCAACAGCGGATGCTTTTGCCTTATTTGAGCGATTAGAAGCCAAACTTGAAAAATATCCAGGGCAACTCACACGAGCTTGCGTTGAAATGGCTAAAGATTGGCGGACAGATAAATATCTCAGGCGATTAGAGGCAATGATGGCTGTTGCGGATCAAAATGTTTCTTTAACGTTAACAGGCAATGGCGATGTTCTTGAACCAGAAGACGATATTATTGCTATTGGTTCCGGTGGTGGTTTTGCATTAGCAGCTGCCCGTGCATTTGTTCAAGCTGGAGACCACGATGCTGAAACCATTGCCCGAAAATCCTTGGAAATTGCCGCCGATATCTGTATTTATACGAACAGAAATATCGTCCTTGAAAGTATTTCTCTATAATTTTAAATCATAATGAACTGAGGTCTCTATGACATCTTTAACTCCCCGTCAAATCGTTGCCGAACTCGATCGTCATATCATTGGGCAACTTGAAGCTAAACGCGCTGTAGCCGTTGCTCTTCGTAACCGTTGGCGTCGTATGCAATTGGATGCTGAACTCCAAGAAGAAGTACTTCCTAAAAACATTCTCATGATTGGCCCAACCGGTGTTGGTAAAACCGAAATTGCCAGGCGACTTGCCAAACTGGCTCAAGCTCCTTTTATTAAAGTTGAAGCCACCAAATTTACAGAAATTGGTTATGTGGGAAGAGATGTTGAACAAATCGTCAGAGATCTGATTGAAATTGCCATTCATATGGTTCGTGAACGTTTGCGTGAGGAAGTCATATCTAAAGCCACTCTTCATGCGGAAGAGCGAATTTTAGATGCACTTGTTGGAGAATCTGCACAGCCTGATACACGCCAGAAATTCCGTTCTCTTCTTCATCATGGAGAACTTGAAGATAAAGAAGTTGAAATTCAAGTTGCCGATACAGCAGCTTTTTCTATACCATCCATTGATGTCCCTGGGATGCCAGGAGCACAAATGGGCATGCTGAATTTAGGAGATGTCTTTGGCAAAGCATTGGGTAGCGGACGCACAAAAACAAGAAAAATGCCTGTTAGAGAAGCCTTAGAAGTTTTAGTGGCTGAAGAAAGTGATAAACTTTTAGATCAAGAAAAAGTTGTCCGTGAAGCGATTGATACAGTTCAACAAAATGGTATCGTCTTTATTGATGAAATTGATAAGATTTGTGCCCGATCTGATCATCATGGTGCCGACGTTAGTCGTGAAGGAGTACAGCGTGATCTTTTACCCTTGATTGAAGGAACCAACGTTGCCACTAAGTATGGCACAGTTAGGACTGATCATATCCTCTTCATCACCTCTGGGGCCTTCCACTTGGCAAAACCAGCTGATCTTTTGCCTGAACTTCAAGGACGGTTGCCTATTCGAGTAGAGCTAAAGGCTTTAACCAAGGATGATTTTGTACGCATTTTAACGGAACCTGAAGCCAACCTCATTTACCAATCAATAGCATTGATGGGAACAGAAGGGTTAACACTCACTTTTACAGATGAAGCCATTAATGAAATTGCTGTTTTAGCCGCTCATATTAATCAAAATGTTGAGAACATCGGAGCGCGCCGATTGCATACTATTTTAGAAAAGTTACTAGAAGAAATCAGCTTTGATGCCAGTGATATGATGAATAAAAACTTAGAAATCACTCTTGATTATGTTCGTGAGAAAGTGAGCTCGTTGGCTCAGAATCAGGATATGTCTAAGTTTATCCTATAACTTACTTGTGATCAGGTGATTTTTCATTCTATACAACACTGCCAGTAGTAAAGATCGTTCATTTAAAAATAGAATTATTTCAAAGATAAACAACCCTCATTCTTCTTTCTAACCTCAAATCCCGTAAAATATCAAAGAAATCAGCAAATGTATGACGTTAAACTTCGCAAATTTCTCTTTATTAAACAACAAAGTTTGCCCAAACAGGGAAAGTACTTTTATTGTGAAATCTGCCGGAGATGATTCTTTAACAAAAAAGGGTGGGGAGATGTTTTATTTTTGTTATGAAAACAGAACAAAAATTGATGACTATAAATTCAAAGCCGCTAATCTGCCTTTAGAGCTACCTATCTTCAGGGGGTTTAGTTTCTCTCATTCCGTTATTTAAAAACACCACCTCTTCTTAAATTAACACCGTATTCAAGAAAAGCCTTCATACAGCAAAACATATGCATCCAACCAGCTGTTTGTCTGTTTGAACGATCGACACCCTTTTGATCGGCTGTCCAACCCGTTTCTAAAACTTTTATCAAAGTTGACTCTGCACTTAAAGGTTCTAAGGTAATATCAACCAAACTATCAACTCCTGTTGCCGGCCATTGAAATAAAACTCGCTTGTTTGCTTCTACTTTTTGAACTCTTATAGAAAATTCCGCTCCAACATCTGCCCATGACCAAGTCACGCTGGATCCTTCCACTAGAGGACCACTCGCTGTTGACGTGAAGTATTCGCATATTTTGACTGGATCAACAATTGCATTAAAAACCTCTTCAATCGGTTGGTTAATTTTAAGTTGAACCGTAGTTTTTGGCTCCAGTATCTTTTCTTTTTTCAATTCTTCTGCTCCAAAACTGCAAAAACTTACAAGATTGTCATGACTGCAACAGTAAACGCTCTAGAACTTTGAGAATTCATGGCACCCCTCTCCTTTCCGCCATGCCTCATTGTATGATTTTTTCCTTATCAAATTGGTACGCCTAGAAGAATCTTACGAAGGATTGCGCTATTCAAGATTTAAAATACTGCCAATTCTCTAAAGATTAGGTCATTAAGAAGAGCTGTGTTATGAAAAATCCTGTAGAAACCTCTTCAATTATGTCAGAAACAAATAATTGTTTTTCCTTTTTCACTTCCATAAGTGCCGTATCAGGATTCATCGTTTACCAGCTTTTTTCTCCCTCTAAAGTTGATATTTCTGCATCGATGAAACAGTGCCTTAAATCAGCTAGAGATTCCATTTCTCTGTATAGGTTGTGGATGATTTCATTCAATTCATCATCCGTCTCATACTCAATGGTTAAAATGTATTCATGTCCTTTATCTCTTATTTTTTGAGCTTGGTATTTTTCCAGGCAGAAAAATTCAATATTTTCCAAGGCTTTCTTCTTACCTTTCTTTTTATCTCTGACAAATTTACTGTTATCGTCAACAACCAGCCAAAGATTAAGCTGTATTATTTTCTTGTCTGAAGTAAGGAATGATTCTTTGACATCCATTGGTACTTCTTCCTCATGATTAATACCATACTCCTATTAAACGTTCTAAAAAATCTAGAATAATAATAATCTATCTCCTAATATTTGTACGAACGAAAGCAATAAAGCATTTTCCTATGTTTTTACAACGTAATTCCAGTAGAACTTTTTATGTTTTTATCCTCCGTAAGCTCCCTTTTAAAAATTCTTCTCCTTTAGACAAGTGTTTGAACAATTTCCGTTAAGCAACCTGCTTACGAGAACCGCGATTATGAGTAAATCCTAAGCCTGATTCTTTAGCAATTTGGCTCCGTCGTTTGGCATAGTTTGGCGCAACAACAGGATAATCTGCTGGTAAACCCCACTTCTCTTTATAGTCTTTTAAGCTCATCTTATAGACCGTATTCAAATGACGCTTCAGCATTTTTAATTTTCTCCCATCTTCCAAGCAGATAATATAATCATCCGTTATCGTTTCTGATATCGGAACAGATGGAATTAATGGTTTTGAAAAAAGATGTTTCTTGTCGGCATGGCCTAAACCGTAAGAAACCAACTTAATGAGCTCAGAAAGAGTGTCTATGTCCATCTTGTGTTTAGAAACATAAGCGGAGACGATTTGAACCGTTAATTGAAAAAAATCTTTAGGAGATATTGCCTCTGACATCTATTTAATCTCTTTTAAAAATGAAGTAATAAATAATTTATAACCTCATATTTCTAAGAGAACAATAATTTAATATTTCTATTTCATGGGTGTATGTTCCTGTTTTAGCTTAACAATGATTACACCAAAAGTGATAAGAGCGTCAGTCAGAAGATAACACATATAGCCCCTCCTCTTTTTGATTGCCCTTTTCTGATCAACAGTCTCATTGAGAGTTATGTATGTTAGGATTCCTCACCATAAGCAAAATCCGTTAATCTCTTGAACAGCATTGGCTATTTCTTTTGTTCGGTCATATGCTTCCTTAGAACCGCTAAAATAGCTTTGCCACAAAGAGAGAAGACTCATCAATAGTAGATCTCCCATCCATAGTCACGATATAATCGTCCCTATCGAGATAGGAAAACAGCAGAAAAAACACCCTTTCTTAGAGAAAAATAAATAATCCTATCAAGCAGGTAACTTTTTAAAAAAACTCTCTCATTTTATGTCAGCTTCTTATAAAAGAAACCTGACGCCTGTTGTTACTTTTAGAAAACTAGAAATGGGTTCTGTCTAATAATAAGAAGGTGTAATGTGTTTTATTGCTTAAAGAGCCTTTATCAGATTGAGACTCTATAACAGCGCGGTAGTTTTGCCCTATACTACCAAAAAATTTATTGGTTTCTGATGATGTCCCCTCCCCTTCCTTCACTTGAAAACCTGTCTGGACTCGTTGAACGTGTCACATTTCATAACGCTGATAATGGCTTTTGTGTTCTGCGAGTTCAAGTCAAGGGTAAGAAAGATCTCATTACAGTTGTTGGACACATTTCTACCATTGCTGCTGGTGAGTTTGTTCAAGCGACAGGACAATGGCTTCATGATCGTCAGCATGGATTACAATTTAAAGCTCAATTCATCACAGCAACAGCTCCAACCACAGTAGAAGGAATTGAAAAATACCTCGGCTCAGGATTAATTAAGGGCATCGGCCCTGTTTATGCCAAAAGACTGGTTAAAGCTTTTAGCACAGATGTCTTTCAAATCATTGAAGAAAACCCAGAGCAGCTTCGGCAAGTCTCCGGCATCGGCCCCTTAAGAGCCGAGAAAATCATAAAAAGTTGGGCCGATCAAAAGATTATCCGCGACATTATGCTTTTCTTGCATAGCCACAGCATTAGCACAGCCAGAGCCGTTAGAATTTATAAGACCTATGGCCCTGAAGCGATTCAGATTATTACAGAAAACCCTTATCGATTAGCACGAGATGTCAGAGGTATTGGTTTTATAAGTGCAGACACCATTGCTGAAAAAATGGGGATCGAAAAAACCTCTCTCATTCGCGCACAAGCAGGTGTTTCTTATGCCTTAACAACTTCGATGGATGATGGTCATTGCGGCTTACCAAAAGATCAGCTTGTAACTTTGTGTCAAGAGTTGTTGCAAGTTCCAGAAGACCTGATCCAACAAGCCTTATCTCTGGAACTTTCTGCGGGAGAAGTGGTACAAGAAATCGTTGATGAAAGAGACTGCATTTTTTTAAGTGGTTTAGCCCATGCTGAAAGAAGCATTGCTGAGAGACTCCAAAAACTCAAAAAAGGTCCCCTGCCCTGGCCTTCTATCAATGCTTCTTCAGCCATCAATTGGGTTGAAGAAAAAACCAAGCTTCAACTTTCTCAAAGTCAAAAAAGAGCCGTAGAAAAAGCTCTCTCTTCAAAAGTTCTGATTATCACCGGAGGGCCTGGTGTTGGTAAGACGACGTTGGTTAATTCTATTCTAAAAATCCTTGAAGCTAAAAAGCTAACAATTGCTTTAGCAGCACCAACAGGCAGAGCCGCTAAAAGATTATCTGAAAGCACAGGCTTAGAGGCAAAAACTTTGCATCGCTTGTTAGAAACCAATCCAGCCAAAGGAGGGTTTTTAAAGAACGAGCAGTCTCCCCTTTCTTGCGATTTACTGGTTGTTGATGAGATGTCCATGGTTGATGTGCCTCTCATGCATGCTTTACTCAAAGCTTTACCGCCTAAAGCTGCTTTATTATTGGTTGGAGATGTTGATCAACTTCCCTCTGTCGGACCGGGGCAAGTCTTAGCTGACTTAATGATGTCTCACACTATTCCGGTCATTGAGCTGACAGAAGTTTTTAGACAAGCTGCCGAAAGTAAGATCATCACCACGGCTCATGCTATCAATCGAGGCAGCATGCCTGATTTAACAACGAGCAACAAAGACCCTGATTTTTATTTTGTCGATGCTCAAGACCCTGAAACAGCTCTGATCAAAATCCTTAAATTGGTCAGCGAGCGAATTCCACAAAAGTTTGGCTTCTCACCACTTTCAGATATTCAAATTCTCTGCCCAATGAGTCGAGGCATCATTGGCACACGGAATTTAAATATTGAACTACAAAAAATACTCAATCCTCCTCATGAACACAGCATCCAACGCTTTGGCTGGCACTACAGTGCTGGTGATAAAGTCATGCAGATAGAAAACAACTATGACAAAGAAGTCTACAATGGAGACATTGGGATTATCCAGAAGATTAACGTTGAAGAATCCGAAGTAACGATCCGCTTTGATAACAAAGATGTGGTCTATGATTTTGGTGAACTAGATGAAATTGTTCTAGCCTATGCTACGACCATTCATAAGTCTCAAGGATCCGAGTATCCTGCCGTTATCATTCCTTTAATGATGCAGCACTATACCATGTTGCAACGAAATCTTGTTTATACAGCCATTACCCGAGGAAAAAAGCTTGTGATACTCGTCGGACAAAAGAAAGCCTTAGCGATAGCCATTAAGCAGAAAAAAGATCAAAGAAGATGGTCAACACTCAAAGATAAGATGCAAAAGGACACACTTTAAAGATTCTGTGAATTGTTCATACAGAAATGAGGTGGCAGATAAGATCCTTAAGTCTTTTTTATATAAAGAGTTTAGAGAGAGCCATTTTATGTTTCTGTAAAACACCCCCTCCCCTCAAACTTCATCTAAATTTTGATTTGTTCATTAACTCTCAAGCACTTTTCTTTGAAAGGTAACGACCAACACTGTCCTGCGTTGTTGTAATTGCCTCTTGATTTTTGTTCCAATCCGCCGGACAAACTTCACCGTTTTGTTCACAATGCTGCAAAGCCTCAAGCATCCGTAATGCTTCAATAACACTTCGTCCCAAGGAGAGATCATTAACGACTTGATGACGGACAGTCCCTTCTTTATCAATAAGAAATAAGCCACGATAAGCAATGCCGTCTTCATTAAGAACATCATACTCCTTAGCTATTTTTCCACCAATATCCGAAATGAGCCCATACTTTATTCCTTCAATTCCCCCTTTGATTTTAGGCGTCTCCAACCAAGCTTTATGAGTAAAATGGCTATCAACACTGCAGGCTAATACCGTGGCTCCTAATCGAGTAAAGGCGTCGAGTTTCTCTTGAAAAGCATGAAGTTCTGTGGGGCAAACGAAAGTGAAATCTAGGGGGTAAAAGAAAAGGATGACGTATTGTCCCCTATAATCCTCTAACCTTATTTTCTTGAATTCTCCAGCAAACACCGTCATCGCTTCAAACAAGGGAGCTTTCTTTCCAACTAATACAGACATTGATAATCTCCTAAGGTTTTTAATGGTGGTTTTAATAATGATGATGTCATTATGACTGGCAGCTTGCGCCCCTCTATTGCTACTTAACATCTTCTTCGTATTCAGCAACGATCCAATCGTCAGCTGACTATAACGCAGCTCCTTCCTTCCCCCTTTAAATTTTTCTCTAAGCCTTGTTAGCTGTCTGCTTTTCTTCAGAATTTAAAGGATAAGAAAAACGCTGAACAGACGTATCAAGAGCTCGATTGGCAATTGATTGAACTTGTTCCGTAGCGGCATCGGCTTTTTGGGTTAGTGTTCTTATCAAGAGGTCTTGTTCCTTTATTTTAGCTTCAAGATAAGAAATCTTTTGTTCACTCAATTTTTGAGAGGCTACATTTTCTTTTGATTGTAATTCCAAGGCATAGTGATGTTCTTTTTCTAATTGGTTTTTAAGGTTTTGTTCTGCTTCAGCAACAGCTTGCCTGACCACGTCGGAAAATCCTTCAACTTTTAAAGTAAAATCATTCAAAAGGGCTTCTTGTTCGTTAACTTTAGCTTCTCTTTGCTCCAAGATGATCTTTTGTTCCTCGAGTTCTTTTTCTAGTTGCGCTTTGCGTTGGTTGTAATCATCTGATTCCTTACGACGCGTCATCTCCAAATTGTATTGATACTCCTCGTCTTCACGCTTCTTTTGTTTTTCTAAAGAATCTTTGCGTTCTTTATAAGTGGTCTCGAGCTCAGTTAACTGCTTTTGCCAAATCGCCTGACTTTCCTTCATCTCTGCATCAAAATTCTGTTGTTTAACAGTGCTCTCTTGTTCAAAAGCTTCTTTTTCTTCTGCTTGAGCTTGAATCAGAGCAGCTAATGTATTGGCTGTTTCTTTAATTTGATAAAGATCATTCAGATGATGCTGTTCAGCTTCAATAGCGCGGCGTATGGTAGTGAGCTTTGTAAATTCACTGAGCAGATTTTCTGATAAGTCATCGATGTGTTGAATGGATCTGAGTTTAAGATTACTAAGATCTTTTAAAATAGATTCACTGGTTGACTTTGCTGCTGTCTCAACAATAATCGCCTTTTCTTCTCGCTGTTTCTTTACTTCTGGATTATCAATCTGCTTTTCATTCAGTTTAGAAAGTACTTGATTATAAGCCGCTAATATCTGATCTTTTGTGCTTTTAAGAGAAACATCTGATGAGAGTTCTTTCGTCATAATCTTTATCACTCCTTTAAAAACAAGCATTTACCCTAAAATCAATTTATTTTCCAGGCGAGGAAGTTTTAAAAACTCCCCTTTTTGATGAATAACATTTCTTGTTATTTTTCTTTAACCATAAAGCTCCTCCAATTTAGCTTTTGAGCTGTTATTATCCATCTTTAAAAACCGCCCATAAGATCAAACTTAATGGACATTATTAACTCGCTCTTCGTTTAGTGTGTTATCGACGGATATTTGCGTATCAGTATATTCAATTAATAAAGCACCGAGTACATCCTTTTTCAATGCAAGATAGAGAAGTAATCATCAACCTTTGATGGAAGATTTCCCCAATAAACCCAAGTCCATAATGAACCCATCAGCCCATCCCGAGGGATTGAATCCAACCAGAAGCATAAGTCCTATCAACACCATCAGGATAATAACAATGAAATAAGCTTCACGCATTCCTCTGGGCCTATGCTGCAGCCAGAGCGGAGGATGTTTTCGAAGTTAACAACGCTCCTGATCGTATCTCTAATTTTTCAAAATGCCGTACACCCCATAAAAAACTAATCGTGATAGGAAGCATGATAATCCAAAGGCCGTAATACCCCAACCATTCTGTTAAGTAAACGAGACCAAACGAAGTCACAACATAGATAAGAGCACGAGAAAGGGCGTAGAGAAAGCTTGCTGTTGTAAATCGCTTGAAGACATGAAAATGCTTAATAAATACTGAGTCTGCGGGATTTGCTCCCAAAGATACAATCAATAAAGCCGATTGAAAAGCAAAGATCTGGTATGGATGGGAGGATCCCAAAATTAAAATAGGAAGAAATAAAGTAAGAACGCCAAAGATTTGTGCTTTGAACTTTAAGATTTTTAAAGGATGGATTTTATAGCTCAGGAAAGACCAAATACTACTATTAAGGAGCATAACAATAGATAAAAAGAAGTTATGGAATATAATATCTTCTGGGGAGTATCCATATGTTTCTTTAAGAATATGGTTAAAGTACATAAAACCTAAATAAAAAGAAAGAGGCCAGCCACAATAGATAAAAAAGCAAGAAATCAAGGTTTTATGGTTGATCTTTTCTTTCTTTTTCTTGGCAATAAATTGTTTTACTGCATAGAGCTTAGAATCTTTAGAGATTTCATCTAGAACCGTTTCTTCAATTTTTTTTTGTAATTGCCTTTTCTTATCAACAAACTCAGGAGTTTCTCGAAGCCTTACCCTGGCTATCGATCCCACAACTGCAATTCCTGCTCCTATCCAGAAAGCAATGCGCCAGTTAAATCCTGTTGTGGTTACAAGAGAAGCAATACCCAGAGCAGCAACAGCTCCAACAGAAGAGGCTACCCCTATAAATGCAACCGCTGGATATTGAGCTGGTGGCTTAGTGATTTCTGTTATGTAAATCTGACAACCTATAATCTCCCCCATAGATGATAACCCTTGAACAATACGACAACCAGTAACAACCCAAGTTGCTGTAATACCTACTTGAGCATAGGTTGGTAAATTAGCCATAATCATACATGAAGTAGACATCATCATCGTCGTAATGATAACAGTTGTTTTTCTTCCTATATGATCTCCTATATAACCGAATATCAAAGCCCCAAAAGGCCTTAAAACAAAAGTAGAACAAAAAGCAAAAGCAGAAAGAAGAGCAGCTGTGTGTGGATCTGTTTTAGGAAAAAACAATTCATTCAGAAGAACAGCCATATGCACATAAAGCATCAAATCAAAATACTCCAGAAAGGTTCCTACCTGGAGAAGTCCAATCGCTTCTTTTTGCTCCCGTTTGAGCTGCGAAAATAGAGCCAATCTATTCCTCTGAGAGCCGCGTTCTATTATGTCTCTTATTATCTTTTTCTGACAAACTTAGCCAGATGAAAATTTCAAGATAATAAAACTTGCTAACCTACAGTTTTAATCAAAGTTGCGTGATTGTGGAGGTTGATATTTGCTATGCCTTAAGAGATTGCTAATCAGACTCTTCCTGTCTGGAAAACTCCTCCCCATCTTTTCAAGCAGATTCAATGTTAGTGTGCTATAAATTCCACTCAAAACAAGAGAATCTCGTCATGAATTCTCATCAATATAATTTTTAAATATCGGCTTAGGATACCATTTTATTAAATGCCTAAAGCTTTGCGGTAGACTTCCAAAAGTCCTTTTTGCTCTGCAAACTCTTCTTTTTTCATACGACGTAATTTCAGCAATTGTCTCATAACGCTAACATCAAATCCCTCCGACTTAGCTTCAGCAAAAACATCTCGAATGGTTCCAATCAGCTCAGCCTTACCTTGCTTGCTCCAAGGTTTCAATTTTTTCGATGAATAAGCGAAGTTGACCCTCTGAGATACCGCTAAAGTTTTCTTGTGTTATCGCTTTTATATCTTAATCTATCTAGGCTTTCGTGTTTAAATCCTAATGACTTACAGAGTGTTCTTTAATTTATTTTTAAAATGTATCTAAATCAACTCCATCAAAAAACTCCTCTAACAAAACCTTAGTAAACAAGTATTGCAACGATGATAACAATCACCATTGCAATCCAAAATAAAGGATTTTTAAAGAGAGAAGGTTTTTCTGAGGAGAACGGTTGGATCCCTTCGACATATCTTCTTTTTCTTCTCATTTGAATGCTGCTCTCCTTGTAAAGGTAAAAAATCTTTAAGCTGCGTTTACAGCTTCTTTAAGCTCTTTCCCTGCTTTAAAGGTTGGTCTCTTCGACGATTTTATCTTAATCGTTTCCCCGGTTCTTGGATTCCGACCATTTCTAGCTGCTATTTGTGAAATAGAGAACGAACCAAAACCAATCAACCTTACTTCCTCTCCTTTTTTAAGAAACTGAGTAACGCCTCCCAAGACAGCTTCAACAGCCTTTTGAGCATCTGCTTTTGTAAGTTTTGTTTCCCCCGCTACGTAGTTAACGAGTTCTGTTTTTCCTGCTGTCATCGATTTATCCTTTTCATTTAAACCATTTCAAAGTTAACACCTGATTTTACTGGATATGCCTCATGAAATCTACCCCCAAGAGAAGAACAAAAGATTGAGTATAATTATTTTTCAAAAAACATCTTCATATTTTACCCCTCCTGTCCATAAGAAATTACATTCTTAAAAATAATGGTTTTTTCACAATTCCAGTTGTAAAGAGAGGGTATCATCAAGTTTCAGTAAGGAGTTTATCATGACAATTGGAATTGTGAAATGGTTCAACCAAACAAAAGGATACGGCTTCATCACCCCAGACCAAGGTGGTGAAGACGCCTTTGTCCACATAACAACTCTCAGAAAAGCAGGCTATGATACACTGCACCAAGGCCAGAGGGTCAGCTTTGACATCTTGGATAATCACGGCAGAGCCTCGGCAACGAACGTCCACCTTCAACCTTAACTGTTAAGTTCTATCAGGGGTTTTCTCCTGATAGAACTCCTCCACCTGTCCTACTTCAGACTGATATTCCTCCAAGAAAATAACTCGGTGATACCTTATATAGATTTGCCAGTTTTGAGAGCTCTTCTGTTGTCATCAGTTTTTGTCCATATTCATATTCCTGTAAATCATTCACGGAAATATCAACCACTTTTGATACATACCCTAACGCTAAACCAAGACGTTGGCGATGTTCTCTTAAGCGCCGGCTCAAGTATTCTGTTCCATAATTAATGTATGTTGACATTATCTGTTTATCCTTTTTAATTTTTACAAAGTATTTCTCATAATTGCTGTTAGAATTAACGATTGATCATCTACACCTTGTTTTTATAGACATTTCAGATTTCAACTGGGACGTGGAGATTTAAAATCCCTAAAACATACGGCCCTTTTCCTTTTAATGTGTTGATTATTCTTCTAGCTCATCATCAGAAAGAAGATCTTGGCTTTTGTGAGCAGTGTTAAGAATGTTTTCGGCAGCTTGGGCTATTTGGTTAACGTTGACTTCCATAGCTTCTAAAAGTTTTATGAGGGATTCTCCCTTTTCTTCTTCAAAATGTCCTTCTCTGACGAGAGTCGTCATAAGTAGATATAATTGTAAGTGCGTTTTTTCATTAAAGAGCAATGTTTTTCTAATTCCTCAATCATCAAATTTTGATCAGTTGGGTTTGACTTACGCTTTAATTCCTTGAATCTTTTCTTTATCTGCTTGGCGCACCGCTTTCCTTTGCGCTTTACGTTTTAAGACAGCCTTGGCGTGTTCTTGATGAGCCAACACTATCTCTTCTGCAGTACTTCCATCCAGGTTAAAACGATGAAGATTTTCTAATAGAGATTCATGATACTTTTTGCGGTTAACATAAAAAGCTAAAACAGTACGGATAGTCCTTTTTGATATAGATTGATCTTCGGAAAGATGAGAAAAGATATCCACCACAATCTGTTTTTTAAGAGGCTTTGGCGTTGATAAATTAAAACAATCAGGAAAAGTTTCACATAACCAAGCTAATGCTTTTTTAAAAGTTACTCTTCTCGTTTTTTGTTCTGGTGTTAAAACTTTGTGATATTTTTTCTTTTTAAAAGGTTTTTGAAGAGACTTTCCCTCTAAAGGAAAAGCCCCCTCACCTGTTTGAACTTGTAAAGCCTGCTTGTCTGAGTCTTTGTTTACTGATGATTTAATGTTCATACTAATTTCTTTAAAATTAACAAATGCTGTGGATAAATCCTTGTATAACTTCTATTTCTTTCTGATAAAAGCAAATCTTTGACTGAAGGTAAACATAATTGCCTAAAAAATAGGCATGTTATCAGACGATCCATAGTCTTCTTCTAATCACGCCCAATTCCTTTCTTAGCCTTTATAGTTAGTTGGCTTAAATAAAAATTTTTGTTCTTCATAGTAGAAGAAATATTATTTGTAATTGGCTCTATATCCTTAAACAAATAGGCTTCATTTTTTAAAACCAAAGTCTTAGGTGCATTAACTCAAATCTCTGACTGTGTTGAAAGCGGTTTCAAGAGAGACCTGGCAATCTTTTAGAGATTTATTCTCTGTCGCTTGCGGCGTAGAATATCTATATGAGCAAGTATATATCCACAAAAGACACATTACATAACGGTATTATTATACCACTCAATATTTTTAGTTCTCCATAGGAAAGAGTGTTTTTGATTCCAGACCAATAGAGTTTTAAAGAATGTTTGTTTAGAGAGATTCTAAAAAGATATAAGGAAAGAAAAGTTTAGAAATAGAGATAAAAATCATGCTCATTCATTTTCTTACTCGCTTAGTCACAACTTAAGCTGTTACAAAACTTGTCACTATTATTAAGGCAATAACAACAAGAAAGATTTTCAAATAAAAGATAAAGTTATGGAAAGGCAAATTTTGGACAGCCATACAATGCTTTCTTTAACACAGTAAGAAATATAATGAAGATCTTTTAACAACGTTACTGTCAAGTTATTAATATTGAACATCATAAAAAGAATAGGGGGGGAGTATTAACTTGGTCTAATTCCATATATGACAATCATGTTAAATGTCTCTCATATACATAGTTTTTGAACGGCATAACCTTCATACATCAGCAATGTATTTTTAAACAATCATTTATTGACCAAACCAAAACTTAAAAGACTCTAAGTTTTGATTGAATTACGCCTTTAATAACTAACAAATTAAATAAAAAGATTGTATTTTTGCTCTAGGGTAAGGTTAATAGATTTGAATATTAACATTTATTTTCAAATAAAGCAAAATTGCTAAAAAACACACTAATAACCACTTGTTTGAAAAAGATTTTTTAAATCTTAATGAAGAAAGTCTGCAAAGAACATAAGTGTCGCGACCGCGACACCTAATTACAGTTCAAGTAAAACTTGCTTCAACTCTTCTCGAAACTTTTCCTTTTGGGCAGAAGAGAGACTTAGTAGTTTATTGTGATTAATAACAACTTGATCATCTTCAAAAAAGGCCTGCAATAAGTATTTGCGCTTCTTATGTTTCTTAGGGTTACTAATATTTTCTATCTCATTCATAAAATTAGGCGAATATCTTTTTTCTATAAGTAGAATGACCTTATCTTCGTCAGGCGTTTTGCAAACTTCCCTTAAAAAATCTCTATTATCTATTTTATATTGCAAAAGAAGATTTTGTATTTTCTCTGACAAATCACACAAAGCCATACATTCAATGACTTTACTTCTTGGTATTCCCAATCTGCGTGCAACATCAAACTTGGAACCACATATACCTGAAACAATTAAGTTACTATATGCTTTTCCTAACTCTATTGGATACAAATCTTGCCGATGTATATTTTCAATTATTGCAATTTCTTCAGCTTTGGTTTCATCATGAATAATAATGCATGGGACTCTGTCCAAACCTGCAATTTTTGCACTGCGCAACCTTCTTTCACCGCTGACAACCTCAAACAATCCAGATTGATTTTTTGCTGCTATTACTGTTAAAGGCTGTCTTACACCGTGTAATTCTATTGTTTTAGCAAGATTATTAAGCTCTTCTTCGTCAAATGTTCTTCGGGCTTGGTTATGATAAGGAATTAGCTTCTCTACGCTAATATAATGAATTTCTTCTCTGCGATTTTCCGAAAAGGCACTTACTCTTTTTGAAACAGAAACAGTTTCAGCTTTTGATTCATCAGGAAGTCTTATTTTTGCATCAGATATTTTCACGTTTAATTTACCTTCATATTGTTTTTCATATAAGAACTAGTGTCGCGACCGCGACACCATCATATGTCAATTTCCTCTTTTTTGTAACTTAAAGAGAGGGATGCATGCTTTACTATTTCTTTTACCAAATCAAAAATATCTTCTATAGCTATAGAATGTTTATTGGCAAAAGCAAATATTGGGATTTTCTTTTTAGCAGAGATATTAATATCTTCGCACTTTCTTACCACCGTCTCCATTACATTGTCCTTATATTCAGTACGAAGAGCCCCTAGAACTTCTTGAGAAATTGCTGTCTTAGATTCATATTTATTTGCAATAATACCAAAGTTAGGCTGTACGTGCATTTCGTTGTAAAATTGCAACATCTCTTCTACCAACACCCTTAGTCCAGACAAACTAAAAGGCTGAGTTTCACATACTACATTTACCCTATCAGCCGCCACTAAAGCATTCAAATTAAGTGTGCTTATCGTCGGATTTGTATCAACTAGTATAAAATCGTATTTATTTTTTAGGGGTTCCAATAACAACTTAAGTTTTTCCTCTCTTTTAGTTTTACTACTAAGAGGCACTTCAATTCTTGTCATAGAAATATTAGCTGGTACCAAATCTAAGCCTGGAAAAACTCTTAATATAGCTTCATTTATGTCTGCACCATTTATTAAAACATCATACATTGTATAGTAGTTCACATCTTCTGGAACCCTCAATGCGGATGATAAATGCCCTTGAGGATCTAAATCAATAGCCAGAACATTATAACCTAAAATAGCAAGATGACATGCCACTTGATAACAAAGACTTGTCTTGCCCGTGCCTCCTTTAAAATTATAAAAGACATTGATTTTATTATTTATTTTCGGACGCTGGTTTTTGAGTATAAGTTCCGCTATCTTTCGGGTGTTTTCCAAATTATATTTTTTTATTTTTCCCGAGTCAGTTTCTTGTGTAGCTGAAATCATCTTTGTAGTAACTATTCTATTCACTGTGGCAGGAGAAGAATCGAGAAGACGCGCAATCGTTCTTTGATTAAAAGATATTTCATCTGTAAACATAAAAAAATAGACCTTTGTACATTAACTATCACAACCATATTACATACTTTTATGCACTGCAACACTTTATCATGTGATTTGCTATATTTTGTTTTTAGCGTAAATGCAAACCTAAGGAAATTCAATAATTCTTCAACCATGATGAAACATTTTTATTGTGTTTTTTATGTATTGTGTTTCATAACTTAAATATGATAAAAACTATCTTGACATTTCATTCAAAAAAACATGATGATGGTCATTATAGTAGTTATAAATGTTTTTTAGCTTAGAAATACAAACAACGTTAAGGAAAAATAATTTTTACTAGAAACCTTTAAACAAAAAAAGACCTTGCTGCAAACAAGGTCTTTTTAAATAACTTCTGCATGTGAAAGCAGGGCTTGTATCCTCTTGTATAGTATCTAAATAATTAGAAATTGTCAAGGTTTTCACATGCATAGGCTAGAAATGTGTCTAAATTGGAGAGACTATGCAAACCAAAAACGCCTCGCGTTTATTGGCAAATGAAGGAATTTGCCTAATTACGCACCCTGAAGTTGCCATTACATTAGGCAAATCAGAAGCCATATTTTTACAACAACTCCATTACTGGCTAACAACAGATAATGAGATGGGTACCATCCTTGATGGCCAACGTTGGATTTACAATTCTTATAAATCCTGGACAGAAAATCTAAAGATCTACTCTGAATCCACCATTCGTCGAGCTATTAGCAAACTTGAGAAGTTGGGTATTATTCTGAGTAAAAACCTTAATAAAAAAAGATCCGACCATACGAAGTGGTACACCATTAATTATGGAGCTTTAAAAAACTTAATTCCAAGCTTATCTTCTCAAAAAAAATCAAGTGGGGTAGGGGGCTCCGAACAAGAAAAGAGCCTGCTCAAAATGAACACCTCATCTGCTCAAAATGAACAGATCATAACTAAGGAAAACAAAAATAACTTCAGAAATAAATCTTACTCTCATACGCAAACCTCTCAAAAGAATCATTTTGTAAATGATTCTCTCGAAAACAAGCAAACAATCATTGAGAAAAATATTTTAGAACAAATGGTTTCTATCTGGAACCAAATTGTTGAAGAAGGAAAAAAAACCATTGAGCTTAATCCTAAGCGATATAGTTTCTTGAAAGTCGCTTTTACAACCAAATTCCAGAGCTGTTTAGAAAAGTGGAAAGAATTTTGCCAACGAATAGCTTCAAGCAAATTTCTGATGGGAGAAATTAAAGCTTCCTTCAAGGCTTCATTGGATTGGGTGCTTAAATTTGATATCTTGCAACGCATTTTGGAAGGTGATTATGGGGTAGGGGACAGAACTATTTTTGTCAAAGAAGAAACAAATGGTATTTGGGAGGACCTAAAAGCTGAAATCCAATCCACACCAGAGGATCAAACCATCAAACAAGTACGTCTTGCTCTTCTGAGTCGATTAGGAAAAGCTATTTACGTGAGCTGGTTTAGGGAAATTCAAATAGAAAAAGAAGAAACTAAAATTATTTTTAAAGCCTGCTCAGCTCATGCGAAAGATACGATCAGTCTGAGATTTGCAGATGATATTGAAAAAGCCATAGCTCTTTCCCTAGGAGATTATACTCTAGAGTTGAGACAGGTGGCTTAAATTGCTCGGATAAAAAGGAGAAACTGGCAGTTGCTTTCTTGGCAACAAACTGTTGGTATGCAAGAGTTTTAAGGCTGATTTTTACGGAGAAACAACCTCGTTTTTTGAAGAGAGAGTTTTTACCTTTGCGCTAAAAGGGATTATAAAGAGAAAAGTTTTTATAGAGCAAATGATTTTTAGATTATGGAGAACAAAGTGATGGCAGGTTCTGTTAATAAAGTAACGCTTCTTGGCAACTTGGGGCGCGCTCCAGAAGTTCGCTTTACACAAGATGGAGTGAAGGTGGTTCATTTTTCTGTCGCGACTCATGAACTATGGCGAGATAAAAACACAGGAGATAGAAAAGAGCATACGGAGTGGCATCGCATTGTTGTTTTGAATGAACGAGTAGCTGAGGTTGCAGCACAATATTTAAAGAAAGGCAGCAAGGTTTACTTAGAAGGTCAACTGCGAACACGACAATGGAAAGATCAAAAAGGGCAAGAAAGGTATATAACTGAAATTGTCCTGTCTCGGTATCATGCTGAGCTTGTTTTGCTGGATACAAAAGAAAGTAACCTTACAACAGAAAACAACCATCTTACAGAGCCAACTGATTTTGAAGAGGAGTTATCATCAACAGAAGACGTACTTCCTTTATCAGAAACTGTTTAGAAGTTATAGAAAAACCTTTTGCTAGTTAAAGACTGTTGATCGGATAATAAGGGCAGGGGTTTTGTTCTCAGAAAAAATATTTCGGTCAATAGCAGATCAATGAGGCAAAAGAAAATAATAGTTAGATGCATTTCATCTCTTTCTCCAATTAAAAAAGTTAATCAGCAATCAGTACGGTATGAGGGACGTCCTTGAAATTAAATGGTTAATAAATAATTTTTGTCCTTTTCTAAGTTTCGTTGATGAGTAATATTTGGAACCGAAATAAGCAATTACGCAGTGTATTAAACTCAAAACAACTTTTCTTGCGAAAAAGTGCCGTAAATCTCTCCAATTTTTTTGACCTCACTTTCAACTTCAAAAATAATTTTTCCGCGGTAAGCTCCTCAAAATTATTTTGTTTGTCATCCCAGAAAGTAGTTAAGATCTAAGCTTTAGCTTGGCTAACGAAGCATTCTTCTCTCATCAGGGGTTTTTTGAAGGATGCCAATTGACTTCTTAAGATCATTGATATCACTCACCAAGTGATAAGCCGCAATTCTATTAAGTTCTGAGATTACAGCTGTTTATCAATCAATTTTTAGATGCATTTGCCCTGTAATTTTCTCCTGTTTCCATTTTTCTAAATTTGCTACCCTTTAGAATCAGCAACTCAACCTTGAAACTTTTCATTCAATGACTGCTTCTAGCATCCAACTTGTGAAGGCTATCTTCGCTGACGATTCTTTGAAGATTAAATCTTTGTTGGAACAGGGAGTTAATGTAAACGAAGGTGGATTCTTTACGATACCTCCTCTGCTAAGAGCCGCTTTGTACGGAAAATTGGAAGCTTTCCAAACCCTCATCGACTGTGGGGCTGATAAAGACATCAGAGACAAACAAGGTCGTACAGCTTTAGAATTGGCTAAAAAATACAACCATCCAAAAATTATTGAGATTCTTCTCCAAAACTAGAAGCTTAAAGAAGTAAGCTACAGTTAATGCTAAAATGGCTAATGTTTTTTACTTTGATCATTTTCGAACAATAAAAAAAAGAGAGAGCAACAAGGATAGAATCTATTTTCAATAGGCCCTAAACTTTTTTAAAATGTGATCAGAAGCAGGGGTTTCCAGTTTTTCAAAATGACGCCCTCCCCAGATAAAAGCGAGAGCAATGGGTAGACTAATTACTAAAATTCCATAATGTCCAAACCATTCCGTTAAATAAACAAGACCGAAATCTGAGGTGATATGCATACAAGCTCGAGAGAGAGCGTAATTAAACGTTACAAAAGTAAATCGCTTATCCACCTTAAATCTTTGGATAAAAATGGAATCCGCTGGTGTGGCTCCTCCTCTGTAGAACAACAGGAGGAGTTGAGCAAAAAAGATAGGCCAAACAGAATGATTGTTGATCAACACCATAGGTAATAACAGAATAACAATTAAGCCATAATTGGCTCTGAAGCGAACGATTTTTAGAGGATGATAATATGTGCTTAAAAAAATCATAACCATGTTGTAAAAAATTGCGATTAGAAAGATAGAGGTTGTGAAGAATAATGTCTGGTGTTCCCAGCAGATTTTGATCAATCAAAAGACAATGAAGAAAGAGAAAGTCCTGACAGTTGAACTTCATCATTTTCTTCAACTTATTAAGGTCAAGCAGAAACAGATATACTGTGCTTTAAGTTAATAACCATAAAAAAATTGAGGAAATATAATGTTTTGTCTCACGACTGTTAGAACGATAAGTTTGGCCATTGCTATCTTAGGAGCTCTTAATTGGGGACTTGTTGGGGTGATGGAGTTTGATTTGATCCGTTATGTATTGGGTGAGGGGTCTCTTTTCGGTCGTCTTATCTACTTATTGATTGGTTGCGCGGGTATTTTTTTAGCTATGGATACTTTTGGCTGCAAAAGTAGTTGCATCCAAACTAACTCGTAAAAGCGTATTCAAAAGTTAAGGGGGAATACTGGGATTTGGTCGAATATGAGACAACCAAAGTTAACCAAACGTTTTGAAAACATTGTTTTTACGAGACGCGAGTTAGATGTTCTTTCCTGTATCGCCGCAGGGTGCATAATAAGCAAGAAAATCGCCCAATTACTTGGGACGTCCCCTAAAACTGTTGAAACACACATCGACCATATCTTAAAAAAAATTCAGCGACAAAAGAGACGTCATATCGTTTCTTTTATTAAGGAAGCGGGCTTAAAACAGGAATTGAATGATATTTATCATCGTCAGTTTCGCTCAAGAGAAGTTCAGTCTCAACCTGTTGATTTTTTTAGCAGACCAGTCCAGATTTTGAAGAAAGTGACGACCCCTTGGTGGAAGGGGCTTCTCCCATTGGTTACTTTAGGTGGATTCATATCGTGGTGGGCTGTCTCTCATTTAATTTTACCTCACTCTGCACCAACGCAAGCTATTCTGGCTAATATCCCTCACGCTTCCCTTCTTCCCCGAGCCTCTCTCATGCACCAGCTTGAGAAAGCTTTTTCTTCTCATAAAGACATGACAATTGTTGGCGTAGTTGGGACAGGTGGTGTTGGCAAAACCACCTTGGCACGAGCTTATGCACACGCTCATCCAGCTTCATTCACCTGGGAAATCAATGCAGAGCGGGCTGAAACACTTTTATCTTCCTTCAATGATCTAGCCTGCCACCTGGCGCAGAGTTCAGAGCAGAAAACAGTCTTGAATGAGATCAATGCTCTCCAAGATGTTCCAAAACATATGAAACGTCTTATCCAATTTGTCCAAGATCTTCTTCAAAAACGGCCTTCTTGGTTGCTCATCTTTGATAACGTCGATGATCTACCACTTTGTCGTCCCTTTTTACCGACTCGTGCTTGGGGAACGGGAAAAGTTATTATCACAACTCGTAATCAGAATATTAAACAATTGCCCTTGATCTCTTTTGTGCTGGATGTTGGTGAGCTAAGTGCAGAGGAAGCTTTTACCCTTTTTGTGAACCTATTCACAAGAGAAGATCCATCTCTCTTGTCGATGGAAAAGCGTCAATCTATTCAAGCTTTTTTAGCCCAAATTCCAAGGTATCCTCTCGATATCTCGCTAGCTGCTAACTATATTCGTGATGCAAATCTTAGTTTTAATCAATATCTTGAATGTCTGGCTTCCCATAATACTTCTTTCCATCAGCATGAAAAAAATCTCTGGCAAGAGGTGAGCGATTATAGTGAAACACGTTACGCAATTGTTACCTTGTCAATTGAGAGGTTACTTGACCATAATCCGCGCTACTTAGGATTACTGTGGATACTGGCTTTTGTAGATTCAGGGCATATTCCGATTCAGCTTTTAAGGTGCAGCGAAGATCCAACACTTGTTGATCCCTTCATCCACGATTTGCAAAAGTTTTCGTTTATCACCATTGAGCCAAATGATCAGACGTTTTCGATGCATCGCATTACACAAACAATTTTGAGGCACTATCTTAAAAAGAAAGGAGAGGAGGGGGAGACATCTCATCAAGAGACAACAATCAAAGTCCTTGCTCAATGTGTTAAACAAGCCATTGAACAAGATAACTATCCCATTATGCATCAGCTCACGTCTCATCTAGAACAATTCACTCATAACGTTGGGCAACAAGATAAGATACGATCTCTGTTGGGTATTCTTTACTATTACACAGCTCAGTATAATCAGGCGCAGCAGTTTCTGGAGGAAAGCATCCAAGCCGAGCGTCAGAAAAAGAAAATGGATTATGAAACGCTTGTTAGTCTGTTTTTTTATCTTGGCAACACCTACAAAGAAATGATGCAATCAGAACAATCCAAACAAGCTTTTGACCAAGGGATTGCTCTTTGCCAAAATTATTTTGCTTCTGATTCAGCCAAATCGATGCGGCTGACAACGAGTTTAGCCAACATTTACAGACGTTTTGGTGATTTTGAAAAAACAGAAGAACTTTGTACTAAAAACCTTGCTCTTTACACGAAATACGCTCCAACAGATTACAAGGGTATCGCTGAAACGCTCAATACTTTATGTGTTACCTATCGCGAACAGGGTCATTACACCAAGGCTGAAAACTACATCAACCAAAGTCTTGAGATTTACCGAAAATATCTTTCAGACAACCACGTTGACTATGCTCATGCTCTTGGTCTTCTTGGACATGTGCGCTCAGACCAAGGACTTTACGAGGCAGCACGTCTTCTGCTTGAGGAAAGTCTTGCCATTCATCTGAAACATCTTCCTCCTGAAAATCCTAAAGTATTATGGCTCTATGTCAAACTGGGAACGCTTCACCGGCGTCTTGGAGATGTCAAAAAAGCCCTCTCTTACCTTGATCAAGTGAAAAATGAGAAGAATCCGTCTTTTTATACGACTCCTATGGTGTTGGCTTTGACCAATCATGAGCGAGCTCACATTGCTGTGCAACAAAATAACATAAAAGAAGCTCTCGCCTTTGCTGAAAAAAGCCACAGTATTTTTGCACAACATTATGGATCTTCTCACATTAAAACGATGCGGGCTCTTAATCTGTTGGGCTATATGGCTATTTTTGACGGAAATTATGAACTGGCAGAAGAGTGTCTGCAAAAAGCTCTTGAAACATTCACGCAGCATCAATTGCCTCTTCGATGCCAAGCACTCGATTATTTGTCAGAACTTTACAGGCGCAAAGCTCTTAAAGCATCTCCCAAGGAAGCTGTGGCACTTCGCCTGCAAGCTCTTTCTTATAGTCAGCAAGCCATTGATCTGGCTGTCGTGTATTTTCCGGCTGATTCTGTTCATCGTTCTCATCTTCAAAAACAAAAAGACCGATGCGTGAAGGTTATCGCCTCAGAAGCTGATTCTTCCCTCGTTTACCCTGACGTTAATAAAAGGTGGCAATGAGGTGAATAAAGCGGTAAGGGCAGGAATACTAAAGAAGTTGAGATTCTCTAAATTTTACAAGGCTGAGTGTCTTTTCATTCGTGATAACAGATTTTTCTCTTAATTCTAATTATCGTTGAGAAAGTGCAAGAATCAACATCAAAGCTTTTGAAATAAGCCAGACTATTAAGTGCCTAACTAGGTCATGTTTCTGGGGCTTATCTTTGATTTTAGCTCTTGGGTACTTCATCATTGCTTGCTCTTAGCAGCAGCGATAAACGGGATTTTATGTTCAGTTCTTCTTGACTGTACGGCTCAGATTTTTCTTCTTTTCAGCAAATATCGTTGATTTTAATTTTACTTAATCCCCAAATTTGGGATTAGAAATGCAAAAAACACTAGGAAAATCAATGAGTCTAACAGAAAAGAAGTAGTTATTTTTCCCCGTTAACATCAATTTTCTCTCAGAAATGAATTAGGCGAGCAAATTTTTTAGGTCAAAAGCGGCTATAATCCTTGTATTACAAAGCGCCTCAGGTTTTTTTAATCCCGAATTGGCGTTTAATCATGAATTTTGGCTAGCTTATGGACCTTAATTGCTGAGGAGTTTCTCAGAATGACGAGCTGTTTTGTTATTGGCAGTTGAAAAAATTCCTTCTCCTCAGATTATTTAGGCGAGTTTTTAGAAAGCAATTCGCTAGTTCTTTAAAAATCCCTAAATTTTTTCAAAATTGATGAAAAAATGCAATTTTTTGCTTCTCAATTTCATTTTAAGTTCAGTAAAACCTCAGTAATTTCTCAGTAAAAATATCAGTAAAAATGTCAGTAAAGCTAGGTAATTGGAATTATCTTCACTGTTCTAAGCCCTTATAAACACTAGCTTCACATAAAAAATTTCTCAAAAATTTTACTTAGGTAAAATTTCTGATATCTATCTCATTTCTAAAATTCTAAGGTTTTATATGAAAAAGGTTAGGACTCTTACATCACTTTGCTTTCAAGGAAACGTTCCTCTATGAAAACAGAGAATTTGGAATTCATAACCTAGCGTTGATTGTTCAATTTATGAAGTTTGAGGGAGATAAAGATGATTTCTATAAAAAGTCAAATTTTTCGAACAACCATTGTTTGGAAGTTTTTGTTTGGGTCCATTAACGATTTTTCGAATTTTACACTATAGCTGAGATCACATAATGAGAGAGATATTTTTATAGTTTTGTTGATAAATCAACAATGACCTGAAGAAAAAAAGATTAATGTTTTTCATTTTTTAGAAATAGATGAGGATTTAAGCCACTTCTATTAATTTATCTTAAATAAAAATATTTATTTTTACAATTATATTAAAATTATTATTATAATAACTGGATTTTTACTATATTTTTATTTATTTGATATTTAAAAATTACTTGACATCGTAAATTTAGGTGTTTATACGAGTGATAAGACATTCGTTCTTACATCAAAAAATGCATAGCAATATGCAAAAAACGCAGGACTAAATTTGTTTTGAAAGAACCATTAAATTTTTTAAGGAGATCAAAAAGTGAATTTTTTATGGGTAAAGAAATTTTATAAAAATCTTCAAAGGCTTGTTTTTCGTGAGATTCATCAATCTAAACGTCAACAATTCCAAGAAAGACAAAGAGGAGTTCTCAGAGCCCCTCCGAGACGATGGGTTAAGTCTCCAAGATCGACTCCTTCGTCTCGTTATTCTTTGCGAAAACGTCAATAACCCTTTGATGAGAAGTAAACCCACCATAACTTTCGTTTAAAACCTCAAACCCATCATTATTTTATAAAAGGAGAATTTATATGGATATCAACACATTGACTCTTAAAGCTGCTATTTCTGCCGACTCTTTCTTTGAACATCGTGTTGTTCAAGCTGTTGTGGTCGGCATTACCTGTTTTATGCTTGCCGATCCTGCCTGTGCTGCAATTACAGGTGATATGAAGGGAGCTGTGGAAGGACTGCAAAAAGAAATTTTTGGGGATGGTTGGGTCACGATCGCTAAAATAGCAGCCGCTGGTGTAGGGGTTGTGATGTCGATTGCAAGATCAAGCCTTGTTCCTTTTGGCACAGGTGCTGCTGTTGCTGTTGGTGTCCATTTTTTT
>DAHVSZ010000089.1 GCA_027328625.1 Candidatus Paracaedibacteraceae bacterium | reverse complement strand
TAATAAAAAGTTAAAATGAAAGATGTTTATAAAATAATAGATCAAACTCTCTTCCCTAAAATATTATTGGGGAGTAAGCCATTTTTTCTTGAAATACAAACCCATATTCATTAATATGCAAAACTGAATCATAGTATTAACCTCTAGCCCGTTTGAAATGTCCTAATAGCCTTTCAAGCGATTTTAAATTTTAAGGAAAGACATGGCAAAAGTATCACCAGCCGCTGAAAAAGAAAGTTTTAGCGCATTATTAGAAAGCACCCTCTCAAATCGCCAAAGTTTCGATGGAAAGGTTGTAAAAGGTATTATCGTTGCAATTCGTAATGACATGGCAATTATTGACGTCGGTTTAAAATCTGAAGGTCGTGTAGCTCTCAAAGAATTAAGTGCTCGCGGTCTAACTGAAGAACCTCGCGTTGGTGATACGGTTGATGTTTACGTTGAGCGCATGGAAGATAAAAATGGTGAAGCCGTACTCAGTATTGAAAAAGCTCGCCGTGAAGCTGCATGGACAGATCTTGAGAGAGCTCATGGAACAGGTGAGCTTGTTAACGGTGTTATTTTCGGAAGAGTGAAAGGCGGCTTTGCCGTTGATTTGAATGGTGCTGTAGCATTTTTGCCTGGTAGCCAAGTTGATATTCGTCCGGTTCGCGATGTAGCTCCATTAATGAATATCGTTCAGCCATTTAAACTCTTAAAGATGGATAAAGCAAGAAGCAATATCGTTGTCTCTCGCCGTTCAGTGCTTGAAGAATCCAGAGCAGAAGCAAGAACTGAGCTTGTATCTCAGTTGAACGAAGGTCAGGTGTTAACTGGCATTGTAAAGAATATCACGGACTATGGTGCGTTCATTGATTTAGGTGGCGTAGATGGTCTTTTACATGTCACTGATATTTCTTGGAAGAGGATTAATCATCCAAGTGATATCTTAAAAATTGGTGAATCTATCCAAGTCCAAGTTATCCGTTTTAATAAAGAAACCCAGCGTATTTCTTTGGGTATGAAACAACTTGAAACTGATCCATGGAAAGGCGTCGAAGAACGTTATACAGTTGGCTCTCGTCATAAAGGTAAGATCACAAATATTACAGATTATGGTGCTTTTGTTGAACTTGAGAATGGTATCGAAGGTTTAATTTATGTAACCGAAATGAGCTGGACAAAGAAGAATATTCATCCAAGTAAGATCGTAAACTTAGGACAAGAAGTTGAGATTGTTGTTCTTGAAGTTGATATGACAAAACGTCGTATCAGTCTAGGTTTGAAGCAATGTGTTGAAAACCCATGGAGGAAATTTATGGATCAACACCCAATTGGAAGTGTTATAGAAGGTTCAATTAAGAATATTACTGAGTTTGGTTTGTTCATTGGAGTTAGTGAAGAATTAGATGGTATGGTTCATCTTTCAGATGTCTCTTGGGAAAAATCAGGTGAAGAAGCAATTGCAGGCTTTTCCAAAGGTCAAACAATTAAAGTTAAGGTTTTGGATATTGATCCAGAGAAAGAAAGAATCAGTCTTGGTATTAAACAACTTTCTTCTGATCCTTTTGAATCTGCGACTAGCCAAGTTAAAAAATCAGATATTGTGACTTGCACTGTTAGCCAAATTACTGACAAAGGTATTGAAGTAACTCTTGCTGACGGCTTGATTGGTTTTATTAAAAAAGGCGATTTATCACGCGATCGTGCTTATCAACGTACGGATCGTTTTGCTATTGGTGAGAAAATCGATGCAAAAATTATGACTGTAGATAAGGCAACACGCAAAGTTAATCTGTCAATTAAAGCTCGTGAAATTGATGAGGAAAAAGAAGCTTTGTCGGAATATGGTTCTTCTGACAGCGGTGCTAGCTTAGGAGATATTCTAGGTGCAGCTATGAAAAAGAAAGCAGCTAATCAAGAGTAAATAATATTAAGGGAGGAATTTCCTCCCTTTTTAAAACAAGTGGAAGATGCATGACCAGATCCGAACTTGTCAGAAATATTTTAAAGAGTAACGGTCATTTGAGAATAGATGAAATCGAGGCCGCTTTAGATTGTTTTTTTAAGGCTTTTCAAGATGCTTTGTCCCGGGGAGAGCGTGTTGAACTCAGAGATTTTGGAGTCTTGTCTATAAGAAAACGTTCAGCTCGGCAAGCACGAAACCCCCGAACAGGCCAGATAGTCTATATACCAGAAAAAAAATATCTGCACTTTAAAATGGGCAAATATTTACGTCAGATGATTAACCATTCTTCTTCATAAAATAACCTAATTTCGGAAAAAAATTATGAACTGGCTAACCAATTTTGTTCGTCCAAAGATTCAAGCTCTTATTCGCAGGCCTGAAATTCCTGATAATTTGTGGATGAAATGTCCTGGATGTGAGCATATGCTCTTTCATAGAGATCTCTTAGAAAATCTTTTTGTTTGTCATCACTGCAACCATCATTTGAGGCTGGAAGTGAACCGACGGCTAGAAATGTTATTTGACAGCGGACAATATACAGAAACAGAAATTTCAAAAGTTTCTATGGATCCTTTAAAGTTTAAGGACACTAAAAAGTATAGTGATCGTTTAAAAGATTATAGACAGAAAACAGAAAGAGACGACTCAGTCGTCGTTGCATATGGTCAAATCGGAGGGAAATCTGTAGTTGTCGCCGCATTCAATTTTTCTTTCATGGGGGGGTCTATGGGAATGGCAGCAGGACAAGCTCTTTTAACAGCAGCCGAGATGTCTGTTAAAACGAAATCACCGTTAATCGCAATTACAGCATCTGGTGGTGCTCGCATGCAAGAAGGAATTTTGTCATTAATGCAAATGCCACGGACAATCATAGCAGTTGAAAAAGTCAAAGAAGCAGGGTTGCCTTATATTACACTTTTGACAGATCCAACAACTGGTGGCGTCAGTGCTTCATTTGCAATGTTGGGCGATATTGCAATTGCTGAGCCTGGTGCTATTATTGGTTTTGCTGGAGCTCGTGTCATTGAAGAAACGATACGTCAAAAATTACCTGAAGGCTTTCAAAAGGCTGAATATTTGCTGGAACACGGTATGATTGATATGGTTGTACACCGTCATAAATTAAAGGATACACTGATTCAGATTCTACAAATGATTGCTCCTGTTCACAAACAAGCTAGCGTTGGTTATGTAGCTTAATGGGAAAGAAATTAAAAAGACTTGAATGATAGTTGGGATTGGTACAGATTTGGTCGATTGTAATCGATTGCAAAAAGCAAGCGAAAGAGTGGGTCAACGCTTCTTAAACCGTATTTTTACAAAAGTTGAGCAAGAAAGGTGCAATAAGAGAGTTCTGCGTTTCCAAAGTTATGGAAAAGTTTTTGCAGCGAAAGAAGCCGTCTTGAAAGCTTTAGGAGATGTCTCTGGTATTCAGTGGCAAGAAATTGAAATTACCCATTTACCAACTGGCAAGCCTATTGTTACGCTTTCTGGAAAAGCTTTTAATAATTTTAAAAAACTATTTACAAACAACCAAACTGGGAAAATAGACTTGAGTATTACCGATGAGCCTCCCTATGCACAGGCTTTTGTGGTTATTTCTGCATATCCAGTTCTTGAAACTTTAAAAGGATAAAACTAATGAATTTAACTGCTAGTCGAAAATTATTTGGAGGAAATTCAGATAAAGTAAAAAAAGAAATTAGAGGGTTTGCCTTTGCTTTTGCCATTGCGATGATTATTCGTACATTTCTTTTTCAACCATTTAACATACCATCAGGATCAATGATTCCAACATTGCTCATTGGTGACTATTTGTTTGTCAATAAATATTCTTATGGATATTCAAGACATTCTCTACCATTCGGACCTAACTTATTTTCAGGACGCATTTGGGCCACCCCCCCTAAGCAAGGAGATGTGGTTGTATTCTTCAATCCAAAGCATAACAATTTAGATTATATAAAACGACTCATTGGCTTGCCAGGAGATCGTATTCAAGTCGTGGAAGGAATTCTCCATATTAATGATCAGCCAGTAACTTTAGAACGTGTTGAAGATTATCACACCGTTACTAAAGATGGACAGCTTCAAGTTATTCCACAGTATATTGAAACACTGCCAAATGGAGTTAAGCATCGCATTTTAAAAAGTGCTCCTTTTGGAAAGGGTAGGCTTGATAATACACAAGTTTATGTTGTCCCCGAAGGACATTATTTCATGATGGGTGATAACAGAGATAATTCCACAGATAGCCGCGTGCTTGAGAGTGTTGGCTATATTCCAGAAGAGAACTTAATTGGTAGAGCAGAGATATTATTCTTTTCAACAGAAGCAAAATGGTACGAACCATGGAATTGGCTATTTAGCCTTAGATATAATCGACTTTTAAATCTGATTCGTTAAACTCATGATTTCTTTTTCTCAACTTGAAGAAAAAATTGGTTATTGTTTTAAAAGTCAGAAACTTATTCAAAGCGCACTAACACACTCAAGCGTTCGTCATAAAGGAAAACTGTTTGAACGATTAGAATTTCTAGGAGATCGTGTTCTAGGATTAGTGATTGCTGAACTTTTATATCAACGTTTCCCAAATGAAAAAGAAGGCGATTTAGCAAAACGTTCAGCAGCACTTGTTCGAAGAGAGGCCTGCGATAAAGTAGCCAAGCATTTATCTTTGCAAGAATTCTTAGTTTCAGTTTCGACTGATAGTATTTCTAATAATTCAATTCTTGCCAATGCTATGGAAGCTTTAATAGGAGCTATGTATTTAGATGGTGGACTGAAACCATGCCACGACTTTATTAAAAGATATTGGCAAGAGCTGTTAGATGAAGATGTAAAACCACCAAAAGATGCGAAATCAAGCTTGCAAGAATGGGCACAAAGTAAAGGCAAACCCATTCCGGTATACAAAGTTGTAGAATGCACAGGGCCTGGCCATTCTCCTTTCTTTCGTGTGGCTGTTTTCATCGAATCTTTGGCTGAAGTGATTGGAGAAGGAACCTCTAAACGTCAAGCTGAACAAAATGCAGCCAAAAATTTGTTAGAAAGCTTGTCAAAATGACCCTTCAATATTGTGGGTTCATTGCCATTTTGGGAGAACCTAATGCTGGAAAATCGACACTTGTTAATCAAATTGTTGGAAGTAAAGTTTCAATTGTTTCTCCAAAAGTCCAAACCACAAGACGCCGCATTCTTGGTATTGCTATTCGAGACGATACACAACTGATCTTAATTGATACTCCGGGGATATTTGCACCTAGTCGACAATTGGAAAAAGCCATGGTTAAAACAGCATATGCATCAAGTCAAGAGGCAGATTGTGTGGTTTTGTTGGTTGATGCCTCACGCAAAAAGTTTGAGCCTAGCCATGGGATTATTAAGAAATTAGGTGACCGGCCTCTTATTTTGGTTTTGAACAAGGTTGATCTTATTGATCCTGCTAAACTCTTAAAAATCTCTGCTGATTTTGCTAAGTACCCACAAATTACTGATACCTTTATGATTTCAGCACTAACAGGTGATGGTGTTGAAGATCTGACTCATCATTTATGCAAAAAAATGCCACAAGGTCCATGGCATTATCCTGAAGATCAAATCACCGATTTGCCGATGCGTCTTTGGGCTGCTGAAATTACACGAGAACAATTGGTTTTGCAATTGCGCCATGAATTGCCTTATGAAACGTATGTTGAAACCGAGAAATGGGAACAGTTTGACAATGGCAGTGTAAAAATCAGCCAAGCTATAGTTGTTGCTCGTGAGACTCAAAAACCAATTATTTTGGGCAAAAAAGGCCAACAAATCAAAAAGATCAGCATGAATGCTAGACTTGAGATGGAGCACTTGCTAGGCCACCCTGTTCATTTATTATTGTTCGTCAAAGTCACCGATAATTGGATGGATAAGGCTTCTATTTGGCATGAAGCTGGGATCGTCAGTGAGGGGTAGTCTTTCAATCGTCATCTAAGGTTAAAGATAGGCTATGCTGTTTCCTTAAGAAAAACCCTGGCCGGAATTTTTAGATTTTTATGCAGTTTTTGAGCCATACGCATCGAAAGAGAACGTTTTCGATTGAGAACTTCATAAACGTGACTTCTCTGTCCAATATAAGGAACAAGATCTTTGGGTGTTAATCCTTCTTCTTTCATTCTAAATTTTATAGCTTCTATGGGATCAGAGTCTTCTATAGGAAAGTGTTTTTTTTCATAAGCATCAACAAGAGTTGCAAGAACATCTAATCTATCTCCTTCAGGTGTTCCAAATGGAGCATCCATTAGCTGTTCAATTTCTTTTAATGCCCATTGATAGTCTTCTTCACTGCGTATTGCTCTGATTTCCATAACCATTTCCTCTTATTTAGATAGTTTTTGCATCTATCTTGTCATACTCTGCATGAGTCCCAACAAAACGGATATAAATAATCTCATATTCATAATTAATTTTGACAATCAATCGATAATGATGGCCACATACGTTAAAGACAACCCGATTATCCGCTAAGAAGCTCGCTGAACGATATCTCTTTTTGATGTCCTCTGGAGATTGCCATTCGCTAGATTCTGCTTCTGCATACCACTCTTGTAACCAAATCTTTGCATCCTTAAAATTTGAATGCCTTTCCCAAAATTGCTTCAGCGTCCTTTTAGCAATAACCCTCATCTTTAGTATTGATTCTGCATGAAATTCATCTAAAGACAATATATCATGATCCCAAATTGGGATCAAGTCTTTTATTTTACAGCCTTTCTTATGCTTTTTTTGAATGCTAAGCTTAAAGAAATTCATTTTCTGAAAATATGGCAAATATGACTGAAATTACATCCGATCTTATCGTTATTGGTGCAGGGCCTGGGGGCTATGTTGCTGCCATAAGAGCCGCTCAACTGGGCATGAAAGTTATCGTTATCGATAAACGTGACCGTGCCGGTGGAACATGTTTGAATATCGGCTGTATTCCATCAAAAGCACTTCTTCATTCCTCTCATAAGTTTTCAGAAACACGAGATCATCTCAAACCCCATGGAATTTCCGTTGACAACATCAGACTTGATCTAAAAGCTATGATGGCTAGAAAAGATGCTATTGTTGATGATTTAACGCGCGGTATTGGTTTTTTGTTCCGTAAAAATGAAATCAAATTTGCCGTTGGCCATGCAACTTTTAAATCACCTGGCCATGTTCAAGTCACTCACGAAGGTATCACCCAAGACTATCATGCTCCCCATATCATCATCGCAACAGGTTCTGAGAGCGTTCATCTGCCTCATTTTGATATTGATGAGGAAAAAATTATAACATCTACTGGTGCTTTAAGTTTGACTAAAGTTCCAAAACACCTGGTTGTAATCGGTGGAGGATACATTGGTTTAGAAATGGGTTCCGTTTGGCAACGGTTAGGTTCAGAAGTCACTGTTATTGAGGCAGGCAATCGAATTGTTCCATCCATGGATAGCGAATTGGGACAAGCTCTGCATAAAGCTTTGGAAAAGCAAGGTATGGCCTTTCGCATTGAACGCATGGTCTCAAAAGTCATTAAAAATCCGAAAAGCATGACGCTTCATGTATTCAATTCACGCCACAAAGAAGAACAAATCCCTGAAATTATCGAATGTAACACAGTGTTGCTGGCTGTTGGCAGACGTCCCCATACCCATGGATTAGGTTTAAGTAATGCTAATATTCAGCTTGGGCAAAGCGGTCATATTTTAGTCAATCGTCATTATCAGACAAGCTGTCCAGGCGTGTATGCCATTGGTGATGTGATTCCTGGGCCTATGTTGGCTCACAAAGCTATGGATGAAGGAGTAGCCGTTGCAGAATTCATAGCCGGACAATCAGCCCATATTAACTATGATATTATTCCAGCAGTAATTTATACCTCTCCTGAGGTTGCCAGCGTTGGCAAAACCGAAGAAGACCTTAAAACTGATAAAATTGATTATAAGGTTGGTAAATTCCCTTTTATGGCTACAAGTCGTGCCAAAACAGTTGGAGAAACAACAGGCTTTGTGAAAATTCTAACACAAAGTAGATCCGATGAAGTCTTGGGCGTTCATATTATTGGCGAACAAGCAGGAGCAATGATTGCTGAAGCTGCCATGGCGATGGAATTTGGTGCAGCAGCTGAAGATATTGCTCGCAGTTGCCATGCGCATCCCACTTTTAGTGAAGCAATGAAAGAGGCTGCTTGGGCCGCGTTTGATAAACCATTGCATATGTGATAGCTTTGTCAATAACCTTTTGTATCGTGCCCTTACCACCCGACATTTTCTTTTAGCGTCATTACAAGTCCTTGATAGAGGCATAGGTACTACACAAGTTTAGTCAATTTATCTAAAATTATTAAAGCAAACCCGCCGTCATGGCG
>DAHVSZ010000088.1 GCA_027328625.1 Candidatus Paracaedibacteraceae bacterium | reverse complement strand
TATACCTTTTACCATCCCAACTATAACTATATTCAATTTTGAACTCAGATTGGTTCATTGTTTTCTCTACAAAAGGTTTAACAACTTCGTCTTTGATCCTCTGTAAAAGAAGTTGTTTTTTTGCTCTGTCTTTAGTGTCATTCAGTTCCTTTGCTAAATCCAAAAACTTAGCTGTGGAAGTGTCAAGATCAAAGGAAGTACCAAAATCTCCATCTTTTTTATTACTGTATGCATAAGAACTTTTTTGACCGCCAGCCAAGGGGGTAAAGGTGAATATCTCATCCGGCACAGCTGCATAAACAGAACAAACATTAAGAATAGAAATAAATATAATTATTAAGAATTTAAACACAACTCATGTTCCATTGGAAAATACTTGACGGTACACTAACGTATGAAATAAAAGTTGTCAAAACTAATCTTGTGAACAAAAGAAACGTATACTTACAATTCTTTTGCTTAAAACATTGTAACTCTGTCCTTATACATAGTAATGTAACTATCATTTATCTATTTTTATTAACGTTATGAGTGTCTTTAATATTTTCTTAGGTCATATATCGTCAGTTGTTTCATCGTTGATTCAAACTATTGAAATGGCTAACCAGTTGGATCTTAAAAAGATAACGGTTGAGCCGACACGTGATCCATCGCATGGTGATCTGGCAACCAATGTGGCTATGGTTTTGGCAAAACCTTTAGGGCAAAATCCAAGGCAACTTGCTGAAAAGATTGTGGGTGAACTAAAAAGAATCGCCGATATTGAAAAGCTTGAGATTGCAGGTCCGGGGTTTATTAATATGACCCTTACCTCTCAATTTTGGCATAACCAATTAAGAGAAGTGCTTAGGCAAAAAGAACGTTATGGTGATTCAACACTTGGCAAAGGTGAGCTCTTAAATGTTGAGTTTGTATCAGTTAATCCAACTGGCCCTTTACATACAGGTCATGGACGTAATGCTGTTTTGGGTGATGCCATTGCAGCATTGATGCGAAAAGTTGGTTATAAGGTTATTCGTGAATATTATGTGAATGATGCTGGTGGGCAAGTAAATGCTTTAGCGCGTTCTGTTTATCTGCGTTATCTTCAAGCCTTAGGCAAGGAAATATCAAAAAATGATTTCACAGCTGATATGTATCATGGGGATTATTTAATCCCAGTGGGTGAAGCGTTTGCCAAAGAGCTGGGCAGGCAGTGGTTAGGTAAACCTGAATCTGAATGGTTACCAATTTTTAGAGAAAAGTCTGTTGCAGCGATGATGGAGGGCATTCGAACAACTCTTGGACATTTGGGTGTTGTTGTGGATGTTTACACTTCAGAAAAAGAATTGGTTAAAGCTGGCAGAATTGAAGAGACTTTAAAAATTCTTGAAGACCAAGGTGATGTTTATCAAGGTGTTTTGAATCCACCTAAGGGTCACGTGGTTGATGATTGGGAAGAACGTCCTCAAACCTTATTTAAGGCTACAGCTTATGGCGATGATATCGATCGAGCCTTAAAAAAATCAGATGGTTCTTGGACTTATTTTGCAGGCGACATTGCTTATCATGTTGATAAGTTTAAACGTGGTTTCAAACATATGATTAATGTTTTTGGATCTGACCATAGTGGTTATGTCAAAAGACTTACATCGGCAGTTAAAGCGTTAACACAAGGTCAAGCCAATTTAGAGATTAAAGTATGCCAAATGGTCAATTTCTTAGACAACGGTGTTCCGGTGCGCATGTCAAAGCGAGCCGGGACTTTTATCACCGTTGATGAAGTTATTGAACGTGTGAGTAAAGATGTCACACGTTTTATGATGATCTCTAGACATCAAGATATGCCCATCGATTTTGATTTTGCCAAAGTTGTTGAGCAAACAAAGGATAATCCTATTTTTTATATTCAGTATGCACATGCAAGAATTTGCTCTGTTTTGCGGCATACGCAGTCAATTTTTCCTAATATTAATTTGAATTACTTAGAAAGTGCTAATATCGAACTCTTGACCGATGAAAGCGAATTAGCCATGATCAAATTAATAGCCAATTGGCCAAGACAGGTTGAAGTTGCAGCTTTGGTGCGCGAGCCTCACCGTTTGGCGAATTACTTGTATGATTTAGCTTCTCTATTCCATGCTTTATGGAATAAGGGAAAGGATAATACTCACTTGAGATTTATTGACCCAAATCAAGAAGAATTAACGAAAGCTCGTTTAGCTTTAATTAAATGTGTGGCAATGATAATCTCAAGTGGTTTACTTTTATTTGGAATCACCCCTGTGCAGGAGATGCGATAAATGTCTAGATTTAATTTTGGTAACCGCAGAAATAATGGTTCTTCTGACCAGGATCGGTATGAAAGAGAGGTTTATTTTAATAGGCAGCCTCAAGGGTATGAAGTTCAAGATCAGCAATATCAACAAGATGGCCCTGAATATGGGGAACCACGCTTAAATACCAGAGGAAATGATCGTGGTGATTTTCGCCAATATCCGAATTCATCTGGTCCACAAAGTGATAATTATTTTAGAGGTGGACATTCACAAGTTCCAACTCGTACAGCATCTTCATCAGGGCGTTCGGACTTTCCACAGCTTCGAGGTTATACGAAGCCAGGCCCAAACCCAGATGAATTAAAGGGATTATCTTTTTGGCGAGAAGAAGATGAGCCTCATCAGGATGATCCAGAGAACTGGAATGATAGACCCTCTCCTTTTAAATTTGTTATTGCGATTTCAGGATTAGTTGTTCTAACCGCCATTGCTTGGTTTGGTTATCGTTGGGTTAGCCAATCTAGTAATGAAGCACCACCTTTAATTCAAGCTGAGTCTGGTCCATTTAAAGTTAGGCCAGAAAATCCAGGAGGAGTTTCAATTCCTCATCAAGATAAGCTTGTCTATGGTCGTTTGACTCCTCCTTCTGGTGCAGAGCAACCAGTTGAGCGTTTGTTACCACCGCCAGATCAGCATGTTGTTATGCCAAATCCAGGTTATGCGTACGCTCCTGGTCAACAACCACAGCCTGGCTATCAAGCGCCTCCACAGCAGCAAGCAGGTGGATACAATCAACCTTATGAGCAACAACAAGGAAATCAGGGAACTTATCCAGCACCTGTGTATCCAAATACTCAAGGATATCCACCACAAGCACCAGGTGGAGTGCAACAATCTGATCAAGGATATGTACAGCAACCAATGCAACAACAAGCCTATGGTTCTGGTTATCCAGCGCCAGTTTACCAAGGACAAGCACCATATTCTCAAGGTCAACAACAATCCTATCAAAATGTTCCAAGTCAACCGACAGCAGGATACCCTGCTGGAGGACAACCTTATCCAGTTTATGGAAATCAAAACCAATCAGGTTATCTAGAGCCAACACAGGTAAAACCAAATTTACCTCCTCAAGCAAGTAATGGTTATCTACCTCAAGCAGCAGCAGGGCCAGTTGTTGGTGGTATGGAGCCTGCTAATACAACAGTTGCAACAAGTGAAAAAGAAACGCAAACTCAAAAACCTCTAAGCAAAGAAACCGAAAAAGCTGACATTGCTGCAATTCCCGGGCAGGCTTTTTATATTCAACTTGGGACGCTACCAACTGAACAGGCAGCAAGGCAAGAGGTTGACCGTTTGAGCCGTAAATATAAGCATGATCTTATTGGTTTTGAACCGACAGTTCGTATGCTTGAAACCACAGATGGCAACAAAATTTATAGAGTTGTTTCGGGACCTTTTAAAACCAGAAATGCAGCTTTAGCGAAAAGCAATAAGCTTGGAAGTGGTAGCAGAGTTGTTCAATTACAGAATTAGGGATGGTTTTGATTGAAAATGGCATTTGAACTGAAGACGCACATAAATAGAGATTCTCTATGGCTTGCCCATAGGTATCCACACAAGTTGCATGACTTCACCCTAATCGAACGCCGTCATGGCGAGCCCCGTAGGGGCGTGGCCAGAGTAAAATTATACTGCAGAAACAGTGGAAGTTGTGATTTGCGGTGAAACACAAGCTGATGTGCATTGGGTGCATAAATCTTAAATGAAAATATTTGTACGAAAATATTATTTAACTGGATGGCCACGCCCCTACGGGGCTCGCCATGACGGCATTTAGTTGGGTTAAGCAAGATGGTAGATACATTGATCAAGCCGGAGGTAAATTTACGTGGTTGTAAAAAATGACCAATAGGCCAAAAGCGGTTATTTTTGGGTGTGTAGGAACAGAGCTTTTACCTGAGGAACAAGCTTTCTTTGAAAGATGTCAACCTTTGGGTTTTATTTTATTTGCTCGGAATTGTAAATCACCTGATCAAGTGAGAAAGTTAGTTCAAGCTCTCAAAGATACAGTCTCTCATTCAGATGTTCCAATTTTAATTGATCAAGAGGGTGGACGTGTTGTGCGTTTAACACCCCCAAATTGGCGGGCTGTTCCTCCCGCATCTGTATTTGGACAATTAGCGCAAGAACAGTCAGATGCTGCTATCGAAGCTGTATATAACAACGCTGTTTTAATTGGCAATGAATTACAGGATCTTGGTATTAATGTTGACTGTGCGCCTTGTGTAGATTTATTAATACCTGGTTCTGATCCTATTATTGGGGATCGTGCTTTTACAGATCATCCAGAAACAGTGGCTGAACTTTCTTTGGCCGTGATAGAGGGTTTACAAAACCGAAATATCATCCCGGTTATTAAGCACCTGCCTGGGCATGGAAGAGCTCCTGTTGATAGTCATAAAGAACTGCCAATTGTAACAACTTCAAAACAAGAACTAATTGATAATGATTTTCTTGCATTTCAATTATTGTGTGAAAGTATAAGAGAACAGTCTTTGCCGCAACCATGGGGAATGACGGCTCATGTGGTTTATCAAGATCTTGACAATACAGAAACTGCAACTCATTCTTCCTATATGATTGAGGACATAATTAGAGGACATATAGGTTTTGAAGGATTTTTGATTAGTGATTGTCTAACGATGGAAGCTTTAGAAGGGTCATTTAGTGTTCGTGCACAAAAAGCGTTAAAAGCCGGATGTGATGCAGTACTTCATTGCAACGGCCATTTAGATGAGATGATAGAAGTAGCTGGAGCAACCCCACCTTTGACAAAAGCTGCCTGGGGGAGGTTAGAGAGCAGCAAATTACCACGCTCCAATGTTTTAACAAAAGAAGAGTTCAATGCGATGAATTTGAAGCTAGAGGCAATTCTTGAGAATTGCGATCTTGATGAGGATGGAAAAAAGAAGTTCTATGCTTGAAGGTTTAAAACTCGAAGATAAACCGTTATGGTTGCTTGCTGCAGCTTCTATAGCTTCCCTTGTATTTTATCTTTTTCCTAACATGCTACCTGCAGATTGGCGGCCATATCGAAAGAAAGGTAGTAAAGTTTCAGCAAAATTGGCTGTTTCGGATGCTGCAGGAAGTAAGCAACTTGTGAAGTTCGTGTTACACTCAAACGAGTTTTGATCATGATTGAAATCTCTCAAGAACCTTATCAAACAGATTTCTCTCGAATCTATCAGATGATAGAAGAAGCCAGCTCTAGAACATGGAAAGAAGTTAATAAATCTCTCATTTCACTGTACTGGAATATAGGAAAGTACGTCAGCACAAAAGCCGAAAAGGAGGATTGGGGGCAAGGTATTGTTGAACAACTCTCAAATTATATTCTTTTACAACGAGGTGAAATAAAAGGATTTTCGGCAAGAAACATCTGGAGAATGAAGCAGTTTTACGAGACGTATAAAGATCATGAAAAACTGTCAACAGCGTTGACAGAATTTCCAATCTCAACAGGGAACATGTTTAAAGATGTTTATACCTTTGAATTTTTGGATTTGCCAGAAACCTATAAAGAAAATGATTTACGAAAAGCATTATTGCAAAATCTTCGAAAGTTTCTAATTGAAATGGGCCCAGATTTTAGTTTGATGGGTGAAGAATATGTTGTGCAGGTTGGTGGAAAAGATTTCAGGATAGACTTGTTGCTGCATAACAGAGCTCTTAATTGCTTAGTGGCCGTGGAGCTTAAAATAACAGAGTTTCAACCTGAATATCTTGGGAAAATACAATTCTATCTGGAAGCTTTGGATAGAGATGTCAAGAAGATTCATGAAAACCCAAGCATAGGTATTTTGATTTGTAAAACAAAAGACGATGAAGTTGTTGAGTATGCATTAAGCCGCAATATGTCACCTACAATGATTGCTGAATACGAGACAAAGTTTGTTGATAAGGGTAAATTGCAAAGAAAATTACATGAGCTTTCGGAGTTTTTTGTAGATTACAATGAAATAAATTCTTCTGAGCCAGATTAACGTGCTGCTGTTAGCAAAGGAAAACCTAAATGCCCCCTTCTGAATTATTAGCTATTTTAGCCAGTCTTGTGGCTCTTGTTTTTGCCATTACCAGTCACGAAGCAGCTCATGGTGCGATGGCTTTAGCTTTTGGTGATACAACAGCAAAAAGCCATGGGCGTCTGACCTTTAATCCTATAAAACATATTGATCCATTTGGAACGGTTTTACTTCCGGCTATTTTGTTTTTGATGAAAGCTCCATTTATTTTTGGTTTTGCAAAGCCAGTACCTGTTAATTTCTCTGCTTTAAAACCTATTCGCTTAGGAACGATTATGGTGGCACTTGCAGGGCCAGGGGTGAATATACTATTAGCTTGGTTATCAGCAGTATTACTACACATTAATGGAAGTGCTGAAACGTTAGGAAATGAGATTTTATTCAATTCATTTCAGATTAATCTAGTATTAGCTGTGTTTAATCTGCTACCTTTACTACCACTGGATGGTGGGCGTATTTTAGGTGAGCTTTTACCAAGAAAACTAAGGTATGAGTTTTCTAAAACAGAGTCTTACGGCCCACTTGTCTTGATGATTTTGGTGTTAGTACCTGCGGCATTAAGTGCTTTAGGGATTTATTTTAATCCTTTATTAGAAATTTTAATGCCTCCATTACAGCTTTTAAGAAAAGCTATTTTATTTTTGAGCGGCCATTCATAAGTGATTTTAAAAAAGAGGATACACCCATGGGAATGAGTTTTGGACATTTGGTCATATTGATGGTTATTGTATTGGTAATTTTTGGTGCAGGCAAACTTCCCCAAATGATGGGTGATTTAGCTAAAGGTGTGAAAGCCTTTAAAGATGGGATGAAAGAAGGCGATCATTCAGATAAATAAATACCTTTAAGGCAGCGTCACATCAACTCTAACGATTTGAGTGTCTGCTGGAAGAACTGTACCTGTTTGAAACCACAAACGTTCACCTGGTAAAATATGGGGGCGTGTCCAGGGATGTTGCCAGTCTGCTTTTATGCAGTTAGGGCCTGATTGTGTCGTTTGGGTGTTCCCATTTTCAGGACAATACGACCAGACAACAACGCGTACAGGTAATAAGGTTACAGTCGATGAGTTATCATTCAAAATTTCCCCAACAACTGTGAGAGCAATTTTACCATCAGCAGTTGGCTGAACACCATATTTTACATTTTGCAAGACTAAAGGCGCAGCTGCTGTTGCTAATGACTGCTGTGGCGGAAAAATGAGGTCTTTTATTGCTGGAAACAATAGATCTTTGTAAAGAAAGCTTAATGCTCCAAGACCAATTATAAAAAGGGCCGTTAATAAAGGCAGAACAATGCGTGGAGAAAAAAGAGTGCGCTTAATTTCATTGGGATCAGCTTTTAAAATACGAGAAGCAACTGCTGTTAGTTCCTCTTTTTCTGGTGTTTTAATTTTTTCTTTATTGAATGGTTTGTAAAATTCTGGAGTTATTTTTTCAAAATTCGATTCTGATTCATGAGAATCCCTTTGTAGCCCTTCAATATTAGTAAAACTCTGGAAATCACCTAATGAAACAGAAGATAGAGATTCTCGAGAAGGAGCTTTTTTTATTTGATGCCACCACTGATGATTACAATGTGCGCAAGACATCCACCATCCTTCGCCATGTCCCTGCAGAAGTTTTGGCTGGGGAAGCTTCTCAGGATTTAAAAGATATTCTTTTGAACATTTAGAACAACGAATAAGCACAATGATTATCGATGATTAAATAAAATATTTATAATATTGATGTAAAATGAAATAGGTGAAAATTGCAAGGATAACTTCATTTTTTCTCAAGTTTAGCTAGTTCCACCTGCGCTCTGGTTTCAACTTCGCGCATTAGTTCTTGTAACTTTAGATCTAATTCTTCTGGGATATGTTTTTGTAAAATTTGGCTCAGATTTAATAAGGACTCACGTCCAATCTCACCTGTTACTAAGCCAAGGCGGATTCTCTCAAGGTAATCTAAAATAAGATTAGCTCGGTCAAGCGCTCTTCTTTGTGGAGAGTCATTTTTATCCAATAAAAGAAATAAAGTATCAACTGCTGTCGTACTTAACGTACTTTGCACAAATGGGGAAGAAGATAAATGCTGATCTTCTATACTGAAAGAAGTTCCTTTTTTCCTTTCATTCTTACCAATTTTTGGTGATGGTTGAAGGTGACTTGTAGAACCGACATTTTTAATGTCCATTTAAGTTTCCGTTTAAAAATTAAGGGATTAATCAAAAGACAACAATAAAGATACCACTCTTTTTTAATTAGCAATAGAGAAAAGAGCCGTTTCCCTTACCGCCCGACATTTTCTTTTAGCGTCATTACAAGCCCTTGATAGAGGCATAGGTACTACACAAGTTTAGTCAATTTATCTA
>DAHVSZ010000087.1 GCA_027328625.1 Candidatus Paracaedibacteraceae bacterium | reverse complement strand
ACTCTCCTATATCTGTTGAAATAGGAGTACCTAAAATAAAGAAGTCCTTTGAATATTCCATTATTGTGGAGCTCCAAAGGAAAAGATGAGTTTATAGCCGAGGTATCCATCAGGGGGATTAGCTATCAACATTCTATTGATATTAGCAACCTTACCCACACCAGCAACATTTTTATCGTAAACAATATCAATTAGCCGGTCTATGATCTTGAGACTTCTAGGATCATTGTCTTCAAAATGATCAATATGGGTGTATACGTCAATCATTACATCCTGGGAAGTAATACGCTTATTGTGTGTAGTATAGCCGTTACCAAAGTACATGCAGATCCGACATTGAGGATCATCTTCTTTTAAATCGTTAGATTTAGGAGCTCTAACAATAATTCCTTTGAGGATGTCATCAAAATCATCTCTTTGCTGCACATCTATATTAGCTGGATTACTCAACTCTTTATAATAAGCAAGATTCATTAACTCACTGTCTCTTGAAACGAGCTTGAAAATGCCTATTAAGTCATTTGCTAATTTGCTCATATCATCACCTCCTTCCTAAATGTTTAATTAAAATCTATAAAGAGGCTTACCATTGGCCATCTCTTTTATTTTTTCATTCGCTTTTCTTAATACTTCTGGATCAATATTTTTAACCAACTCTTGAAACTTCTCATTTGGCTCGCCCCATCTTGGTTGTTCTTTTTTATTTTCCATTACCGAGCACCTTCTCTAACATCAAAATCGCTTTACTAGCTCTATACCATCCTTCGCCTTGACAGTAGCATTCCATATCCCATGTATTCTCAAAAAACAAATCGCATTTCTTACAGTAATATCCTGACTTGAGGATTTTCGTATCAGTAACCTTATTTTCTTTCATTTTATTATTCCTCCAATTGTTTTTTCTCATTTAAACACGATTACGGGGGCACTGAGGATGCCCCGCACATAGTCATGTCAAAAGGAGAAACCCCGAACCAAAATGGCTCGGAATAAGAATAAAAATAAAATCAAAGGAGTAAAACTAATGAAACCCCGAAACCATTTATTTAACGTCGCTGGAGTCGGCTTGTACATCTCTTCAACATTGTTTCCGCAATGCTGTTTAATGTAGTAACGACAAAGAATTAGATCACTTTGATTACTCTACGCTTTCCGTTTTCATACTCAGGCTTAGAGTAGACAAAGTCTTTCATTCTTTGAATAAGCTCAGGTGACATATCTGAATCATAATTCAAAAAGGAGCTGATTTTTGACTGAGCACAACCGCATTCTTTCGCAATTTCCGTTTGAGTTAACCTTCTTTTGCGAATATCTAGCCATAGCTTATGTCTATCAATTTCCACTTATAGTCCTCCTTCCATCAATAAATTTTTATTTGAAATAATTATCTAAAATAAGGGGGGCTGATCATAGTGATCAGCATTCTTTGATTATTTAGGAGGAATAACCAAAAGACTATAGATGTCCAAAGTTGAATTAAACAATGTTTGGGTCGAAATTGCATAGTATGGATTTTTGTGATAAATTATAATAACGGAACCGTATAAATAATTATCCATAAATCAATACTTCTTTTTTCTTCCCTAGAAGAAGATTATAGATATCACTATACAACTGGAAAAACCCTTGTATATCAAGGGCTTATCCATCTTCATTTATTTTCTTGTAATTTAAGCGTGACATTTTTTATTTTTACGTTCTTTTCGTTTTCTCAGCTTATTTAACTCTCTTTCCCTATCCTTTTGACACTTATCACACCTAGTTCCCTTTTCGATTTCCCGCTCACAATCAACACATTTAATAGCTCTGCGAATGTTCTTTTTCAAATTCCTTACAATGTTATACCCAAAACAATTGTATAGTGTATCCTTATGCTTAGAGCATTTAGTATTGAATAGATACTCCACCAATATATCTGTTATGTAACTGCTGTCTCTAATACTCAGCAAGGTTTCTCTGATCTCTTTTGTTACATGCCATTCTGCTTCTTGACGAGAAACATTTTGTTTTTTCTGTTGTTTGGCCTTCCAGTGCTTATTACGATCAAGCATTGTATAGACTGTCACAATCATTGTATCTTCAACCTTTTTTTTGCTATAATCTTTGAGTAATTCATCTTTTATTTGCAGGAGAATTCCCTTTGTACCTAATTCCTGTTGCTGCTTCGAATACAACTTGTAGAGTTCATTAAATCGTGTCAATACCTCTTGATCAAGCCCAAGAGTAGCATTCTCATTCTTCAGTTTTGTGTAATCAAATTCTCCCGCCAGCCTCTTAAAGTTCACCCTGTTATTCGGTATTTTTTCACCCAACCGATTAACTACAGAATCATTTCTTGATCTGACGTTCTTTCTTTTCTTGTCTTTTGCGTAAATAAAGAAGTGAGGAACTTTCCTGTTATAAGTCCCTTTCAGGAAACCATTAATTCTTTGACTAACATGTTCAGGACGGGTTGGTTTGTATAAGGTCTTGGCATAATCAATCTCAAAGTTATTTTCCATTGTAAGCCATTTGATCACGTCTAAATCAACCTTATCACTATTCCACACCTTGGTTATGTTATTGCTATATTCACCAATATTTACCTCGAAAGCCAGTTCCAAGCTTTTATAGATGTTCTCGTTATTGATTTCTTGGTTTTCTGCTGTCTTCATTTCATAATAAAGAGGAACGATATCATCATTTTTCATATTTCTTTCTGCTATCTCAACAAAAGTGCTGTCGCTAACTAAAAGTGCTTTATCTCCGTCCACATCAAACTGCAGAAGTCTTGACAAGGCATCTTTAGTGGACGTATACACGCCTTTCGTAATGAACCAGTCTTTAAGATCATCATTTAACTTGTTGATCCTAATGCCATGCTCCCTAGATAGATGAGGAGGCCTCAACACATCTAATTTTTGCTGATTATTAAAAAGCTTACAACTAACCTCTCCGTCATTTAGCAAAACCTTTGGATCAGAATCACCGCAAAACCAATAACCGCAAGCAGCATACAAATCTGGAATAATAAAAGTATAATGAGAGCCTTCTAGCAGAATTTTTCCTGCTTTTGCTTCCTTCACCAAACGCTTTTTATTCTTCTTAATAATCTCCTTTGAATGGTTATCATTAAGCAACTCAGGATAAATCAAATGAGCTTTCTGAAAGTTATTTTTATGGGCATTGCTTTCAACGGCTCCAATAACCTCAAGCATTGATTCTTTATCTTTGTAAAGCGTTTGGATCCTCTTCACTGTGTTTTCTGAAAGCTTATCTAATTCTTCATCTGTCGTGTCGGTTAGTGTCTGGATCATTTGATAATTAAGTTCACTGTTTTTAAATTCATCCTCTTCTTCATTCAGCTTGGCTGCCTGACACTCATACTTCTTAAATTTGGATTTGTAATCATCCCATGAATCATAATGTTTCCAGAGCTTAAACTGACTCTTCGTTAGGATAATTTTAATACCGTCTTTAACAATATCCCATTCCTTGCCGTATATATCTTTAATTTTGGTCTTCCGGCATAATTTAGAATACTCATCAAATGGAAATGGGACTAACATTCCTTTCATAAAAGGGGCTCTAAACATGAATGCACTCTCCGAAAGCTCAGGGAGAATCATTCCACAGCCATCCGTATGATTTATTGGAATAGACTTGTACTCTCTTTTAATTTCGTATGTTTCATCGTTTATGTAATCAACCTCAGTGGACACATCCGTCTCAAAATCATTTACAACTATACACTCATCAATATTAAACCCTTCCCATAATGTACTGGCGCTATTTGATAAGGCAAGGTAAGCGATCCATTTGTTAATGCTCATGCCGCCCTTAGAATTAATTACCTCTTCACTAAGCCCACACATCAGAGTGTTTTTCTTCTTCAGATACGTCTTTTCTTTGATGAATACACCCTTCTTTTGTCTAATTTGTCCTGCTGATGAAGCATAGTAAACGTATTTTTCATTATTAAAATAATAACCATTCTGAACCAAGCTTCTAAAAACGTTATGGTAAAAGGATTCAACTATCATAATCTCCTCAGTGATCTGATCGTAGTCCAATCCAAGTGTTCTAATTAGCACTGAATCAAATAAAGAAATAACCCTTTGTGATCTAACTTCTCCATCTTTTGTTTTAAGCGAATCACCTCTAAGGGTTCTTGTCCCTTTGAAACTTTGTTGCTCTTCAATTAATTCATCTTTCTTTTCGTTAATCCAACAGTTAGTAATTTTTTTAAGACGGTTGATTTTCGCTTTGTTGTATTTGCAGGCCATTAGCTCATCAATATCATTCGAAAGCCTGGACTCACTTTCACCTTTTTTCTTGATATATGTAATTAGCGATTGTTCCAATTCCTTAAAGCTTCTTTCTTCCTCAAAGAGCTTACCAGTTAGATTTAAATGAATATCGGATACATTTGAATCATTCATTTTTGCCACTTTTTTAGCCAACTTCTGCAAAAACTTTTTATAAAGGCGAAGTTGAAGCAAATCTTGATTTAATTTTTCTTCTTTATCATTATAAAAAGCAGATGAATCTAAAGAGTACACGAACACTGATTTAGTTAAATTTTCATTTTTCAATAAGTAATCCTCCAATTGTTTATTCCGAAGAATGATTAACTTGTTAATCATGATGAGAAGATGGACAAAGTTTACTTTGTACATCTAGGCTCTTCTTAATTTCAAATGATCAAAGAACACTTGGGGGATGCTTTAGGTTAATAATCCCTCGCTACGCTCCAAATTATTAACCTTACAGCCAACCATCCCCCAAACCCCCTTCAGACTGGTGTTTCACACTCTTTTTTCTATGTAATACTTAAACTCAAAAATTTGACGGTTTAATGTTCCTATTGTGTTTCTTGTTTATACTATAGGAAGTTTAAACCGTTACTTTTTATAGACCACTTGGCAAAGACTGCGCTATATCATAGGATAGATCATCTTGGGCTTCCATCTGTTCAATTTCATCGCTTATACTCTCAGCGTCCTCATTTATAAGGAGGTCAATTAGCTTTTTGAAGTCACGAATGTAATTTTCACTGATTCTATAATTGTTTTCTCTAAATATTGAATACGACTTTTTGTGTCTACCTTCCGCATTTTTCAATAACTTTGAACAAGCTGTATGATTCAGTTTCTCCTTATAGTCAACCCGCTCAATTTCTTTCAACAGAAAACCAATGAGCTCCTCACACTCATTTTCAATGTATTTATCATTTGCGGTGATGTCATAAGCAGCAAAGTAATATTTGAGATTGCTACATTCTTTTAATAGAGTCTCCGATCTCCGTTTAAATTCATTCCAGTGCCTTGATACACGCACATGACTTAATTCTTTATAACCAAGCTCATCAAGCACTTTTTTCTCGCATGCCATAATCATTTTCTTCTCGGCCGAGGACGCTTTACGTGGTCTGAATTTCCCCTTTTCACAAACCTTAGTAATAACGTCATACATGATTAGCCTTTTCTCAACTAACTTGTTTAGGGCTTGTACAACCGCTTTCTTGAAGCTATTATTGCTACTATCGTAAAAATCTTTCACAATTTCTGTATCCGTGTTTGCATATCTAGCTAGAGACTTTCTTTTTTCAAAGCAATACTTATAATTTTGATTAACCAAGCTCACTGATTTTATTAATCGTCCTTTACTTATAGACATGTTTCCATTCTTGCTTTGGGCAAGCATATCCAATATAAGGAGCTGTAACAGTTCACTATAAACAGTGTTATTCCCCTGCCGTTTCATTTTTTGAAGAGGCTGCTCAAAGACTTCCTCTATAATTATGGAATGACCAACTTTGCTATATGTACAGTACCGTTCTAGTTCTTTAAACTGCGCTTTTCGACTATCCCCTGAACGTTTTACTTCTAGCCCAAGTTCTCTGCAAAGCACTTTATAATTCTTGAACGTTTTTCCTGATGTTAAAACCTCAATTTTTATAAGCATTCTCTCCTTTTAAATTAAATTCAAGTATTCTGACGGCTTACTGTTTTCAATAGCTGTAACAATCGGCGCTCTGTTTTCATTTGTTTCAAGTTTGCACCACAGTTGCTCCCCACTCTCCACATTCCTACCGTTAAACTTCGATATATCAGCGTAAGCTTCCGGACAATATGAAGAAGATAGCTTGATTAAACCGGTATCAAATCGTTCTGTAACAGTCATTTGATGAAAACCGTTAGATGAGAATTTATCCAGGTTCTCAAGCATTATTCTTATGTCATTTTTTAAATTTTCCGTTGATTTTCTGTATGTAACTTTCTTGCAAACACCATCACGCAATATGTAAGGCAGCCCAATAACCACTGAATCATATGGTTGAGGACTAATAACCTCTGCTATGTGACCATTCGTGCTAAGTATTGCATTATGTTTTTGGTTATAATAAAGCGACTTATCTTCTCTGATCCGTTTAAATCCGTTTGCTGATGCTGCTAAGTCGATACGCACACTTCTTCTTGCTGTCATCTATTACTCTCCTTTTTGAATATTAGAGTAATCTCATTGCCAATTAGATTTTGAAAAACACTAATAAATTTTCTTATCCCTTCACCCTCATATCCCTTTCTCACTGGAATATAAAATACATGCTCATCAATTTCTCTACTCTCCAAGTATGGCGACTCTTCTAGGATATTGTTCCATAGTTCATTCTTAATAGCCTTAACTCTTTCCCAGTAGTCATTTGTAATTGTTTCTTCTACATATTCCATGACTATACAGTCATCAATTATGTAATCCACAGTATAGCCAGAAACTTTTTTCATATGTTCGTAGTATTGTCCATCAAGCATTCCACTGATAACAATGTCTAATACAGTTCTGTTTTCACCTTTAATCAATTGTTTTAAGTCTTCAATTTCTCGTTTCAATACAACCTTTTTTCGTTCGAGTTCGAGTGCATTTCTTGGCTCTAATTCATATACCTCATCAATTTGTTTTTGCAAAACCTTGAGGGAACATTGTTTTTCTTCAAGGTGTTTCTTATGCGAATTCATCAGAGCGCTCATCTCTCCCCTTTATTGTCAGGATGATTAGAGATCAACCGTTTTACTTCGGTGATTTGTTCCTTTAATTCCTCACGTCTCAGAACTAGAATGTCATGGTCTACTAGTTTTTCTTCAACAGCTTTTAAATTTATTTCAGCCTCTTTAAGCTCATCCTGTAGATCAAAAATATCTTCCGTCACATTAAACCACCTCAATAATATTATTTTTATTCGTAATTTTTCTCATTTCTTTGCACCAGGATTCCACATGCCCGATTACAGAATCAAGATTGTTCATTATAATTTGATTGTCACTCATATTCCTAATGGCCTTTGCATACTTTACAGGCGCTAAACTACCTTTTAGTAGTTTTTCAATCTCCCAAACCATTTCAGAAAGCTCTGAAGTGGCCTCAACTTGTCTCCCTAGATCATCCTGTTCTCTTGTTACGGCCTTTAATTTGTTTGTTAGCTCCTCGTATTCTTTTACTTTCACATCACTGCTTTCAAGTTGTTGCTCTAAGATCATTTTTTGTTTTGATAAGTTTTCATATTTTTTATTTTTGTACTCTAATTCTTTTTTTAATGTGTCTATTTGTTTGTAGTCAGTGTTATCAATGACTTTTTCAACAACTGTCCTGTTCTTCTTTTCTTGGCTTAATTCATAACTAAGATTCTTATTATCCTCTTCAGCTTTCCTCAACTTAGCTTCAAGCTCTTTGTATTCCTTTAATGTCTTGACTTCACCTTTTAGGACTGCTTCCTTAGCTTGTTTCTTTGACTCTGTTGATTCTGATGAAGGTTTAGCTATTTCATATGTTAGAGAAACAGGTAGGTCTTCTATTAATTCTTGATTGTGACAATTTGTCACAATCAATTCATATCGTTGTATTAACCTATTAACTGCCTTTCTATTAATTCCTATAGACATACACCATTCCTCAAAACACCCGTACCCATTCATAGCGAGCATTTCTTGCGCTTCCTTCAGCTCTCTTCCTAGCTCGGTATAAGCCTTGCCTACAATCTCACGCATGTTGAATTCTTTCTGTTTCAGAAATTCAGCTGTTGATTGATCGACTAAATCATATTTGAACTCTGTTGATAATTCGTTTGTCATAACATTTCTCCTTTTATTCACTTATTTTATTTTTATCCTAAAAATATGTAATGAGAAGGAGTGAACGAATCGCTCACCCCTTCAAATGGATATGTAATGCTTACGCACCACGTCCAAAACCTGCTACATGGAATGTTCCTTCCCCTGATGCGCTATGAATAGTTGTTTGTTGACCTGCAACGAAACCAACAGCCAATGAAGCTACGATAGTAAGACCGATAAATACTTTTTTCATATAGTTTTCACCTCCTTTCAAGTGATATCGCGCGATTTAAAGGGCAAGTAAATCCAAAATCTGCTCGTCCTCACCCATTTCCCTTAATTTATCCAAAGGTAAGCGTACGCTGTATAGATCGCCGGACAGCTTAAAGTGTTTTATAGACTCATAAAAGAATCTCTTATCTTCATAAGCTAGTCCTTTTAGATAAAAATGAATGCCAAAGTCATTATGAATATTCGGTTGCTGCTCTAAGTTCTCCAATATTTCTTTAGCCTGTTGCAAGTTGTTTTTTTTGATGTGATAATGTGCAATTTCTTGGATATCTGTAACTTCATTTGAATCAGGGTTTAGCCAAAAGTTCTCTTGATTCCAATGGTTTTCCAAGAAACAAAGGCTTCTAGTTAGCTGTAATTTTGCCAAGGGGTTATTCTCAGTATGTTTTAAAC
>DAHVSZ010000086.1 GCA_027328625.1 Candidatus Paracaedibacteraceae bacterium | reverse complement strand
TCGGGACTACGTCCCTTCTCGAGGTGACGTGAAATGGCTGTTTTTCTAGGTTCCAAAATTCTGTCGGGTGGTAAGGATGCAACTTGATCAAATGTGGTCATTAAATCTGAAATTTGGTATAAAAATCAAGAATGTAATATGGGATTTACTCCCTACAAATTCAAAGGAAAAACTATGATTAAAACGCCACTTTCAACTCAGTATGAATCCAGCAGTAGTTTTAGAGAGGCTTTTTCACAGATTGTAGATGCGGCTTCCGTCTCGCTTAAAGATCAGATCATTTTAAAAGTAACATTGTTGGATACAAAACTAGGGGCAATGATCGCTATTGCTGATGAGAAAGTTCTCTATTTATTGGAATTTTTTGATCCACAGAGATTAGAATCTAAAATCGGGAAATTAAGACAGAAAATAAAAGCAGTTATTGTACCTGGAATAACAGATCCTATTCGTTCAATTGAGAGTGAGTTAAATCACTACTTTGAGGGCACATTAAAAGAGTTTAAAACGCCTCTGTTTTCTTTTGGTTCTTCTTTTCAAAAGCGAGTTTGGGATGAATTAAAAAAAATCCCTTATGGAAAAACATGCTCTTATGCCAGTTTGGCAATCGCTGTTGACAGTCCTTTAGCTGTTCGAGCGGTTGGAAGTGCAAATAGAACTAATCAAATTGCCATTGTAATTCCTTGTCACCGGGTAATTAATACAAACGGAGGGTTAGGGGGGTATGCAGGTGGTTTAACTCGAAAAGAATGGCTACTGCAGCATGAGAAGCAGAATTGTTAGTTTAATGTTTCTTTCTTATAATCGTCATTCTTGTAGCTGACAAAAATATATTCTTTAGATTTTCTAACATCACTCAATCCGAAACATAGCTTCAATTTCAACAGCTGCACCTAAAGGTAAGGAATTAACACCTACAGCGGCTCTTGCATGGCGTCCAATGTCCGTACCAAAGATTTCAACGATTAAATCTGACACACCATTAATAACCTTTGGTTGATTGGTAAAATCAGAACTACAATTAACAAATCCACCTAAGCGAAGACATTTCTGAACACGACTTAAATCACCATTACAAGCAGCTTTTAATTGAGTTATGATATTAAGACCGCATAAACGTGCTGCATCTTGACCTTGTTCAATGGTTAAGTCAATTCCTACTTTTCCTTTATAAACAACTTCATGATCTTGAACAGGTAATTGACCAGAAATAATGACAATATTATCTTGAATAACAAAAGGAATATAGTTGGCAACAGCAGCAGCTGGTGCTGGTAGTTTAAATCCTAATGCGGAAAGTCGTTGTTCAATTTGGTTTGTCATAAACTAGTTTTCTTTTGCTAAATTTTTTTCAAGCCAATGAATGTCATAATGCCCAGCCATTACATCCGGATCTTTGACTAATTTTTGATGTAAGGGCATTAATGTTTTAATGCCATCAATCACATATTCTCCCAAAGCGCGCTCTATACGTTTTATGCATTCTTCACGGGTTTTACCATGAGCAATTAGCTTTGCCACCATACTGTCATAATGAGGGGGTACCGAATAACCTTGATATAAATGACTATCAACTCTAATGCCATAGCCTCCTGGTGCATGATAGCCTGTTACTTTCCCAGGAGAAGGAGCAAAGGTGATAGGGTCTTCAGCGTTAATACGGCATTCAATAGAATGACCGGTAAATTGAATATCCTTTTGTTTGAAAGATAAAGGAAGTCCAGCGGCAACTTTGATTTGCTCTTGAACAAGATCAACACCGGTAACCATTTCCGTAATTGGATGTTCGACTTGAATTCGAGTGTTCATTTCCATAAAGAAAAACTCGCCATCTTCAAATAAGAACTCTAAGGTTCCTGCACCACGATAGCCCATTTTGCCAATGGCTTTGGTGACAAGTTCGCCAAGGTTTGCTCTAAGTTCTGGAGTTAGACCAGGCGATGGAGCTTCTTCCCAAACTTTTTGGTGACGGCGTTGTAGTGAACAGTCGCGTTCACCTAAGTGCACTGCATTACCGTGGGTGTCAGCAATAACTTGAACTTCAATGTGGCGTGGGCGTTTTAAATAACGTTCCATATAAACTTGATCATCCCCAAAATTGGCCTTGGCTTCAACACGAGCTAAGCGAAAAGCATCAACAACTTCGCTTTTATTATAAGCAACTTTCATGCCTTTACCACCACCACCGGATGTCGCTTTGATCAAAATTGGATAACCAATTTTTTCGGCTGCTGCGATAGCTTCTTCTTCTGTTTCAACAGAGCCGTCAGAGCCTGGAACAACGGGAATACCTAGTTCAATCATAGTTTTTTTAGCTGTAATTTTATCGCCCATCATGCTGATGTGTTCAGGAGTTGGGCCGATAAAGGTAATGCCGTGTTCTTCAACCATAGTGGCAAATGAGGCATTTTCTGATAAAAAGCCAACACCTGGGTGAATAGCATCAGCTCCTGTTATATCTGCAGCACTAATAAGGGCAGACATTTTTAAATAGCTATCACGTGAAGGAGCAGGCCCTATACAAACGCTTTCGTCAGCTAAGCGCACATGCATAGCTTCTGCATCAGCGGTTGAGTGAACAGCAACGGTTTTGATTCCAAGCTCTTTACAAGCTCTAAGGATTCGAAGAGCTATTTCACCACGATTTGCAATCAGGACTTTAGAAAATAACGCCATAAAGATTTACTCGATAATCATTAGGGGTTCATCGTATTCAACAGGAGAAGCGTCAGCAACAAAGAGCTGAGTTATTTTACCTGCATGGGGGGCTTTGATTTGATTCATGACTTTCATGGCTTCAACAATAAGTAAGGTTTGACCAGCGGAGACATTATCGCCTAGCTTAATAAAATTAGCTGCTCCTGGTTCAGGAGACAAATAAGCAGTGCCAACCATAGGTGAGCGCACAGCTCCAGGGTGTCTTGCCCAATCTGTTGTTTGAGGGGTTGCTGCAATTGGGGCTGGAGTAGATGTAAACGATTGTGCAGAGTTTGTTACCATCTGTTGAGGTAGTACCGCTTGCACATTTGCTTTGCGGGAAACATAAATGCGACTGCCGTTATCTTCGTATTCAATTTCGCTAAGATCAGTTTCAACAAGAATTTCGGCGAGTTTTCGAACTGCCTCGCCATCAATATTAAACTTGGATGTCATTCTTTATCCTTGGTTATTTTTATCTTCAAAAGAGTTCTCTTGTATATAAGGTATACCCGCTTGTGTCAAAACCTGCAACAAGGGCGTTTGAATGTGAGTTTAGCAAAAGTTAAAGTTTTGATGGATCTTACGTAATCATACTTAACCTCTTGGCAAATGACGTGATGTATCCTAAACTCAAAAGTGAGGGAATAGTCTTTTAAAATCAATTTCTTAAAAGAAGGGTAGGTAAGAGTGAGCATGCAGAGTACAAGTGTTTATGATAATCCCATGCAAACCGATGGGTTTGAATTTGTCGAGTTTGCAGCGCCCCATAGTGGTTCAGATGTAAATTTGAAAGATTTATTTCAACGGATGGGTTTTTTGGCGATTGCTAAACACAAAAGTAAGAATGTGACTCTTTACCGCCAAGGATTAATCAATTTCATTTTAAATGAAGAGCCTAATTCTTCTGCAAGTCATTTTGCGGAACTTCACGGCCCTTGCGCTTGTGCGATGGCGTTTCGAGTGAAAGATGCTGAGTTTGCCTTTAAACGAGCTTTGACTTTAGATGCAAAACCTTTTGATACTCCTGTTGGCAGCGGAGAACTTAAAATTTCAGCCATTGAAGGGATTGGTGGAAGTGGTCTTTATTTGGTTGATCGCTACAAGGACAGCACAATTTATGATGTTGATTTTGATCTTTTACCTGGTGTGAACAAACATCCAAAGGGGCTTGGTTTAATTGAAATTGACCATTTAACTCACAATGTTTTTCAGGGAAAAATGGATTATTGGGCTGGCTTTTATCAAAAGCTCTTTAATTTTAGAGAGCAACGTTATTTTGATATTAGCGGTTCGAAAACGGGGTTGCTCAGTCGCGCCATGATCGCTCCTTGCAGTAAGATTCGTATTCCCATTAATGAATCTAGGGATGATCAATCCCAGATTGCTGAATATTTGGATCTTTATAAGGGAGAAGGTATTCAACATATTGCGCTTACGACAGAGGCAATTATTGAAAGTGTTGGAAATCTTAAAAAAGGCGATATACCATTTATGACGGTGCCAAAAGCTTATTATCAAGTCGTGCAAGAACGTCTTCCCGGTAATGGTTTGCCTTTGGGTGAATTATCAGAACATCATATTTTGGTGGATGGAGAAATTGACGGGACTCGCCGGGATCTTTTGCTACAGATTTTTACAAAAACAGTGATAGGGCCTATTTTCTTTGAAATTATTCAACGTTTGGGACATCAAGGCTTTGGTGAGGGGAATTTTACAGCTCTCTTTGAGGCTATGGAACGTGACCAAATGGAGAGGGGTGTGCTGTAGGATTTTTGTATTTTAAGATGTCCTAAGAGATTGCTTTGTCGCATTTGCTCCTTGAGGTGACGAATCCTGGGAACTCTTCATGGGATGACAAAGAAAAAATTAATCAATGTGAATTGATAAAAGCGAAAGGTTGGGCCGGTGTTTCTTTATTCCTGGCATCCCCCTCAACCACGCGACCTTCATGAACTATATAGCTTTGATTTGGTTTTAGGGAAATCAGGTGTTTTGGCGAATCTTCAGTGCTGATGATAATTTCATCAGCACTGACATCTTTAATCAACAACCCTGGAAAGGAGTTCTTTGAGCTAACTGTTTGGTCATTGATCCAAAGAGTCCATCTATCTGGATTAAAAAACATAATTGCAGATAAGAACAAATTTACACGCTTGAGAGCTTCTGAGTCTTGCGATAGAACTTCAGACTTTTTAAGACCTAGGACTTGTTGTAAAGCATCTTGTTCTTCTGGTGTAAGCATGAATGAGGCACTAGGATCAGCTTCAGCAACAGCCAAAGTGTTAAAAGAAAGGAGAGTTGTTAATAGTTTAATCACTCTTAGATGCGCTAGCTTGTGTGCCAAGATGTGTCCAATCTAATTCAATTTTACCTTCAAACATGCTGGTACTTTTTCCGGAAGCGACACTATTTAGCACCTCGGTTGTAAGAGCTGATGTCCGTTTTAAATTAAAGGATCTAATAGTGACCATACCTGGGAGCTCTTGTTGAACTTTTTCAAGAAATTGGTGGAATTGCTTGTCATGCAAGACTTTAATTTCAATAGAGACTGGCATTTTCCACAAATTTAGTTTGCTTGATTCAATCTGATCCGTGCCAAACTGTGTGGTTAGAGTTTGAATTTTGTAAGCTTTTTGCCATTTTTGCAGCCGCGATTTGACATCATCAATGGTCGCAGGTTGGTCAAAGTGTTTGCGTTTAAATTCAGTAAATTGCTGAGGAGTTTGATGGAGAGCTTTTTCGTATACTTCAAGGATGGCTTGATTATCTTGAAGGGAGGTTAATTTATCAAGAGCAAGGTTTGCTTCTAAGTAATGAGAATCAAAACTGTTTTTGGTTGTAAAGAAAAAGACAACAGCTAAGCATGCTAATAATAGCAAACTTCCTGTGATGCCTCCTGTAACAGGATGACACCATACATTGGTATTAAAATTTAATCTTAGTTTTTGCTGCTTTTTCATATTTAACCGTTTACTTATAAGAAATGCTAATGTTTAAAGTTCCTTTTTGATTTGAAGGTGGCCATTCAATATGCGCAGATGGGCATGCTTTCATGACAGCTTTTTCCACTTTTTGTTGATAGCTTTCTAAAGTGGTTTGTTTTTTATTTTTTTTATAACGGGCTTCGAGTGTTTTGTTGTCTATAGAAAGTGACAGCTTTAAATTATAAGTAAGGGTAGGGGTATTAATTTCTTGCCATTTAAGTTCTGTTGCTACAGCTTCGGGTGTTATAGGTGCTGTTAAAGTTCGAAACATGGGGATAGGACTTGGAATGCTTTTTTCTTTATAGAATTGAAACAAACGAGCTGACATGATTTTTTTATCACTATCAGCAGGGATAGCATTTTGTGCCAATTGATTTTTAAGAATGTTAAAATGGCGGTTTTGATTGATTGCCTTTAAAGAGAAAATAAGACCTGTCAGCATCAATAAAAAGACTAAGGGGACACAGATTTGGACAACTAATTGTGGAAGCGAAAATGCTAGACGCTGAAGTTTGAATTCAGGTAGTTCAAAGCTTGAATTTTGTCCAAAAGCAAAGGGTAGAAAATTTAAATCCCATGATTTTAACCAAGACCAAAGAGTAAAAGGCTCTATAGTTAGATTTTTTGATTGAATGATTTCTGGTAAGTGAAGAACATCAGCATGAACAACAGAAGTTAGGTTAATTTTTTCGTTAAAACCACTTTGAATGATAGTAACTGGCTCACCTTCTTGGTATCCATTGCGATGAAGATAACGTAGGGTTGCAGTAACTTCTTTAGCAAGCTCACTATCACTGGTAGAATTGGCATTGATCAAACTTTGGCGACAGAGAATAATAGCCTCATTTTGACAGACCATAAGTTGCCACTGTTGGTTATCTTGGCATAAAAGAATAAGCGTCCATTTAGCAATACCCTTGTTTGGGTACTGTTCTTTAGCAAGTTTCAAAATTTTGTCACATGCAAGTACAGGCCACATATACAATCCAGCAATCGGATTACTTTTCTGACTTAGAAAAGTAACTAAATTTCTAAGTTGTCCTGTTGGGCGAGTTCCCATTAATAAATAGCGATAGGAGTCTTCTTCGCAAGGAATGCGAATTTTCTGAGTCCAATCAGTTGAGGTAAATTCTCCTAATTTTACTTGTTTTAAAAGAGAAGAACGGTCCCACCATTTTACATTTTTAAGAGACACAAGACGAAAATCAGCTTCACCTCCTTGAAGAATGAGACGAATGGGATAATCTGAGAATTTAAAAAGATAACTAGAAATGGCTTCTTTGTCTTCATCTGCTAGACTTAGAGTTGTTTGCTCAATAACTTCATGGTTAGTGCAGCGGATGATAGAAAGAGTTTGCCCGCGAATCATGAAAGTTAAATAATTCGCAGGATATTTTTCTTTAATGCGCGTCCATAAAAACATAGAAAATTCTTTTGCTTCATGCGCGCGATTATGCAGCCATTCTTTGAATGGTTTTATATTGGAGGTGCGAATACTATAAGTCAAAGATTGCCAAATTGTCATAAAGCGGTACCACCGTTGCTGCTACAATCCACATCATTATTATGCCCATGATAATAAGCAAAAATGGCTCCGTCCAGGCTAATAGTGTTTGAAGATGTCTAAAGGTATTTCTTTTTTCAAATTCAGCTGTATCTTTTAAGAGATTTGGGAGGTTGCCCGATTCCTCTCCCAGCTGAATAAGACGAATCACAAGGGGCTTAAATAATTTTGTATCATTGCAAGCATATGAGAGAAGAGAGCCATTTTTAATGGCTTGAGGAATTGAAATTAATTTTTTTTGTATCGGTATGAGAGAAATTGTTTCGGCAGATCTTTCAATGCTTGAAATTAATTCAAGCTTTTGACCAAGCAGCAAAGACAAACTATGAATAAAATCAGTGATAATCAGACGTTTACTTAACAAACCAAAAACAGGGAGTGAAAGATATATTTTTTGCCATAATTCACGGATTTTGATGGAAGCTTTACACAAAACCGTACTTATAAAAATGATACCGGCTATAAGGATTAGGCTTAGGTATCCATAGTGTTGAAGATAATGACATAAGGTCAAAAGAGATTTTAAAGCGAAAGGTATTTCATTGACATTTAAAAGCTGAAGAAAATCTTGAAGGTGAGGTGTGACAAAGACAATCATAAAGCCAATTAAAGCCATTAATAATGCTAATAATATCAAGGGATAGCGCAACGAAGCTTTCAGCTGTAATTGCTGGCTTTGTTTCCATTTTAGATTGGCTTCAATGTCTTGAAAAGCTTGACTCAAATGGCCTGTTTTTTCAGCCATACTTAGGCATTGAATAAAGATTGGGTCAAAAACTTTTGGGTGTTCTGAACAGGCATCAGAGAGTAGAGAACCTTGAATTATAGTATGATGAAGCTTGTATAAAATGGCTTTAAAAGCTTTAGAAGGTGTGTTTGCTGCTAAAGCCAAAATGGATTCTAGTAAAGGCATTTTGATTTTATGAAGCTGATCCATATGAATACAAAAATCGATTAGCGTATCGAATGATACTCCTTTTGAAAATAGAAGAAGTTTAGAACTTGGTTTTATAATCCGGCTAGATATCAGCTGGAGTTGTTGACGGTTTAAATACTGATAGAGATCTTTTTCAGAATTACCGAACCAATCCCCTTTTTGAGATTGTCCTTGTTTGGTTAAAGCATGATAGTGAAAAAGTGGCATATGTTAATTACAGCATGTTAGAAAGAGATGAGCAAGGGGAAGAATATGGAAGCGGAAAAATTGCTGTTTTTTTCTTTTCCCTATTAAAACTGTCATACTTGTGAAAGCTAGCTAAGTCGTTGGTTGGATTTAGTGAAAATACGTTCTTAAATTTCGTATGTTTTTTCAGAAATTAATTTTTATTTTAATAATATATGTATTATTAACTTTATATTAGTATTTCCGTGCTAGTTTAATAATCAAGAGGGCACGTTTTGGTGGGCATTGGCTAAGTGCGGCTGATGGGCAACCTCGGGTGATTTAAATCACTTCTTTCCCTCTGGACTCAGGTGTCTTTAATTGGCTAGATATCAGCTGATTATAGGCATAATTTTGAAACACTGAAAAGTGTTGATAACCTTTGTGTTAATGCTTTTTAAGCGATTAAACAAGGGA
>DAHVSZ010000085.1 GCA_027328625.1 Candidatus Paracaedibacteraceae bacterium | reverse complement strand
GTCACATACCCAATAGTATTTACCCTGAATCATTAATGGTTACTATTTTACCGAATGACAATGATACGCAAATTTTGGAATATAGCTTTTTAGGAGATGCAAATAATCCAGAACTTCAAATGAAAATGTTATTGGAAAGCAAAACTTCTATTTGCTGTAATGCCCAGCTTTTGTATTTATTCAAAAACCTTGAATGGCGTATTGATTATGTTCTGCATTTTTCTCCTAACTATGAAGAAGTCTATTTAAATGGTTGGATTGAAATTGTTAATAATTCAGGAATTCCATTTCAAAAAGCTCAGGTTCAGTTTGTAGATAGTAGAGTTCCGGCCTATTATTCTTCCATAAGCGCAGCTCCACAAACAGCCGACGACAATAGTAAACAATATGCTGCTCCTGATGCTTTTTCATCAAATAGTTACCCTCATGCTTATATTTATGCATTACCAGTTGATATTCCGACTTTAGGAAGTAAGAGATTAGCTTGGGTACATAGTCAGCACGTTAAAGCCAAACAAGATTTCAGGGTTTTTGTAGGTGGTCACTATTTAGAGGATATGGAAGGAAAACCTGCTTATCCCACTGTTGAAACATGGATTTCCTTTGCAAATTCAAATGAACAAGGATTAGGGCAACCCTTACCCAGCGGAGTTACAAGCCTTTACCATGCGGATGAGAAAGGAAGGTTGGAGGTCTTAGGTAAAGCTTCTATTCCTCACACACCTGTTGGTCATGATGTAAGTGTCAAAATTCCACCAACTCAAGCAGAAAACTGTTCTTTTACAACTGGAGAAGTACAGGCTCTTAAATCCTTTGAAACAGAACTTGACCAAACAGAATTTAAAAAGTTAAGCGATAAAATTACAGAGGCTAGTTATCGACTTAACCTAAAAAATAAATCAGATCGACCCATTACAATTCGTGTCACTTTGGATCTACCTAATGGTGAATGGACAATTGTTAGAGAAAATCTAAGTCATCAGCAAAATGGAGATCAACAAGCATTTTGGACAATTCAAGTTGATGCAAATGCTGATGTTGATTTGAAATATAGAGTTCGCTTGATACGAGTTTAAAAAGCAAAAGTAGAAAATTTTTTCATTTTCTAGCTTGATTAAAGGGACTCATTTGCTTGAAGTTTATCTAAAACCATGCTATAAGACTTAATAATCAAATATGGCATTAGTGTAAATTTTATCTAAAGTTTTCTCATTTGTTGATAAAGTTTTATAACATATAAAGAAGAGTCATAGTGAGCGTAGAATGACCTATGTAGTTACAGAATCCTGTATTCGCTGCAAGTATATGGACTGTGTGGAAGTGTGTCCAGTTGACTGCTTCTATGAAGGAGAAAACATGCTTGTAATTAATCCAGAACAATGTATTGATTGTGGAGTTTGCGAGCCGGAATGCCCTGCAGAGGCGATTATTTCTGACATAAGCCCAGAAGCTGAAAAATGGTTGGAAATAAATAAGCAATTTTCTGCGAATTGGCCAAATATTACGCGGAAAGGGGAAACGCCAAAAGATGCGGATGAATGGTTAAAGGTCGAAAATAAATTTAAAGATCATTTCAGCAACCATCCCGGAAAGAATAACTAAATTTATGTCTTGAATTTTAAAAGTGAATTTCTATCTATAAAATAAATGCTTTACTGCTAACAGATGGGATAAATATGGCAGGTTATATTTTTACTACTGGTGAATATGTTGTGTACCCCGCGCACGGGGTTGGTAAGCTAATCGGCCGTGAGCTTCACGAAATTAGTGGGCATCAATTGGAGTTGTTAGTTATCAATTTTGACAAAGAGCGTATGACGTTAAGGTTGCCTGTTGCTAAAGCTCAGGCAGCTGGACTCAGAGCACTTTGCAGTCAAGAGGATATGCAAAAGGCCTTGGAAACTTTAACAATTCGCACGAAACAAAAGCGCACTATGTGGAGTCGCCGAGCACAAGAATACGAAAATAAGATTAATTCTGGCAATCCTTGTTCTATTGCGGAGGTGATTCGTGAGCTATACCGCAGTCAAAGTGATACAGATCAATCCTATAGTGAGAGACAAATTTACCAAGCAGCAATTGAGAGACTAGCTCGTGAGTTGGCTGCTGTTGAACACATTGATGAGAATTCGGCGGTAGTAAAGATGGAATCCATCTTAAAAGCTGCTTAGAATTAAAGTGAAAATATAATTAAATGTTGAAGGGAAGTGGTTGGCTTGTAATTGATAAACCACTTCATTTGACCTCTACTCAAGTAGGTTCACTTGTCCGCCGGGCACTAGGCTTAAAAAAAATTGGCCATGTTGGAACTTTAGACCCTTTAGCAACTGGTGTTTTATCGTTAGCTTTAGAAGAAGCAACTAAGATTATCCCCTATTATAATAATTGTCTTAAAACATACGATTTTGAAGTCACTTGGGGAGAAAGTCGTACAACTGATGATAGAGAAGGAGAGATCCTTGAAACATCTCTTATTAGGCCAACGCTAGACCAAATTCAGTCCATTTTACCCAAATTTATTGGTGAAATAGAACAACTTCCTCCAGTATTTTCTGCGATTAAGGTTGGAGGTCGCAGAGCCTATCAAGTGGCACGTTCTGGGGGTTCGGTACAGCTAACACCAAGAAAAATTATCATTCATTCGCTTGAAGTTACTAAGTGGCTTAATGTTAACCAGTGTCAATTTAGAATGGTTTGCGGTAGTGGCACATACGTTCGTTCATTAGGTCGTGATATAGCTATTGTATTGGGCACAGTTGGGCATATTAGTGCACTTCGCAGAGTTGAAGATGGAAAATTTAGCATAACTGATGCGATTTCTCTGGAAAAGTTTAAAGAAATCGCGCATAAAGAAGATGTATATCAGTATATCAAACCGATTGGGGCAGTTCTGGACGACATCCCGGCTGTATCTGTATCGGGTTCTGATATTGAAAAACTAAGGAATGGCCAGAAAATAAAGTCATATGACGCTTATAAGCAAAATCTTGTGATGTTATATGATCATCAGAGACTAGCTGCAATAGCGACATTGCAAGATGGTTATTGGCATCCCAAAAGAGTTTTTCATAGTTAAATGATTAATAAATAAAGGAAAGACCGATGTCGATATCAGCGAAACGCAAACAAGAATTAATTAATGAATTTTCCATAAAAGAAGGTGATACTGGTTCACCAGAAGTTCAGATTGCTATATTAAGCGAACGCATTCGTAACTTGTCTGAACATATGTCAGCCCATGCCAAAGATTTCCATTCCCGTCGCGGATTGTTAATGATGGTTGGTGCTCGTCGTCGTTTATTAGATTATTTAAAAGCGAAGAGTGATGATCGCTATCAGCAAGTTATTAAGCGTCTAAATATTCGTCGCTAATTTTTGCTAATTTAGAAATTAAGGGAGGGGGAGCATTTTATATGATTGCTCCCCCTTTTTTTGAAAAACAAACTAATATGAAAAAGGTTAAATATGTCAAATATGTTTAAAGTCGTTCGCCAAGAAATTGAGTGGGCTGGCCGTTGTCTCATTTTAGAGACCGGTAAAGTCGCCCGCCAAGCTGATGGCGCTGTTATGGCAACTTATGGTGGTACTACTGTTTTATGCACAGTTGTTGGAGCTAAAGAGGCAAAACCTGATACGGATTTTTTGCCGCTTTCAGTTCATTACCAAGAAAAAGCTTTTGCTGTTGGTCGTATTCCAGGTGGTTTTTTTAAACGTGAAGGCAAGCCATCTGAGAAAGAAACTTTGGTTTCTCGCTTAATTGATCGTCCAATTCGCCCTTTATTCCCAGAAGGTTTTCACAATGAAGTTCAGGTAGTCTGTACTGTTTTGAGTTATGACCAAGAAAATGATATGGACTTGGTGGCTATGATTGGAGCTTCTGCAGCCCTTAGCATTTCTGGCATTCCTTTCCAAGGTCCTGTTGGTGCAGCTCGTGTTGGTTATAAGGATGGTAAATTTCTTTTAAATGCAAAGCCTGAAGAGCAAAAAGAAAGCCAATTAGATTTAGTTGTCGCTGGTACAAACGAAGGTGTTTTGATGGTTGAATCAGAGGCATTTGAATTGTCTGAAGAAGTTATGCTCGAAGCTGTTGTCTTTGGCCATAAAGCTTTTCAACCTGTTATTAAGATGATAGAAGCACTAAAGAAAAAAGTTGACAAAGAGGAATGGCCCATTGCTGGAGCACATGAATTGCATGAAGCCATGAAAAAGCGCGTTTGTGAAATTGCAGAAAAAGAATTACGCAAAGCTTATAAACTTACGATTAAGCAAGAACGTTATGCTGCTATTGATAAGGTTAAAGCGCAAACAAAAGAGGTTTTTGCTTCTGAAATTTCAAGTGAAAGCATGCTTGATAAACTGTTTGAAGAATTAAAATCAGATATTTTGCGTGGCAATGTCATTAAAGAAGCTAAGCGCATTGATGGCAGAAATCTTACGGAAATCCGTCCTATTGTTTGTGAAGTTGGAATTTTACCAAGAGCCCATGGAAGCGCTTTATTTACTCGTGGTGAAACACAAGCATTGGTTGTAACTACTCTTGGTACCGGTCAAGACGAGCAACTAATTGATGCTCTCGAGGGAGAATATAAAGAGAGATTTATGCTTCATTACAATTTTCCACCTTATTCAGTTGGTGAAGTGGGACGTCTTTCTGGCCCTGGTCGTCGTGAAATTGGTCACGGTAAATTAGCTTGGCGAGCGCTACACCCATTGATACCATCAAAGGAGAAATTTCCCTATACCCTCCGCACAGTATCTGAAATTACTGAATCTAATGGATCATCTTCTATGGCAACCGTTTGTGGTTCTTCACTTGCCATGATGGATGCAGGAGTTCCTTTATCAAGGCCAGTTGCTGGTATTGCAATGGGTTTAATTAAAGAAGGAAAAGACTTTGCTGTATTATCAGATATTCTTGGTGATGAAGATCATTTAGGTGATATGGATTTTAAAGTTACTGGTACTGAAAAAGGTGTAACAGCCTTACAGATGGATATTAAAATTACTAGCATTACCCCAGAAATTATGAAAATTGCTTTGCATCAAGCATGCGAAGGTCGTTTGCATATTTTAGGTGAAATGGCAAAAGCTATCAATAATTCCAGAACTGAAGTTAGTGATTTTGCTCCTAGAATGGCAAATATGAAAATTTCTCGAGATAAAATCCGAGATGTCATAGGCTCAGGTGGTAAAGTCATTCGTGAAATATGTGAAACAACGGGTGCCAAGATCGATATTGATGATGACGGTAATATCACTATTGCAGGATATGATGCAAAATCCATTGAAGGTGCAATGGCAGCCATTACGGCCATTGCTTGCGAACCTGAAGTAGGAGCAATTTATACTGGTAAAGTTGTTAAAATTACTGACTTTGGTGCATTCGTTAATTTTATGGGTAGTCGTGATGGCTTGGTTCATATCAGTGAACTTGCACACCATCGCGTAGGAAAAGTTAGCGACATAGTCAATGTTGGTGATCAAGTTCAAGTTAAAGTTCTGGGATTTGATGATCGTGGAAAAATTAAACTGAGTATGAAGGCAATTACAACTCCTTCAGTTGCTGCTGAAATTTAATTGAATAAAGGGAAAAGGAAGGTCAAACGACCTTCCAAAATTATAGCTATGATCTTTTTGTTGAATAAACAGGGATAAGATCGGCTTTTGGCTTAGCAAGTCTTTTTGCTAATTGGTCAAATTCACTTTTTCGTGAAGCGATTAAGTCGTCTTCTGCTTGTACTATATCTCTTAGATTAGTATCAGACGTATTATCTAGAGCCACATTTTTTGCTGCTAAGACAGGATTCCATCGCGAATATTCACGCGGTGAAAGAAGTGTTGCAGCTACATGGTCAGTGTGCGCAGATTGACCGTTCATAAAAATGTCAATTAAATGATAACCCCATCCAATCAAGCCAGCGCTTTCCATTTCACCATAGTGAAGTGGTCTTGGAGCGTTTCCAGTTCCAAGGGAGACTATTTGATAGTGTTTTGCATCTGGATATAGTTTCCTAGCATCAGCTAAAGCACAGAGAGTTGGATTGTTTGCACAAGTGCCTCCATCACTCAAAGTATAACCCAAATGAGTTTCTGCTGTTGTACCAACTGGGTAGATATGACGAGGAGCAAAATAAGTTGGTGCAGCGGATGTAGCTTTAAGAACATCTCTTGTATAAAAAATCTCGCGAGTGTCCCAACTTTTAAATAATTTTGGACGGCTTGCACTGATATCAAATGTTGTAACCAAAACGTCCGTTGTTGTTCTATCAAAGGTTGCGTCACCAAAATAATCATTCATAAATTTATCAACAGGTTCGCTTTTATAACGAGGGCCAAGGAAGCCACCAAATGACCAACCTTTCACAAACATAGAACTTGTTTGTCTCATTATTATTTCAAAAACTCTATCACTGGAATAAAGAGCTGGGGATTTCTTTGGGTCTCCTTGTCCTTCTGGTAAAGTGTAAGCTCCTGCTAGAATACCACCAGCTGAGGTTCCTGCTACTAGATGAAACATTTCAGGAACTGATTTACCTGTTTGTTTGCTGAGCTCTTTTATAAATCGAGCCTCTGCAATATCGCGAACTCCACCTCCATCAAGACTTAATATCCTTACAGGCTGAATTTCATCCCATGTGAGATCGCTTCCCGTCATATCTGAGAAAATGCTTGGTCTTGAAGTGGGATAGTGATCTAAATCGGTTAGTGTTCCCTCTCTAGCTATGTCAGGAAGGGTGTTATCTTTAATAGTGCTAGGCGTTCCACTTGCTACGATTGGTAAACTTGCAAGTTCTTCAAGTGTGCTAGCAACTGGTTCTGCTGAATTTGCTGGGAATCTAATAGTTGTTTTTCCTGTATGTTCAACTTCATCTTCTGCAGAAAAGGAATCCTTACAGGTTGTTAAAAGTGAGGCAATTGCAATAGCAATTAATTTATGAGAAACACGCTTAGGTAAATTAAGATTGGCGGCATGTGATATTGTCATGGCTTCCTCCTTTGTTACTGAAATAGGAGCTAAGGCAGAATGGTTAACAATTTGTTAACTTTAATTAACGATTGTTAATTTATTTTAATTTTTGTTAATAAATTTTAAGAAATTGATTAAATACTATTTTGAGTGAGCAGCTGGATGTCTTTTTATGAATGATAGAAAGCAAGTTTTTACATAGTCTATAGATGTAAAACTACGGCGCATGCTAAAGTATTTTTCAAATGATAAACAACTTTACTGATTTTTATGAGCACAAAATTATCTACCTTAAAACTTGAAAAGATTACACGAACTTTCCAGCAAGGTGAGCAAGAGATCTCCGTCTTAAAGCAAGTTTGTTTAGATGTTCAGCCTGGAGAAATTATTGCATTGGTTGGATCAAGTGGTGCTGGCAAAACAACACTTCTGCAGATAGCAGGTTTACTAGAGTTACCAACATCTGGATCTGTTAAGATTGGGGGACATGTTTGCGAAACATTAGATGACCAAGAAAGGACTTTGCTAAGGCGTCAATACTTGGGTTTTGTTTACCAATTTCATCACTTGCTCCCTGAATTTACAGCTTTAGAAAATGTGATGTTACCTCAATTGATAGCAGGTACAAAAAAAACGCAAGCAAAAGAGGATGCTGTAACACTTTTACAACGTATGGGATTAAGTCATCGATTGAATCATCGTCCAAAAAAATTATCAGGTGGTGAGCAACAACGTGTTGCTATTGCAAGAGCACTGGCAAATAAGCCAAAAATTTTGCTTGCTGATGAACCGACAGGGAATTTAGATGATGAAACAGCCAAAACCGTTTTTGATGAAATGCTTATGCTTGTACGTAACACTGGTTTGTCAGCTTTAATTGCAACCCACAATCTTGATCTTGCACAAAAAATGGATAGAACTGTCAAGCTGCAGGGTGGGATTTTATCTCCGTTATAAGCTAAAATAATTTTGTTTGTTAATTAAGTATCGTTTTGTATAATTGGCCAGATTAAATTTGGCAAAACTAAGAGGTAGCATGATTGGATTAGTGATTATATCTCATGGTGATCTTGCAAGCTCCTTTGTCTCTGTTATGGAACTAATCGGTGGCATTCAACCCAACGTTAAAGCTATTTCTATTCAAGCAAACAATAATAATATGGAAGAGCAGAGAGGTATTGTAATTAGTGCCATTAAAGAAGTAGATCAAGGAAAAGGAGTTATTTTGCTAACAGATTTGTTTGGTGGGACTCCTTCAAACCTCGCTATTTCGGCTTTAGGAATAAAGAATGTAGAGGTTATTGCAGGCATTAATCTTCCTATGCTTTTGAAATTAATTTCGATACGTAATCATGCCTCCTTGCAAGAAGCTGTAAACCAAGCACAACAAGAAGGACGAAAGCAAATTCATATTGCTTCTACATTACTTGAAACTCAGCAAAGTAAATCAGAGATTGACTCACCAAGTGATTAAAAAAACTCAAATAATAATTGATTTACCACAAGGGCTTCATGCAAGACCATCAGCTAAAATAGTTAATCTTCTTAAATTATATAAAGCAAAAGTATATGTTTTATATGGTGAGCAAGAATGTATTGCAGACTCTTTGTTTAATTTGTTATCTCTATGTATACCCCATAAAGCAATAGTAACTTTGAAAGCCGAAGGCCCTCAAGCTGACGAAGCTTTGAAAGCTTTGGTTGATTTAAATAGGAATAACTATAATTAATTAATAAGATTTATTATTAAATTGTGTGGTATTAATTTTTTAAAAATTCCTTTCGACACCTAAAAGAATAGATTCTACAAATAAATCCTTTATTAAACAGTTTTTTGCAATAAATTGTATTTTTTAATCATATATTAACATTTTTTTGTTATTTTAATAATTACCTAGAGG
>DAHVSZ010000084.1 GCA_027328625.1 Candidatus Paracaedibacteraceae bacterium | reverse complement strand
GTACTCGTTTGCTTAATCGGCTCTTTCTCATACCATCCTTATAACATTATTTCATGTTATCTGGGACAGCCCCAAACTTTAAATATATTTTGGGTGAAGACGCTTTGAAAAAAGTTGAAGACTTAGCTTCCACTTCGTCAGATTTTTCTAGATATATAATTGAGTTTGTCTATGGAGATATTTATGAAAGAGAAAAACTATCACACAGAGACAGAGAATTAGCAGTTGTCGCTAGTATGTTAGGAAGAGGAGTTTTAACAAATGGGTTTAGATTACATATAAAAGGTATGCTAAACGTTGGATGGACGCATGAAGAATTAATTCAAATTTTCATTCACCTATTCTCATATGTCGGTTTTCCTACTTGTCTTGATGCAATCATTATACTAAAAGAACTAATGGACGCAGAAAGCGAGACCCTTAGTACAAATTAGAGCCTCTCGATATAGGGAGGTTGCTTTCTAAGCCGTGGCCAATCAACCAATTTGATATGTACTGGTGATAAGTGTTTATCATTTGATTTTTGTACCGGCAATTTGTTTTGTTCTTTATTCGATTGATATAATCCTCAACAGTTCTAAGGGATAATCCCAATTTCAGGGCAATATCTTTTGATGCACCCCCTTCGCATAACATTGCTAAACATTGAGCTTCTCTTTTTGACAAAAACTTAGTTCCATCCTTTGTTGGAATCGAAAATTTATTAATTTTTATATTTTCTAAAAACTCTGCAACACCCTGTCCATCTTTGTTTTTCTCTGCTTCATACGACAAATTATGAACTGTTTTAATTAGTTTATATTGATTGCTACAATCAACAATATCTTTGGTATTTTCATTAAAGTACAAAATAAATTTCTGCAAACAATTTGATTCATTGATGTAAAGATCAACGATTTGCGTATGATCTCTCGTCGTACCAAAAGCCCATCCTTCGATATAATCTTTCTGCTTTTGATAAACACTGAAGGTATTCCAAATATTAAAAGAATGAAGTGCTTCACAATGATTTCCAACGGGTTGACCACTTAAAATAAATTTTCTAAATTCTTTAAGAACCGTGCTGGTACGCACTTTGTGAAAACAATCCTGTTCATTGTAAAACTGATTTTCAAAAAAGAGTTTTTCCCAATCTGCATTAGTTGAAAGATGTAGCATACGCCCATCCAAATAAGACCTAATATAAGCAAAAGTTGTTATATTAAAAGATTTAAACAAAGGCGCACATAAATCCCTCATAAGAGGCGCAGCCACCTGAGTGTATTGAAACGATGTTAAATTCAGGTCTTTGATTTTGTTGGATGTTGCCATGAGATAAAATCCCCGGATCTCGTATAAGATCTTCCTGTAGTAAAGAAGACATTTAAAACTACAACCACCTTTATGCGCATAATGTTATATCCTGCACCATTCCAAAAAAATTTACATCCGTAATAAACACTTAGTACCTTGGCCCCTTAATAAATGGAGCAAGGAGTCTCTAAAAAGCCTGTTCTCTTAAAATTGGACGGTAGTAAATTTAGAGATCAGAAACCACACCAAAATCAGAGCTTGGAATTTTTTCAGATGTATAACTTAAAGATTGGTTTTCTTCCTCACCATCAGTCCCCTCATCCAGCTCTTCCTCATGAATAAACACCTTAAGGTCTTTGCGGCAAAAAGCAGGCTCACATTCTGACAAATTCTGAAACCTAAACTTAACCTTACCCAAACTTCCAACCTCAGACAATTTCACATAAGCCTCTAAATTCTCTAGTTTCATCAAATCAGTTGCTGAAATAACAGGTCTGTATTTTCTTTGATCCGACAAGGAAACACCATCACGCATTTGATGTGCACCAAAAGAAATTCCTTCAATCATCTCAGACGTTTCTTGCTCACCAAAGGAATCAGAGACTCTCTTGGCCGTATCATAATCATTCAACCGAAAGACAATCTTTGTGTTAAAAAGCCCCAGCATGGTTTTGCCTTCTTCACGGCCATATCGTGATTCAATCTGGTGAATATCTTGGAGCCCTGTGACCACACAACCGCCATATTTTCTAAATTCAGCAAGGGCAGTTGGGAGGCTTTCTAGTTTGTTTAAAGAAGCCAGTTCATCCAAGATAAACCAAATTCTTCTGTCCTTATCGGGTGAACATCCCATTAAAGCGGTTGAGGAGATTCCAACCCAAGCTGACAACAAAGGCCTTAAGGTATCACGCTGTTCAGGGGTGCAATTTAAAAACAGCCACCCTTCTTGAGTATTGCCATCTTGAATCCATTTTCGAATGGAAAATGATGGTTCGTGGCTATCGAGCAAAAACAAAGATTTGATATTCACATTTAGAACAGCTCTGATAGAGCCAACCATTTGTTCTGATCGTGTATCAACCAACGCTGCAGCTGATGTACCTTGAAAAAAGTTTTGCAGCTCTTTTTGTGTTTTTTTCAAAAGAATATCTAAAAGCTCATCTAAATCTCTTTTAGATGATAGCTTTTGCGCCGCTACCGAAAAAAGTGTTCTGGCAGCAATTGTCCAAAAGTCATCTTTCAGTTTATTGGGGATTAAAGCGGCCGCCAAAGCATCATAATGAAAAGGAAACTCACAGTCTTCCCATAAAGACCAACTTTGTGATCGTTGATCAAAGGGGTTCAACATAATATCCGTTAGAGGATTATAATACCTCGCTACAAAATCCCCTGTGGTATCCAAGATAACTGCTTTTTGTTTTCTGTCCCTGATTTGAGGGAGAAGATGATTGAAGCAATTGGTCTTACCAGAGCCTGTTGTCCCCAAGATCATCATATGTTTAGTCTCTGCCCCTTTCGGTAGATAAAAACAATCAAGCTTAAGCCCTTCCTTATTGGTTGCTTTTTTTGTAAAAGCCGTGAACTCTTCTCCTTGTAGCACCTTACATCCCTGGATGAGCCGTTTGACTCTTCTCTGTCTTCCTTTCATCACCCAAAAAAGAGCGATCATCACAAAACCTATCAAAGCACTTTTTAAGGCAAAGACTCCATAGTCGTGTAATCTCTCCCAAAACAACTGGAACGCTTGTTGCAGTTCAGGAATTTGCAAAATGTCACGACAATAAAGCTCGATCGTTTGTCCGTTCGGAAAAACAAAGCTTTGGGAAGGTGGTTTTTGATTGGGTAAAAACTGCAGATTTAGTTTTAATTCCGCTAAGTAGTGAGAACGCACCATATACAGAAGGTACTGATTAAAGCCAAAAAAACATTTCAAAAAAAATGCTAAAATTCCCAGCAAGAATGAGACAGCTATGGTTGTGCCAAAAACTTGCTTCATCATTCTGAGTTTATGAAGTTGAGTTTGGCCACCTTGAGTGAAAGTTTCTGTTAAGCTCAATAAATCTCTCCCTAATTTTTTTCCACACTTTAAGATCGAGCAAATTCAATCAAAGAAGAATAATCATGTTGATCAGCTCGACGGAGAGCTTTGATGTATTGTTCTCGAATGGGTGTTGCATGGTAAAGATCGCCTCTAACCTCTTGATTTCTGCCCCAAGAAAAACGAGAGTATTCATGCTGCAAAACTATAAAGTCCGCAACTAAACGTGCATGCCTTCCATTGCCATTTGGGAATGGATGAATCCAAACCAAACGATGATGTAAACGCACAGCTATTTCTTCAAGATTATAAGATTGATGCTCTATCTGATACAGTGCATCGTCACAGAGTTTTCTGACCTCTATCGGTATATAAAGCGATTCAATGCCAATATTTTTTTCTGAACGTCTATATTGCCCAGCCCATTTCCAAGTTTTATCAAACATTTTTTGATGTAACTTTTGTATAAACTCAGCCGATAGGGTTTGTTTTTTCTTAAAAGCCCAACGCTCCGCTAACAGGATATTATTTTGTTCCCATAAGTTGAGTTCTGCCTGTGTCGTAATATGAGGCGGAACAAGCTGTAAGAGCTCTTCATATTCAAGTGGTGTCGCTCCTTCTGGATAGGTAAAATTCATACCGTCTCCCACAATTTTTTTAGATTTCCTTTGAGCAGTTCTTCTACCAACAAATCTTCATTGTTCTTCTCTTGCTCTTTACTAAGCCCTTGTTGCTCAAGGTTCATGGAATAACTCAACGAATTCATTTGTTGGCGAATAACAATTCTTGCTTGCTCCTGCAACATTTCAGATAGGTCTTTCTCGGGTACAAAAGCATAAACCAATCGACAATTAAGGCCCTTTGCTACTTCCTCTAGAGTCTTGAGTGTAATTGTCCCCTCTTTTTCTCTATCTTCGTACTTTGTGATGTTTGACTGCGCACAATTCAAGCGTTGTGCTAATTGATAAGTGGTCATACCGATAGCTGTTCGTATAGCTTTAATCCACCCTTCACGAGGGCGAGGTTTTGCAGCACCTTGCTTAAATAATTGCATATAACCCTGAATTTGCTCTCTCATCATTTTTCGAAACATCTGATCACTCATTTTAATTCCTCATATAGAATTATATTCTATCTATTTAATAACACATAAGGAATTAATTTTAAACATAATAATTCTCTATAGGGAATTTTTTAATGGCATTATCATTTACTAATTCACATCCCTACTCATCCGTTGCATTTTTAAGATCAGCTTTCACTTTTCCTCCAAGCTCTGCGAGATGACTTAACGGCCCTTTGGTTGCTGATTCAATTAAACCTCTGTTTTGCCCAGTAAACACATTTTGTTTTAGCTGTTGGCTTTGTTTCTCCATTTGTTTTTGTTTTGAGGCCAAGGAAGAATTGTTATCTTCAAAAAGCCCGTCTACTTTTCTCTCCAAGTGTTCTGCTTGATTATCAATAGCTTGTGATTTTCCAAAGCCACTTTCTCTCGCATGTTGTTCGACGCGATCAAAGGAAGAAAAGCTACGTGGATGCTGCCGCTCAATATCTTTACCAAAACTTTGATAAGTCCCTTGAAGGTTATGAACTCCAATAGCCTTTGCAGGCGGAACGTCAAAAGCTTGTTTATGCTGACTTAAAAAATCTCGCGCATAATGCTGAACCATTTCTCGATGCTTTGGATCCGTGCTACTCAAAAGACGTCTTGTCTCATCAAGACCAACTTTGCCTTTACCCTGATAGGGTTGATTAACCATCCAATCAACAAACTCTTGATTTAAATTTTGGTTGATGGTGGAAGCATTAGAGCGAATGTAATCCGCTTGAGAGCTGAGTGACTCTGCTTCTTGTAAACTTGCTTGCGCTTCTTTTCGAAGTGAATTAGAAGAGTCCAATGAGGCTGTGATACTTTTAGCCAGTCTTTTGCCTTCTTCATCACCTGTATTGAATCTTTCTTCTCTCATGCCTTGAACGGCTTTATTCAATGTTTCTTGGAGCTGATGTTGCTCAACAAAATCTTCTGCTTTTCTAAAAAGTTCTCCCTTTGAGCTTTGAGACGATAAAGACCCATCTCCTTTCATTCCCAAAATACTGAAGCCCAATCCTGCACTAACACCTGCCAATAAGCTCGCTGATTCTTGAACAGTTAAATTATTGTCTTTAGCAAACTGTTTGGCCTTTTGTTTAAAGGCTGCCGCTTGCATGTTGGTTGCTGTACTCTCCCCATAACTAAGACCTTTTCCGAGTTGTTGTTGATGGGCTTGATGGGTGGCAAAATCCAATACTTCTCGGAATGCCTCTGTTTTTTGTTCAGAAGAGGCTTGCATTTGCTGCTGAGAAGCTGTCCAGGCTTTACTGGCTCTCTCCGACAATTGCTGGCTTTCTGTCGCTGCATAATTGATAGAAGTTGGTAAGTTTGAATTGGCCACATTTAAAATATGCTGACCATCTGCTGTTGTTGTCATATCGGTTCTGCCATCCAGTTGACGGAATTGACCTGATTGATAGGAAGGTGAAGTATTATGCTGCAAAGCGCTTGTGTTATAAGCTTGGACATTACCTTGGCTCACATTGCCAAAGCTATAATTTCCGGTAGCTTGTTCACCAGCAGCTGTTCCTGCAACTCCTTGTGTTACACTTCCTAAATGTGTTGCTAACTGTACAAAAGCCCCTGCTCCTCCTTTTACAAGTGCCCAGCTGATAAAGGGTATACTCATGGCCAAATATCCGGCCATAGCAGCCATATCCGCATTGGCATTCATAAGACCAACAGAACTTGCAATCGTTACCCCATTTTCATTACTAAGAGCAACAGCTGCTATGCTTTTACTTTTAACACTCACCGTCATGATAAAATTCAAAACAGCATAAAGGGGTGCCCACATTTGTACCCATAAAATAAGACCACCCCATTGTCCTATGACTTTCCAACCCATAGGCAAAAGAGCTAAAGGCAGAATAAAAATAAAAGCAGCATAAGCTAAAGCTTCAATAACGTTCTTCATAACTGGTAAGCTTTCGGCTGCTAAATTTCCTAACGTTTCATAAGTGGTTCTTTGCTGTAAGTAAGCTCGTCTTGTCGCAAAATTAGGCGCATTGCCAAGTTCGATTGATTTTTGCTCAATTCCATCCACAACACTGTGTATCATCATTTGTTGTTGGATAATTTGCTCGGCACTTTTAGCAGATTTTGTTAAATATCCATGAGCCAGGGGCAGATATTTAAAAAGCTCAACCTTGGGGTTTAAAAACGCGCATTTGCCAAAGATTTTCGTGCCAAACAAAGTTGCTGTTTTATTAAGTTCACTCCCCCAAAGAGCATTTAATTTAGTCACTCCTTCTCGACATGTAATAATCTCGGCTCGATTTGGTGCTGAGCCTGGCCCATGGGGCTCTCTATAAACAAAAGCTCGAATGGGCGATGCTGAAGCTGATACCAGCCCCCAAATATCATCATTATGGCGTAAATCTTCAATGGTGTATTTGCGTCCAAGCATTGCGTCATAAACCACACATTGATTGACAAAGTTGCGCATATTATCAGCAGCATCTTCATTGGTAATGCGAAACAATTTGGATTGCTGGATTAAGTTAGAGGCAAACAAAAACCCAGTTTTTTGGTAACGCAAATCATCCGGTAAACTAAAAACCATTTCCACTTTTTCAGTCAAAACTTTACCAATCTGGCTTACCATGCCAGCAAAAGCCCCTAGCCCCCAAGGAACATGATCAATTTTGGTGTGCGTGTGATTAACGGGATCAAGTATCCAAACACTTGTTTGCGGCACAAATAATACATTTAAGATCAAATAAAAAGGAATCAACCAATTTTTAACAAAGCCGAGTTGGTCACCCCAAAAGGCATAAACCAATCCCATAAAACCACCAACAAGCAGACCAAACCTAACGAGAGGCTTGAACAAAGTCCCATCTGAACTATTCAAACAAACAGCAATGGCATTAAAGAGACCTTCTAATATTTCTCCGCCACCAAAAGTGGTTATGGCATAATCCATTTTGACTCCTTTGCTTTCTCTTTCTTTAAAGTTTTTCCTGACAGTGTCTGGAAATTCTTTCTTTTTAGATTCACATCCAATTGACCTCGTTAGCGACATTGCCAAGCATGCTGTGGATTTGCCGCTCAATCAGTTGTGTTTTTTGAACAAAACTTAAGAGGGTATCCATATGTTGAAAGGCACTGTTACGACGCTCTGTAATGCGTTCTCTGGCAAGGGTTAATCCCCCTTGAAACCGTTTAATGTGAGAATCATCAACTTGAACAGCTTTGAGTTGAGTCACGCCGTCACTAACATCATCTAAAACTTCGCTGATGTATTGATAAAGAATATCAAGAGCAATCAGATCGGCATATTGATGGATATCTAAAGGTGATTGCCCTTTGCGGTAAGCCGTTGATACATTCAAAATCTTATAAACAGGAAGTCTTGTGGAATTGAGAAATGCTTTCTCAGATTCTGTTGGCACTGTATCGTCATAGATTTTATTAACCATGGTCTCTAGAACTTTGCTGACCTTTTGTCTTAAGGCATCGACTTCTGCAACTGTAATTTCAGTCAGCTTTGGGTTAAGACAACGGTTTTCTGAATCTGAATCGCAGCGATAAATTTTGGCATTTCCTCCATGCAGAAGAGCTGTTAACAGTTCTTCGCGATCAGCAAGTGAGGGAAGCGTTGCCACTTCAAAATCCTCGCCATTTTTACGGGAGATAATCGTTCCAGAAAGAGACAAAAAGAACTCCGCCAAATCTTTATCAGTCGCTAAAAAGTCATTTTTTTGAATGGCTTTCCAAGCCAAATTGAATTCACCCACAAGCATATTTTTATAACGCTCTTCTCCCATCTTTCCTCTTAAGATTTCTTCACGTCTGCCTTCTGCTCCACATCCTTGTCTTGCGCTCGCCCAATCTGATAAAGCCCCTAAATTAGAGCCCATAGCTGTACAAAGATGTTTGCTGGCAATATCCGATTTTGGCCATAAACCTCCAACCATAGTGGCAGCGGCTTCACAAGAATTGATATTCGTTTGGTTGATTTTATTGGCTAAAGCATTCAGTTCATTCAGGATGTTATAAATTTGTGGGCTCACAGTTTGAATAGCCAACATAAAGGCATAAGATCCCATAGAAGCCCCAATATTCCGAAGCGCACCAATGAGTTCTGCAGAACGGATATGAGAAAATCCACCTGTAAAAAGATCAATTCCACCACAACCGGCTCGAAATCCTGGCATTTGGACTGTCATTGGTTGAATCGTTCGAATTTGATTACGGCTAAACAAACTTCCACCGGTATAGTAACCAGCCGATTGATCTTTATAAGTCCCACCGCTGTTCACATTGGCAGCGCCACCCATTGAGCTAAAGAACTTGGTTAAATCACCACCAATTCCTGAGAAGGCAAGCCCAGAATTTCCAAGAAAGATTAAGATAGCAATGGCTAGACGATATTTCATGGAACCTCCGTTAAGACAAGAATGTGTTTCTCGATTTCATCTTGTGTGGTCATTCCATGGCTAATAGGGAGAATCTGAGATCG
>DAHVSZ010000083.1 GCA_027328625.1 Candidatus Paracaedibacteraceae bacterium | reverse complement strand
CCTAAACGTGTTGAGAACCTTTGAAGTCACTTTTTTTAAAAGGTGAAACAAGGGAACGAGCGAGTGTTGTTTTGTGGCGGAGGTGGCGGAGGCATTGCACTTTTTTGGGTCGAACGGAGGCCCAGAAAACAGAAACCTATATCCAAAATGGCCTTTTTGATTTCTTTTCCCTTTTCATCTCTCTTCAGAATTTCTATAAATCTTGTTACAAAACCTAATTATTTCCTCTTTTTGTATTCAAAAAATGTATATGAAAGTGTGATTGTTTTCACATCTTTTAATGCAGGATCTTTAGCAAATTCAGGGTCTAGAAAAAATAAAACTGGCATTTCCATTCCTTGACCGGGATTTAACTTTTGCTGTTCAAAGCAAAAGCATTGGACTTTATTAAAATAAATTGCCGCTTTATCAGGTGATACGTTATAGGTAGCCATACCAACAATTGGCCTCTCGCTTTTATTTTCTGCATAGTAATAAGCAAGACCATTTTCTCCAATTTTGACTTTGCTTTCATGTTGCATGGGTCTAAAACCCCAGGGAAGATCTCGATGTGTATTAGCTGTAAATTGAACTATAATTTCACGTCCCTGTACGACAGTATTTGAAATTGCCAAAGCTTTTTGTGGAGTGCCACCAAACCCGGTTTTTTGACAAATAAGCCGATACAAAGGAACTGAAGCAAAAGCCACTGCCAACATAAATACAGTGATGCCAACTAAAATTATAGCGATATGATTATCTTTTTGATGCACAGATATTAATGACCTGACATTCTAACGAAAGCAATTGCATAAAATAAGGCACTTAACCCCAAAAGAATTGCTAAGAGTGCAAGATTACGTTGCCTTAGGTTCTTATTATTCATGTTTTAGCTTTTTTTGTGGTTCTGTTAAATGTTGGTAATCCAATAACAAGCGTGCAATTAGACCAATAATTGCGGCAACGGGAAGAGCAAACAAGATCCCAATAAACCCAAACCAATTTCCTCCGGCTAATATGGCAAAAAGAATCCACACAGGGTGTAATCCAATCTTTTCACCTACAAAGCGTGGGGTTAGAAAATTAGCCTCAATTAAAGGTATAATTGCGTAAACACCCATTACGCTTAGGATAGGAGTCCATGACTCAAATTGGTTGAAAGCAAGGCTCAGGCTAATCACTCCTCCCCCAAGCATTCCAATAAATGGAATAAAAGAAAAGAATCCAGTTAAAAGTCCAATAAATAGAGCTTGATTAAGTCCAGTCAAAGTTAGGGCAAAGGCATATAAAAACATTAAAATAAAACAAACTATTGCTTGCCCCTTAGCATACGCAGACAATGTTTGGTCTATTTTATTTGCTATTTGTCTGATCATAGGGGCGTGCTTAGGAGAGAGAAGAGTGTCAATGCGATAAATAAGACGAGGCCAGTCTTTTAATAGATAGAAAGTTATAATTGGTGTTAGGATAATTAAGGAAAGCAAATTAGCAAGGACCATACCATTACTTAATAAATTAACAAAAAATTGGATAATCCATTGCAAAATATCGCCCATATAACGACTGAATTGGACTTTTAATGAGGTAATCTCAAAGCTAATCCCAAGTTTTGTAGCAGCTTTTTCAATAAAAGGTGTGCAAAAATCTAATAATCGTTGGGCTAAGCTTGGCAAGCTTTGTACTAGAATTAATAATTCTTGTTGCAGGTAAGGAAGGGCCACAACCACCACTAAAGCTATTACTACTATAAGAGCTAAAATGATAAGCGCTGATGCAAATCCTCGCCCAAACTTATAACGCTCTAAACAACGTACAGGCCGATCCAAAATGTAAGCACCTATAAAGCCACCAACAAATGGTGTTAAAATCCCTTTCATGCTTTGCATTACATAAACCAGCAAAGCACCTATAAGACAGCTTGCTACAACGTAGCGATAAAAATACTCATTTTTTATAGCTTTGGTAAAAAAGCTTGGCATAGGCATATCCTGACAATATTGTTGATGTCAGAGTGCCATAAATTAATACAACAAGGAAGCCCTGAAAAAAGGCTGATGAAAAAGAAAAAGAAGAAGCGAGTACAAAAAGGCACAAAAGTATCTGTAAAAGTGTATTAACTTTACTAATGAAAAGCGGTTCAATTTTAAGTGGTAACTTATAGTGCCATGCAAAATAGGTTCCAGAAACAATTAAAAAATCTCTTGTCACTACAGTAAATGAAAGCCACCAAGGAACAAAATTCATGTAAAAGAGCGTAAGATAAACGCCAATTAACAGCACTTTATCAGCCAAGGGGTCAAATAATTTTCCAAAGTTTGATTCTGAATTATAGCGCCTGGCAAGAAACCCATCTACCCAATCAGTAAGACCCGCAATAAAAAATAGCACAAAGGCGTTTTTTAGTGAATTTATAAGAATAAGATAAATGACAACAGGTGTAGCCATAACACGCACACCTGTTATCAAGTTAGGTAACGTTATGTTTTTACACAACAATTTCAAGTTGACTGAAGAAAAATGCGATTTCAATTGCTGCATTTTCTATAGAATCTGATCCATGCACTGAGTTTGCTTCAATGGATTCAGCAAATTCTTTACGAATTGTCCCTTCGGCTGCATTTGCAGGATTAGTAGCTCCCATAATTTCCCTATAGCGAGCAACAGCATCTTCCCCTTCGAGAACTTGTGCAACAATTGGCCCTGATATCATATAATCACACAATTCATTAAAAAATGAACGTTCCTCATGAACTGCGTAAAATTTTTGCGCTTGTTCTTTTGTTAAACGTAGACGCTTTTGAGCAATAATTTTTAGGCCAGATTCTTCAATTTTTGTATTGATTTTGCCATTTAAATTACGACGCGTAGCATCAGGCTTAAGAATTGAAAGCGTTTGTTGTAAGGTCACGATTAATCCTTGTAAAAAGTTACGTCTAAGTCTTTATTTGATAGGGTAAAATAGGAAAAATTGCAATAGGCATGATGGCACACTGAGTTTTACTATGTCTTTCTTATCCCATTCTGTGACGACGAGGTCTAAAACAGTCATTGAAAGCTCTTCCAACAGACAAAGTTAACATTTGCCAAATTGATGGCACTGTTTCATTTATTGCTTCTTCGTTAGCAATGACTTTTTGGGTTGCAGAAACATTAACTAGTGTACCACCGGCACCACCATCTGCTGCACTTAATGCAGTACCACCCATTGTAGGAAGAACACTAGATAAAGGAGAGACAGCTGTGACTAATTCAATTGTAGTGGGGCCATCATTTAGTGAGACTGTTTTACTTTCGTGCTCTGTAAGTCTGTGACCAATTCTGTCGCGTCTTGCCATAACAGGTACAAGAGATATGGTTTTATTAGCATCATCTTCTGTTCTTGCAAGTGCACTAGCTGAAGAAAGAACTGCAGGTTGTGCTGGTACAAGAGTGGAGCGAGCAGCCAATCGGCGAACTGTTAGAGCAGGTGTAGAAGACTCAGTGACAGCCGGTGTCTGAAAAGCATGATCATGAAAAGCAACTTGTGTGCTTGATGGCAATCCATCAAACACTTTTTCTGCCTTGTTAATACTTGCAATCAAAAGATCTTGAACTCTAGCAGCAGAAAGAACCCTTTCCGTTGGCTTGGGTTTTCCTCTTAATTTATACCAACCTTTTTTCAAGGCGTCCCACAGGTCTGTGACATCATATGGAATGTTGGAAAATACATTAAAAAAGTTGTCAGTTACAGCTGTCCATTGAGAATAAGCATAGGCTGCAATCAGATAATATAAAGCTCCATCTGCCATTTGCCAATGTAAATTACTGTATGCTGAAAGCGTAGGGGCACTTGCCCATAAAATTGCCTCTAAACCACCTAAGGCAAAAAGAGACATCATTATTTTTGGATAAGCTGTGTAAGCACTTGGATAGGCAGGGTTGCTTGTGTAAACATTTTGAAAATCTTGGTAAAATTTATGTGCTAAATAAGCAGCTAATACACCGCTAAGCGTACCACCAACGACACCACCTGTACAGGCTGCGATCCGTTCTCCAACAGATAGGTTTGGAAAATCAGCAATCCAACTTACTGGCAAAGTTGTTGTTGGGGTTGTTGCATTTACAAGAGCAGTGGTATTATTACATATATCATCAACCCACACGGTTTGGTTTGTGGGTGTTGTTGCTCCACAGAAAAGGCCATCTGGAATTGTGTTATTAGTATAATCCCAGTCACCTGTTGTCTCATTGAAATACCACCAGGCACTTATAGGATATGGCGGTTCTATACCGGAATCCCAAAAACCTAAAAGGTTGTGATAAAGCCAATAAAGGCTGCCATCGGGATATTGAACCTCTTCCCAATAATATATGGATTCGTTCAAATAAGTTGTGACATTGGAAGTTGTATTTCCTAAGAATAAATTACTGGAACTACCTTGGTAAACACCACCTGTTGTAATCCAGTCATAAAATCTAAGAAAGCCTTGTGCTCCTAAAATACCACCAACAGCGAGTCCTGGTACGGCTGTTGCTGCTGCTAAACCAATTGTTGTTCTTTTCTGAGCAAGTGAAACAGGGTGTGGGGTATATCCTTCACTCAATTTTAAAAGAAATGTTGCCTTAGCTAAAGCTCTTGTTTTTCTATGTTCAGGATTTTTTGGATCAATCCCTTGTGCAGGGACACCAGCAGATCTAAGTTTGCTTAGAGTTTCTCTAATTTTTGGCCTATCTTCTTTCATTGATGCAACAAATTGACGTGAATTAGCAAATCTTTGTTTTACAGCTTGTCTTTTTGCCTTTACAGCTGGATCACGACTTTGAAATTTTGTTTCGACCATTTCTTTAAAAGTACGCTGACCTACGAGAGTATAATAAGCCACCATAAAGGGAAGCTCCCTATAATATCTCCAACTTGCAGTTACCGGTGAGCGTGCCATATATTGATATAAAATAGAGGTCGGTACTAGGGCTTGGGCAAATCCCGCCCCCCAGGAAAACAACTCTGTTCCAAAACGAGAACAGGTTTGTCTGTTAAAACAGCTATTTTTGTTTCTTTTAAAAGATAAAGGCTTTGAACTAGATAATTTATGAACAGCTTTTTCTAAATTGCGAGCCCATTGTACACCAATAGATCCTGCTTTTCTCAATATTTCATAGGATATCCATATGCTCATTTGGTATTCTAATGCACTGGTTATGTTGTCTAAAGTATTCAAAGTTTGCATACTAATAGTAGGTGGTATAGCTGTAGCCATTTGATTGGCAACAAGATTTCCGACTGCAACAGCGGTATACATAACAAGTGCAGGGATTACTAGGGCTGCAATCTTTTGAAAGCGTGTTAGTTTAGGTTTTTCTCCAAGATCAGCTTCATCAAAACCTTCTGCAGCTTCTTTTAATTCTTTTGATAGATCTAAAGTATGCCAGTTAATTGCTGATAAACTAACTGCTGGTTCGCCTGTACTATCAGTTTTCTCTTCTCCTGGTGATAAATGTATGCTACTAAGAGGATTTCTTACAGAGAATTCTTTTACTTCTGCCGCCTCTATGAAAGTTACGGTAAAATATAAAAAGATAACGATCGAAAAATAAAGAATGTTTTCTTTTAATAAGACTATTTGTTTCAAACTCTCTATCATGATGACCTCCTCGGTCATTACCAGAGCTATTATCACATACGTATGTAAGGCTTAAATAGTGATTCATAAATACAATATCAAGGTCATAAGCTTAAAAAAAAGGGGAAATAGTGAGAATTTTGTTTCAAATAAGAGAAAAATGATTAATTTTGTTAATATTTGAACTGCATCAGTTCTGTAGTCTATTGCTCATGAGATGATAAAAAAAATTAGGTGTTAAACAAAAACAGCACGGACTTAGAACAAAAAGTTCGTGCTGAAAATTGTAAGGTTACACAATATTAATGCATTATTGATGGCTGCACAGAAGGAGAAGGTACTTTTGTTGTTGGAACCACCGCAGGAGCAGCAGGAACTCGTGGCACTTCAATTCCTTCTTTTACTACTACAGTTGGAGTAGGCATTTGAGTCTTTGGTACTTGAGTCACCGGTTTTGGAGTTGGAGGAGGGCTTGAAGGCGGATTAGCACTACTAATTGTTGAACCAACAGCCAAAGCACTAATAGTTAATAAACTTAATGTTCTAATTTTCATGAAAAAGTCCCTCCAGTAAAAATGATCTATACGTTAATTAAAATAAAATCTTGTGAATCAGAATTCCCTCAATTTTAATTAACAAAAATAGATTACAGTCTTTATAGTTAATCATTTCTTAAATTTTTATACTGATAAAATACTGTATTTTTTACTGAACCTCTTACATAACCCACTTTTTCTATATTGTCATTCTCGGGCGTGACCCGATAATCCATGATATTTTATTTTTTATTAATAATCTTCTGTCCTGTTTTTTCCCAATCTTTGACAAAAGTTGCTATTCCATTATCCGTTAATGGATGCTTTAAAAGTTGATGCACAACTTTGGGTGGAATGGTTGCTACATGCGCACCTGCTTGTGCGGCTGCAATAACATGCAATGGATTACGGATTGATGCTGCTAAAATTTCAGTCTCAATATCAGGATAGTTATTATAAATTAAACAAATCTCTTCAATAAGCTGCATACCGTCGTGTCCAATATCGTCAAGTCTTCCAATAAATGGAGAAATGAAAGTCGCACCCGCTTTAGCAGCCAGCAAGGCTTGACCAGCTGAAAAACATAATGTTACGTTTACCATTATTCCTTCGTCAGATAAGACGCGACAGGTTTTTAGCCCATCCAAAGTTAGTGGAACTTTAACAGCAACATTAGGTGCAATCTTGGCTAGGTGGCGCCCTTCTTTTAGCATGGTAGGGTGATCCAAGGCAGCAACTTCAGCGCTAACAGGTCCTGCCACCAATTCGCACATCTCAGCTATAACTTTTTTAAAATCCCGTCCGCTAGCAGCAATAAGTGAAGGGTTGGTTGTAATGCCGTCTACGAGGCCAGTCTCAATTAACTCTTTAACTTCTTCAATATGTGCAGTATCTAAAAAAAATTTCATCGTATCTTCATTTTTTTGTTCGCGTTATTCTATGACAAAGATGAGACCTTATTGCTAAAAAAAATGCAAGTACAAGTTTTAATTCCAACCGCATTAAATCAGACTTTCACTTATGAATGTTCGGATAAAATTGCTCTTGGTCAAGTGGTATTTATTCCCTTTCGAAATAAAACAGAAGTGGGGGTGATTTGGGATGTTGCTCCTTCTGATTATACCGGTGCCGCCAAATCAATCGAAATCGTGACGGACTATACTTTACCAGAAAGTCTTAAGCCTTTTGTCGAATGGGTTGCTGATTATACGATGACGCCTCGAGGGTTAATTTTAAAAATGGTGCTAGCTTTACCATTAGCTGAATTTAAGAAACTTTTAAAAAAGCCATATGAGCATCAGCCTTTAAATTATGCCTTTACACATGCATTTAATTTATCAAAAGAACAAGAAAAAGCTGCAAAATCAATCAAGAATTCCCAAAATAAATTTCAACCTTTTTTGCTTGATGGTGTAACAGGTTCAGGTAAAACAGAAGTTTATCTAAGCGTCATTGAAAATATTTTAAAACAAAACGGACAAGCGCTCGTTTTACTCCCTGAAATTGCTTTGACTACACAATGGTTAGATCGTTTTAATAAGCGATTTGGAACATTGCCATTATTATGGCACTCAGGTGTTACTTCTCGTCAAAAACGTGATACCTGGCAACAAGTTATCAAAGGTGAAGCTTGCGTTGTTGTGGGGGCAAGATCGGCTTTATTTTTACCATTTTCTAATCTTAAAACAATTGTTGTTGATGAAGAACATGACACTTCTTATAAGCAAGAAGAGCAAGTTCTTTATCATGCCCGTGATATGGCAGTTTTAAGGGCACAACAACTCAATATTCCAATTATTTTGGCATCTGCTACCCCTTCAATAGAAACTTTAGTGAATGTCCAAAAAGGGCGCTATCATCATTTAATTTTGCATGATCGTTTTGCAGGTGCCCAGCTACCATCTGTTTCTGTTGTTGATATGCGTCAGCAGAAAAAAGGGTTTTGGTTATCGGAACCTCTTTGTAAGGGGATAGAGGAACGCTTAAAACTAGGTGAGCAATCTTTATTATTCTTAAATCGACGAGGCTATGCTCCATTAACCTTATGCCGAAAGTGTGGATATCGTTTTATGTGTCCTGGTTGTGATGCCTGGCTTGTGCAGCACAAAAATGCAAATCAGCTCAGATGTCATCATTGTGGATTCTATAAGGAAATGCCACATGAATGTCCAGAATGTCATAATACCGAAGCACTAACGCCTTGTGGTCCAGGAGTGGAACGTATCCATGAAGAAGTTACTATACGTTTTCCAAATGCACGAGTTTTGCTTGCAGTCAGTGATTTGATTTCAACGCCCAAAGAAATTAAGCAAATGATTGAACAAATCGAAGATCACAATGTTGATATCATCATTGGTACACAAATGCTGGCTAAAGGTCATCATTTCCCGATGTTGACATTGGTTGGTGTTGTTGATGCTGATTTAGGCTTAAATGGCAGTGACTTAAGAGCAGGGGAGAGAACCTATCAACTTCTTCACCAAGTTTCAGGAAGAGCTGGCCGTGAGGAAAGAATTGGTGAAGTATTGCTTCAAACATTTAATCCAGATCATGCTATCATGCGGGCTTTAAAAGACCACAACCGAGAGCAATTTTATGAATACGAAATTCACGAGCGTCAATTGCATGATATGCCACCCTTTGGGCGTTTGGCAGCAATTATTCTATCAGGATTAAACGAAAACCATGTGCAAGAAATAGCTCGAAAACTAGGAAAAATGGCCCCTAACGTTCCTGGAGTTAGAGTTTTAGGGCCTGTTCCAGCTCCTATAGCAAGGGTTCGAAGCCGTTATCGGTGGCGTTTTTTGATTAAAGTAGAAAAGTCTGTAAAGATTCAGCCTTTGCTAAAAGAATGGCTAGAGCATGCTTCGGTTCCAAAGTCTATTCGGGTGTCTGTTGACATTGATCCCCAGAGCTTTATGTAAATTTGCAATAATCTATCTGAATTTTCCCTTCCCACCCGACAGAATTTTGGAATCTAGAAAAACAGCCATTTCACGTCACCTCGAGAAGGGACGTAGTCCCGACGAAGC
>DAHVSZ010000082.1 GCA_027328625.1 Candidatus Paracaedibacteraceae bacterium | reverse complement strand
CTAGATTAAATTATTTTGAAAGAAATACAATATTTAAAAAACTAAATAAGTTATAAATCTATCAACCAAAAAGTCCTTTTAAAAGCTTTTCTGGATTAATTGGCAAATTCTGCTTTTGCTCTTGTTGAGTTTGTTGTTGTGGTGGAGGGCTGGAAGAATTGTTTTCTTTGCCCTTTCCTCCCCCTATAACACTTTGTAAAATATCCCCAACTTTACCGCCAACACTACCAACAGCCTTATCTAAAAGACGATTTGCTGCGGCTTGTAAAAGAATTTTTGCTAATAAGCCTTGATCAATTGCATATGAAGGAGAATCAATACTTCCATTTATTTTCATACCAAATGGCGGAAGATGACTCAGTTCTTTAACTTTAATTTGTGTGTTCATATCAACAGTCCAATCTGGCAAATCAATCGTACCATTTCCCGTCACAGTAATTTCATCTGATAGAAATTCAATATTTTGACTATTAGCCTTACCATTTCTAACAGTAAAATCAGCTTTTAGATGTGAAAATGTGGTATCAGCTTTTCGCTTTAGATCATCCATCAAAGTTTTAATATCAGCCGGGCTTTTAACTTGTTTGGTATCAGCTATAAATTTCTTAATATCAAAAGCTTCGATCACACCTTGACCCAAATTAAACTGCATACTTCCAGACAAAGTGTTAACTGCATCAAAGGTGTTGTCACCTATAGCTGTCAATTTAAGCGAAGCATTTAAAGTTGCCTTTTTAAGAGGTGTCTGCCTTACCTTTGGTAGTGAAGCCAGATTCACATTTTGAATAGCAAAATTTAATTTAACAGATGGCGTTTTTCCTTGCTGAACTGCAGCGTCACCACTTAAACGACCACTATAACCTTGAGCTTGGAATGAAGATAACTGCAAGCTTCCATCTTTTAAATGAAGATCTCCACTGACTTGACTCAGTTGGTACTCATCATATTTTACTTCGCCAATGCTGAACTTAAAGTCAGTATTAACTAACTTTAATGGCTCCAAATTCCATTTATCCTTTGTCCAACGCATTGGAACTGCAACATTTGAATTCGCTGCAGGTGCAAAAGCTTGAGCTTGCTCAGATTTTGCAGATGTTTGCTCAGCCTCGCCCATAAAAGCATTCAAATCTAATTTATTCAAAGAAAGATCAGCGTTAACGTAAGGACGAACATCACCTAGCTTAACAGAAATTACCCCTGAACCATTCAAATGACCCACCTTAAATTTCAAAGCTGATAAAGAATAAGTTGCTCCTTCTATTTTTAAATAGGTTGAGGCATGAATTGCCCCTTCCAAATATGGCGCTTTGTCATCAACACCAAACCATTTTAAATAGGTTTGAGGCTTATCAGATTGAACCGTCACTAATCCATCCCACAAATTCTTATCGTTACTTTCGCCCTTAGCTGAAACATCAACCTGAGCCGCACCTTCCGTAATTGTTAGTTTAGCTTCAACATGCGGCGCTTTATATGCAACATTACCGGCAATTTTCACTGAATCTAACTGCATTTCAAGATTAGAAACTTTAATATTTTCAGATTCAGCTTCAACTTGCGCTGCTAGCTTTACACCTTTTTGCAGGTCTAATTTTTTGTTGGCTAAATCAAGAACAAATGGCACCTTTAGTCCATCCGATTGAATACCCCCTACAAATTTTTTATCTTGAACTGTTCCCTCAACTTGCAGCGTACCGAAGTCATTCTTACCTTTAGCAGCTGACAAAGTCGCATGAACAGCAGATGGCTTATGGCCTGTGATCTCACCGGTTCGTGCATCGATTTTCAATGAATACTCATTCACATCCAATTGCCCCTTAACAGCGAACGGCCCAGTCAGCGAATCAAGTGAACCTTGAAGATTGATGTTTTTGATTTCTTGATGTGAATTGGTTTGGAAATTAGAAATCGTAACTTGCCCATCTTTTATAACAACTTTCTGTAATGAAAGACTTGGCGTCTTTGCATCACTTTTAGCTATAGAAGCTGATTCAGCATTAGTTGGCTTAGCCTCTGACGAAGTATTGGCAGTTTTTATATCCCAATTGTTTTCCCCATTTTTAAATGTTTCAAGATTGATGATGGGTTCAATAAGCTCAACTTTACTAACCTCAATATTGCCCCTTAATAAAGGAAGGATATTGACACCAAAAGAAATGCTCTTTAATTCAATTAATGTTGCAGCTTTTCCACCCGGTTTATTTTTTACCGAAACCCCCTTAGCACTTAAATGTGGAGAAGGAAACAGACTAAGATTGACAGAACCCTTTAAATCAATCTCAAAACCTGTATTATCTTTGACTGCAGAGATTATAGGAGCCTTAAAATGGCTCCAATCGATAAAATTTGGTACAGTCACCAACAAAAGAATTAATGCTATAAAAACATACAGAAGTTTTTTCATTTCTAGCTCCTCTCATCCAACCAGGCCATCTGAATCGCTTCCAAAATCTTCTCACTAGACTTCTCTGGATCATCTTCAAAATCAGAAAGATCTTGAACCCATTGCCATAGATCTGTAAATCGTATCGCCAAAATCTCGACATTAGGGTGATTTTCTTCCAAGGCAATTGCGATGTCATGGACATCAGTCCATTTTAGTTTTCTTGACATAAATTAAGAAACCATCATATTTCGCGTACCAGCTGGTAACCTTACAGTCAAGCCGTCTAGTTCTTCCGTCATGATAATCTGACAACCCAGCCTTGATGTATGCGTTAATCCAAAAGCAAGATCAAGCATATCTTCTTCATCTTCGGTTGCTGGCGATAGCAAGTCATACCACTCATTATCAACAATCACATGACAAGTTGAACAAGCTAATGAACCTTCACAAGCACCTTCCAAATCAATATTATTGCGATGAGCAATCTCCAAAACTGACAAACCAATTGGCGCATCAACTTCGATGACTTGATTATCGTTTTGGATAAACTTAATTTTTGGCATTATAACTCTCTTTCATTAATCTTTCTGCAAAACATTTTGCCCTAATAGACGTTTTTGTATTGAACGGTTAATACGCATTTCAGCAAAAGGTTGACTCAAAGAAGATAAAAATTTTGTCTGATTTCTAATGTTTTCTCTGTCTTTACCTTCTATAGCCTTCTGCAAAGCATCAATTCCATTTCTCAATTCTTGTTCTTCTTTTTCTCTTAAAAGGTCATTATCTTGATCTAAAGCACTTTGCAAATAAGCAATAATTTGCTTAGCTTCCATTTGTGATTCAATAAGTAAACGATCTTCAAGATCTTGACTTCCCTCTTTTAACCCCTCTAAAAGCATACGTTCAAAGTCTTTTGATTCTAATCCGTAACTTGGTTTAACGCTAATTATTTGAATCGTTCCTGTCAATTTTTCTTGCGCAGATACAGTTAATAAGCCATCAGCATCCACTGTAAAAGTCACTTGAATTCTTGCAGCTCCTGCTATCATTGGTGGAATACTAGATAATACAAATTCCCCAAGCGAACGACAATCTTCAACAAGTTCTCTCTCGCCTTGAACAACATGAATCTTAATCGCTGTTTGTCCGTCTTGATACGTTGTAAATTCCTGAGCCATTGCTGAAGGGATAGAAGTATTACGGGGAATAATTTTTTCAACCAACCCTCCCATTGTTTCAATTCCAAGAGACAATGGAGTTACATCCAAAAGCAACGTATTGTTAGAACTACCTTGTGTTAAAGCTTCAGCTTGTAAAGCTGCTCCAAGAGCCACGACTTGATCGGGATCTAAATCAACTAAAGGTTCTTTTCCAAAAAACTTACGAACACCTTCTTTTACTATCCTTAAACGTGTTGAGCCACCAACAAGAACAACACCACTTATATCAATCACTTTCAAATTAGCATCAGACAAAACTCGTTCACAAATTTGTAAAGTTCTATCAATGAAAGGCTTAGCAATATCGTCCAATAAAGATTGGCTCAGAAAAAGCTTCTGACCTCTCAACTGGCCTTCCCACTCCAAATCTTTTGAAAGAGCTTCTTTTGCTTGGCGTGCCAATAAAATAGCATCTTGATCTGTACATTCAGTTAGTCCTTGTTTACACCAATATTGAAGAATGGCTTGATCGATATCGTCCCCACCCAGTTGCAAATCACCACTTGTGCCTAAGACCTGGAAAACTCCCATAGACATCTTTAAAAGCGATACATCAAACGTTCCTCCACCTAAATCGTATATGGCATAAATACCTTCAATACCGCTATCTAAGCCATAAGATAAGGCTGCAGCAGTTGGTTCATTAATTAGCCTTAATACTGTTAGCCCAGCAAGGGTAGCTGCATCTTTTGTCGCTTGTCTGGCAGTGTCATCAAAGTACGCTGGAACTGTAATAACCGCTTTTCCGACGGTATGACCAATAGCAGCTTCTGCATGTTTTTTTAAATATTTTAAAACTTGAGTCGAATATTCAATAGGAGATTTATCATAGTTGAGTTTAACTGCAGGCTCATTCATATGTCGTTTAAAAGACAGAACAGGATTGTAATTTAAGGATTCAGTTCCAACAATCAGTGTCTCATTTTTAAAAGCAACTGCTGATGGCACAAGTACACTATCATCAATACGAATTGCTTTTGCTTTGCCGTCTATTGAAAGAGCAATAACTGAATGAGTTGTACCAAGATCAATACCAACAGCCACCTCTCCCTTTTCATCACGAGAGGTAGATATCATTTCTGGTTCTACTAGTTGCAATAACACGACACAAAATCTCTAATTTTATTTATAAAAAATTCTTCATATATTCTACGCATTTGGAAAAGTCTATTTCTTTCCTCTCCTTCAGTTTCTCCACGGCTTGCCCATAGGTATCTGCGCACATTTTAACTAAACTAAATGCCGTCATGGCGAGTAATGCCTTCTTATGATAGTTTTGCAAAAACACCAAACTCGCCGTCATGGCGAGTAATGCCTTCTTTTGGTAGTTTTGCAAAAACACCAAACTCGCCGTCATGGCGAGTAATGCCTTCTTATGATAGTTTTGCAAAAACACCAAACCCGCCGTCATGGCGAGCAACGGAGTTGCGTGGCCATCCAGTTCAATAGTATCCTTTTTCAAATTAAAACAAACATTTGTAATCTCGTCATTCCCGCCAAACGATTTCATCGTTATGGTGTTCCGAAAATCTCTAGATCCTCGCACTTGTTGCGAGGATAACAGTATTGTTGAATTAAATTTGGGATTTAGTTTCATCTGTATCACTTTTTCTGGATGGCTACACAACTCCGTTGTTCGCCATGACGGTCGCTTTGTTTTAATAATTTCTGATAAATTGATTCAACATGTGTAGATACCTACGGGCTTGACCATAGAATCCATGGATCCCTCCGGTTTAACCGGAGGAAAATTATTGTGGTATTTTTAGTCATTTCCATTAGGCCAAATAGCTCCATTCACTTATAAAAAATACCAGCCAAAAACAGTCTTTTTTCTTTTGCTTGTTCTAAAGCCTTTGCAACATACGTCATATTCAAATAAGTCTTTTGCATCAGTTCTTTGTCATGGTTGTTCCATGCTTTTGAAAACTGTTGTTTGTAATTGTCAAAAATACTATTTATTTTTGCAGAATAATTATCAAATTCCTGAGGAGATTTTAGTGTTTCTAGTTCCTCCCGCCATTCCATAGCATTTTCTAAAATCACCGGATCAATAATTGTCTTATCCCCTTCTCCGGGAATTTTTGATCCTGAAATTCTAAGAAGTGCTTTTGCTCTAAGGACCGGATCTTTTAATTTTTTATAGGCAGCATTTACCCAAGCAGACATCATTCTAACTCCGCTCATTTCAACATCCGGCTTACCAATAAAACGGTCAGGATGGAGTTCGTTCTGCATAATCACATAATGTCTCTCAAGTAAGGCCTCATCCAAATCAAAAGCTGGTTGTACCCCAAGCAAGGCAAACGGAGTCGCTTGCGGTCGAATATCCTCAATGTCAAGCTCACCAGATTCTAATAAGGGGTAATACATCATGAGAAGCCTTTATTTATCCTGCCATCATACGTGAAATGATTTTCCACAACCGCAACGTCCCTTTTCATTGGGATTTCTGAATACGAAACCTGATTGCATCTTTTCTTCATCAAAATCCATTTCTGTACCTAAAATGAATAATGTTGCTTTAGAATCAATAAGTATTGTCACACCTTCTTTTTCAACAACTTCATCCAATGGCTGTTTTTCATCTGCATACTCAAGACTATAGGATAATCCTGAACAACCTTTCGTTTTAAGGCCAATTCTAATGCCCACAGAGGGCTTACCTCTTTTTTCCAAAAGATGTTTAACTCTCTCTAAAGCAGCTTCAGTTATTGTAATGGGAGTGCGCATAGTCAGAGCCTCACATAACAAAATCTATCAAGTAGTATCTGTACATAATACGTCTCATGCCGCCTCAAGTGAATTTGGATTATCTGAGTCTTGTTTTGCTTTATAATCTGCAATAGCTGCCTTTATTGCATCCTCTGCCAAGATTGAGCAATGTATCTTTACTGGTGGCAGAGCTAAATGTTGGGCGATTTCGGTGTTCTTAATAGAGCAAGCCTCATCTATTGTTTTGCCTTTTACCCATTCTGTCACTAATGAAGAAGAAGCAATCGCAGAACCACAACCAAAAGTTTTGAATTTTGCGTCTTCAATCACACCTTCATCGCTTACTTTTATTTGAAGTTTCATCACATCTCCACATGCAGGAGCTCCGACCAATCCTGTACCAACATTGGCATCATCCTTATCTAATGTTCCAACATTTCTTGGGTTTTCATAATGGTCGATGACCTGATGACTATAAGACATTTTTTTCTCCCTTTTTTCCTCTCCTGTCATCCCCGCGTAGGCGGGGATCCAGTTTGTATTTTGAACTACTACTATCAAACTTTTCTTAATGCGTTGCCCATTTAATTGATTTAATATCAATGCCTTCTTGTGCCATTTCCCAAAGAGGGCTCATCAAACGTAAACGTTCAACAGCACTAACAACTTTATTAATCGTTGCATCAATTTCCTGTTCAGTTGTAAATCGACCTATTCCAAATCGAATTGATGTGTGAGCTAATTCTTCCTCAACTCCCAATGCTCGCAAAACATAAGAGGGTTCCAAAGAAGCAGATGTACAAGCTGATCCCGATGAAACAGATAACTCCTTAATCCCCATCATAAGCCCTTCACCTTCAACAAAAGCAAAACTTAGGTTTAGGTTTCCAGGCACACGTTTTTCTAAATCACCATTTAAATAAACTTCCGGTAGACGTTGGCTAATAGCATCTAGTAAGCGTTTACTCAATTTGCTTATCCGAGTTGTTTCTTCTTGCATTTCGCGAGCAGCAATAGCGCAAGCTTCACCCAGCCCCACACATAAAGGCGTTGGCAAAGTCCCGGATCTCATCCCTCTCTCTTGCCCCCCACCACTAATAAGTGAGTGCATTCTAACTCTAGGTTTTCTTCGAACAAAAAGAGCACCTATACCCTTAGGGCCATAAATTTTATGACCGGAGATGCTTAACAAATCAATATTCATTTCGTTAACATCAATATCTATTTTGCCAATGGCTTGAGCTGCGTCAGTGTGAAAAAGGACTCCATTTTCACGACAAATTTGTCCGATCTCGACTAAAGGTTGGATTACACCAATTTCATTATTAACAGCCATAATAGAAACTAACAGTGTTTGCTCTTTTATAGCATCTTTAAGCGAATTTAAATTAATGAAACCATTAGAATCAACCGGCAGATAAGTAATCTCAAATCCCTCTTGCTCAAGAAACCTGCAACTTTCTAAAACGCATTTATGCTCAGTCACACAGGTAATAATATGGTTTTTCTTATCACCATAAAACTTAGCTGTTCCTTTAATAGCCATATTGTTCGACTCAGTAGCGCCACTTGTAAAAATTATTTCTCTCTCGTCTGCCCCAATCATATCAGCGACTTGTTGGCGTGCTGTTTCAATTGCATCTTCTGCTAACCATCCATGAGGATGATTACGTGAGTGCGGATTACCAAAAACTCCAGAAAAATAAGGTATCATCTTTTCCAATACACGAGGGTCACATGGAGTTGTTGCCTGATAATCCAAATAAATTTGATCAGCTGGCATTAACGAAGATGGATATAAACTAGGCACGGTACAACTCATTATCAACTCCCTTGGCACTATTTTTGTTAATGTTCATTGTATTTCTCCCTCTGCCGTCATTGCGAGCGGAGCGTGGCAATCCAGAAGTATAATTGAATCGTCACAACCCTTGTGAGCTTCGCTATGGTGAGAATCAATCTCATTATTATTTCTATTAATTTTATGATCTCTTCTTACGCTTAAGTTCTCATAAATTGTTCGCCATGCCTGACAAAAAAACTCTATATCTTCAAGACTTACATCAGGCCCCAAACTCACTCGAATCGCTTGTTGGCTTTTTTCAAAATGCAACCCCATCGCTTGCAAAACACGCGAAGACCTAATCTTACCAGAAGAACAAGCTGAGCCAGCACTTACAGCAAATCCAGCAAGATCAAAACTGATAACTTGCGTTTCATTTTTAACACCTGGCATACAAAGCATTGTTGTATTTGGCAAACGCTGGCTAGTCTTTGCTAAACAAGCATCTGAATAAATTGCTGATATGCTATCATCTAAAAGATCTCGTAACTGCTCTGTTTGACTCCAGTCTTGTTTTACACTTTCTTCAAGAGCTGCTGCCATCCCAACTATACCCAAAATGTTTTCTGTTCCAGGTCGATAAAATCGTTCTTGCCCACCTCCCAACAACAACGGTTTAATTGCCAAACTTGGATTCACAACTAAACATCCAACTCCAGTAGGCCCGCCCACTTTATGGGCTGAAACCGATGCCATATCGAGCACGTGCCAAGGAAATTGTATGCGTCCTATTGCCTGAACGATATCAGAATGCACATACGCTCCATACTGTTTTGCAAGTAAAACAACTTCTTCTAAAGGTTGAATAACCCCAGTTTCATTATTGGCAAGCATTACTGATATCAAAAAAGGCCCTTTATTCTTATGCTCTTCCAATAACTCCTGTAATCTGTCCAGACAAATAATCCCATTTTCATCAACAGGAATAATCTTGGCATCTTCTCGAACAAGATAAACACTATCGTGTTCAATAGCTGATACAAAAACCAAGCCCGGAAAATGTTTCAAAGCTAAATTATTTGCC
>DAHVSZ010000081.1 GCA_027328625.1 Candidatus Paracaedibacteraceae bacterium | reverse complement strand
ACCCAGTCAAAATGAACTTAAACAACAATGAGGATTTATCAATGAAATTAAATGTTATTGTTCCCTGCCTATTATTTCTCTCTGCTTGTACCAGCAACAATGAACTCTTTGATTGTCCTGCTGGAAAAGGAGCGGGATGCAAATCCATTAGTGAAGTCAACCGTATGGTTGATCAAGGCCACTTTGGAGGTTTAGATGAGAATGAATCTTCTTCTCTTAAAACTTTAGCACCTGTGGCTATGGCTTATGATGACGTTGCTCAAACTTCATCCACTGGAATTGAGAGAATTCCAGAACAAAATCTACGTCTTTGGATAGCTCCTTTTCAAGATGAGGCAGGAAACTTTCATGAAGAATCAGCCATTCATACTGTCGTTCGTCAAGGACGCTGGAAATTAAGAACTCATATCTAAGTTTAAAGAAAATAGGGAGTAAGAGGTATGCTGGTAACATTGGGTGAAAAGGTTTTAGAGTTTTTTAAAGAGCGTCAAGATTATGGCATTCAACATCAATCCTTGCATCGAGCCTCAGTTCATCAATTTTTTGAGCATCACCGTTTAGAAGAGCTACTTCCTTATGAAAGTTACGAGCCAAGCCAAGGACTTTTTTACAACCGTTCATCACTTGGTTTTGTTTTGGAAACCTCTCCTCTTGTTGGTTGCACGGAAGAAATGCAAAGAGAAGTCAGTGGTCTGTTTCAGCACACACTTCCTGAAGGTTCAAACTTACAAGTTATGCTTAGGGCGGATCCCCATATTGGCTCTATTTTAGATCGCTGGGAAGCGCCCAGAAAATCCCAACAAGAAACCTTGGCACTCCTTGCTCAAAATAGAACTGGGTTTTTAAGAGACCAAGTCTATAACAGTCAAAACTTTCCTTATACATTGAGGAATTTTCGTTGTGTCTTAGCCTTTTCACAAAAAGGTCATACCCGAAACCCCGTCGAAATTGAAAAGGTTCAAAGCCTTAAAGAACAGATTGTCACAACCTTTAAGCTTTTAGGGCTTCCTGTGTGGGCATGGGATGCGGATCAGCTTCTGCAATTTATGGATAACTGGCTGAATTTAAAGCCAAGCTCAGATGGTCTTCAACCCAGTTCTTTGAAATGGAATCCTTATGACTCTTTAGCATCACAGATTCCAAACTCTGAAATTTCTTACCAAATTCAAGAAGAGGGAATCGGTTTGAATGAAGGTGAAGTCATTGCACGGACTTATTCTGTAAGACGTTATCCTTTTCAATGGTCACTGCATGCCATGAACGAACTCATTGGCGATCCTTTAAGAGACGCATTAAGATTGCCTTGTCCTTTTCTCATCCATTATGGGGTTCATGTTCCAAAGCAAGATCCTTTAAAAACCAAGCTTTTGAGCAAAGCCTCTTATGTAGAAAGACAAGCCAACTCCCCTATAGGCAAACATATTCCAGTGCTTGTCGCCGAAGCTGAAGAATTAGGATTTGCTAGAATTCAGCTTTCTAAAGGCGAGAGGATTGTCAGATCCAATCTCTCGATTATGCTCCAAGCGCCTAAGTTCTCCATCAACCAAGCAGAACAAATTCTTTTAAGTTTGTTTCGTTCAAAAGAATGGGAACTCCAAACCGATAAATATATTCAGCTTCAAGCTTTCTTAAGCCATTTGCCCATGAACTGGGGAGAAGGCATGGTTGAAGATTTAGCTTATACGCAGAGGCTTAAAACGACCCTTTCAACAGAATCTGCTAACTTGCTGCCCATTCAAGCAGAGTGGAACGGGACAAAGTCACCAGGGATGCTCTTGGCCGGAAGACGCGGACAACTCTTTACCTGGTCACCCTTTGATAATGATGCGGGAAACTACAATGTTTGTGTGGTTGGACGCTCTGGTTCTGGAAAATCTGTCTTTATGCAAGAATTGATGACTTCAACTTTAGGAATGGGAGGACGTGTGTTTGTGCTTGATGTGGGCCGCAGCTTTGAAAAGACCTGTCATTTATTAGAAGGACAGTTTATTGAATTTAAGCCAAAGACGCCTCTTTGCATCAATCCTTTCACAACCATTCCCATCGACGATGAAGAAAGCGCATCTGATGCCTTAGCCATGTTGAAATCAGTTTTAAGTTTAATGGCTGCTCCATCCAAAGGCACGGATGATATGGAGAGTGCTCTTTTAGAACAAGCTCTTTTTGCTGTTTGGCAAGAGTATAAAAACCAATCGACCATTACCCATATTGCAGAGTGGCTTTTAAATCATAGTGATAAAAAAGCCAATGATCTTGGAACCATGCTGTTTCCTTATACTAAGGCTGGTATTTATGGGCGCTTTTTTAATGGCACTTCGAACGTCAATTTTGACAGTTCTTTGGTGGTGGTTGAATTGGAAGAACTCAAAGAGCGCAAAGACCTTCAATCGGTTGTTGTGCAAATGGTGATTGTGCATATCACCAACCAGATGTTTTTAGGAGACCGTAAAACTCCTTTTAATATTGTCTTTGATGAAGCTTGGGACATGTTGCGTGGTAATCAAAGTGGTGTGTTTGTTGAAACCCTAGCCAGACGTCTTCGAAAATATAATGGGTCGCTTGTTGTTGGCACACAAAGCGTTAATGACTTTTATGCCTCCACAGGTGCCTTAGCTGCTTTTGAAAACAGTGACTGGATGTGCCTTTTATCACAAAAGAAAGAATCGATAGAGCAACTTAAAAAGACCAATCGCATCTCAATGAATGGTCATATGGAAACACAGCTCGCATCCGTTAAAACCAAACATGGCGAGTATGCAGAAGTCATGATTTATGGCCCGCATGGGTATGCTATAGGACGCCTTCTTCTTGATCCGTTCTCACAGATTCTCTACTCAACTAAGGCGGACGAATATTCCGCTGTTAAATCTCTTCAACAACAAGGTCTTAAGCTTGTGGATGCCATTCATCATATAGCCGATGAGAGAAGAAGGAGTGCTTAACATGAAACCATTGCGTTTTTTAAGTTTGGTTAGTTTAGGGTTTATTGCTCTTACCCTATTAGCTTTTAAAGATTTTAAGGGGCCAAAAATTGCTGTTGTCAGCATTGATAAACTCATTCGAGAAAAAGCAGAAACAATTGCACAGCAAACTATCAAAACTGAGTCACTTAATAAAGCCATTTATCAATTAACAGAAAAGCTGAATCAAGACTTGGCGGATTTTGCAACTAGCAAGAAAGTCATTCTCTTTACCTCTAATACTCTCAAAGGTGGTGCTGAAGATTTAACAGAAGAATTTAAGGTTTATGTTGCCAGTCAAAAAGGAAAGAAATGATGAAATCTCTTCTAATGATCAAAAATGCATGGTCAAAAAGATTCATTTATCAAGCTTTGCTTTTTGGATTTGGGTTGATTGTTCTTTTTGAAGGAATTACGCGTTCAACCAGTTTGGCTATAAACCAATCGGATTCTTTACCGCAAAAAGCTTTTCTAATTTTAAAAGGAAAAGATTTAAAGAGAGGACAATACTTATCCTTTAAGAATTCTTGGTTTAAAGCATCTCTGATTAAAGAAGTGATTGGGGTTGCAGGTGATAAAATTATCCAAGACGAAGAGGGGCAAATATGGATTGCCCGCAAAGTTGGGATGCCCCTGTCTCATTCAAAAGAGGGAAAACCTCTTCACACCATTACACCTGGTCTGATTCCTTTTGGTTACGTTTTTGCTTACGCGCCCCATCCAAGAAGTTTTGACTCACGTTACCAAGAAGTAGGTCTTGTATCAATTGACCAGGCTCTTGACCAGGCTCTTGGCCAAGCTGTGCCTTTGTTCTAGAGGATAGCATGAAAGTTTTTCTTCTTATCTGTCTTTTAGTTCAAAGCTTAGTTACAGAGGCTGTTTCAAAAGAAGAGCTACAAAAAGACTTTGGTGTCGTCGGTACTACATTTGAGATTGCAGAAGAAGATCTTTTGGATGTTATTGCAACAAGGCTTAAAAAACTTGAAGCAGATGGAAGCCTTCAAGAACACCAACAGCAAATAGCCAAGCAAGCTCAAGAAAGAATTAATCGCCCTAAACCGGTTGAAGGAATCAAACATACAACAGAACCTAAATCCTATCTCTATGATCCAAGCATTACTGTTCCTTATGATTTAAAAGATCATCAAGACAGGGTATTTCATAAGGCAGGCACGAAGGTTAATCCCTTAGACTTCAAGTCTTTAAGCAAGCCTTTATTGTTTATTGATGGTGATAATGAGGAGCAAGTGGCCTGGGCGATGGGACAATGTGCAATTGTGCAGCAGCTGTCTGCACAAATTATCCTAACCAACGGTTCTCCATTTGAGTTGATGGAAAAACTCGATCGTCCCATTTACTTTGACCAAGAAGGGACGCTGACCAAAAAACTGGGTATCCAACAAGTCCCTGCTAAAGTTACTCAGCAAAATAAGCATCTGTTGATTGAAGAAATCTTGCTTAAAAAGGCAGGTGAGAAATGATGCAGCCTCAATTCAGCTCTTTAATTTTCAGAACTGAGTGTTTTCTTCAAGAAAACAAATGGATCAACTTTACAAAAACGATAATGGCCAAAATGATCCAAAGAATTCTTTTGAAAACCTTTGATAAGCTTAAAGGCTTGTCACTTCTGGATAAACTCAATTCATTCCGTCTTTCTCGGCGCGTTTTTCTGCTGAGCAGGCTGACAACAGCTAGTAAAACCAAGACGATGAAAATGAGGCTATTTTCAAGGGCTAAATATTGTGGACTTGAAAAAAAAGAAAACAAATCAAAAGCTACTTTCATAAAGATTTTAGAGGATTTTTTTAAACGGCTTCTTGTTTGTAGCATACTTTTATTGTTAGCGGCTCAGGAAATACAAGCGAGTTGTCAGGGACGTTTTGTTAATCCGCTGACGGATATTTGTTGGTCATGTTTATTCCCAATAACCATTGGCGGGGTCAATGTGAGTGGAAGTGGATATGAGGATACGCCAAACCCCTCTGGGTTTTTGTGTATGTGTCCAAGACCGCCTTTAAACCTACTGACTCCAGGGGTGCCAGTATCGTTCTGGGAGCCGGCACGTCTTGTTGATGTGACACGTACACCTTATTGCCTTATTAATATGGGTGGTATTCAAATGGCAGGTGGAAACCGTATGCAAGGCCGAGGTACTGTTGCTGACAAGGGACATGCAGGAGGATTAAAGCGGAGTTTTTACCAAGTGCATTGGTATGTTTATCCCGTGATTTATTGGCTTGAACTGTTGACAGATTTTATCTGTTTAGAAAAAGCCAGTTTTGATGTGGCTTATTTAACGGAACTTGACCCTTTATGGAATGATGATGAGACGGGGTTCATTTTAAATCCTGAAGCTGTTTTATTTGGTAATCCTATAGCACAAGCCGCTTGTGCTGCAGATTGTGGTCTTGCTTCAATAGGTTTTCCAAATGATGTCTTGTTTTGGTGTGGTGGCTGTCAGGGGTCTCTGTATCCATTTTCAGGAACGATTGCTGCTCATGTTGGAGGTGTTCAAGCGAGCCTATTAACCGTACAACGCTTCATGGCTAAATTACACCGAGAGCTCTTACTTCATGGCTATATGGGAAGAGAAGGTCAATGTCAAAAATACCCCATGCCCATTATTAAAAAAACTCAGTACAAAACCCAGATGGTTTATCCCATTCCATCAACGGGAAGAGGAGGATGTCATCCTTTAGGCAGAAGTGAGACCCTGTGGGCAACGGGCCGTGAGTTTCCTTATCAAGGAGAAGATTTTGGTTATCTGATTTGGAGGAAAAGAAATTGTTGCGTCGGCTGACTTTCTTATTGATATCATTGTTAATTTTTTCCTCTGCTAAGGCTGAAGACCATAAGCTATGGGCTTTGCAACAGCAAGCAAAAAGCCAAGAACTTATTAAGGCTTATCGACAAGAATCCTTAAGTTTAACTCAAAAAAACGTGCCTTTTAGGGGTTGTAGGGCCAATCAAGAATCAAGTTGTCAAAAAGGTAAGAAACAGACACCGATTAAAGATTCAAATCTGTACATTTTTGTTTCTTTTAGTATCCCAAAGGAAACCTTAAAAGCTTTAGCAAATGAGGCTAAAAAATATAATGGTCTTTTGGTGATTAGAGGCCTTATTGATAACAGCTTTTTAAAAACAGCAAAGTTCCTCCAAGAGGTTGGTGTGGGGGTAATCCTTGATCCAACTTTATTCAAGCAATACGACATTAAAGTTGTGCCTACATTTGTTAAAACTCATAAAAGTTTATATCAAAGAATAGCCGGAAATATTTCCCTTGCTTACGCTCTTGATAAATTCAAGGAAGGTGAAGAATGAACTTTCGGTATTTCTTGCTGATATGGCTTATTTATTATCCAACTCAAGCTGATATGGGGTCTTCTCATCAGATTGGTCAGCATTTAGCACAAGGTATGCAAGGAACCGTACAAGGTGCGGCTAAAGGGACTTCTTCTGCCTTAGTTCCAGGCTACGTAACCGATAATCCCTCACAAAGTTCTTTAAATGTAGCAACCATAGGAGATGCAGCAAATTCAGAAGTTGCTCGTTCAGAAGCAGGTCAATTTTTAAAATCAACTTCTGCTGACCGGAAAAGATTTGTCTTAGACCCTGATACTGATCCTCTCCTTAAAAATGGGGATGAGGTTCTCAAAGATCCCCACACAGTTTTAGACGTTAAATTAGAGGTAGAAAAAGAGGAAAAAGGGGATAATGTCACTTTAGCTTGTGAAGAAGCAGGTAACTCAATTGAGCAAACTTGCCACCATAATTTGCATGTAGAAATTGAAATTACTCCAGGATGGATTGAAGAACACTGGCGATGTGGTGGATATGATGTGCCTTATTACTCTGACCATGGAGGAGGAAATCATAGCAGTGGTGGAAAACCATTGAGATATGATAGACACTCCCATGGATTCAATAACTCATGTTGTCTTCGAGCAGGTTGTGCTCGAGATTATACAAAAATAGACCATCCTGAAATCATTACCATCAAAAAAGAAGAATGGGTGGAAGATTGCAGCCGCTTAGAAAAGCTAACAGATGAGGGTCAATGCCAATACGTCAGTAAAGTTTGTACAGACGGACCTTCAACCAAAATGATTCAAGATCGTCCCATTACCAAAGATTGCTTCCAATATAAACAGATATACAATTGTAAATACCCCAGCAAAAATACTTGTTCTGCTCTGCGAGCTAAAGGATGTCTACAAAAGGCCTCTAAATGCAAAGAATGGGTCAGTGGAACATGTGTTGTTTGGGAACAAACTTATGAGTGTCCTACTTTAAAAAAATCTCTGAAAAATATTAGGGCCGGAGTGGGATCACCTTTTTGTATAACAGGAAATTGTGTTGATTCAAGTTATCAAGCCAATGGAGAGATGCTTGAAGTGATGGCTAAACTGTCTGTTTTTAAAGAAATGCAAAATGATATCCGAAGTGGGAGTTTTGAGATCTTTAAAGGAACCGACAAAAGATGCAGCCGTAATTGTATTGATTTTAAAGATTGCTGCCAGAATATGAAAGGGTGGGGAACCTCTCTACATCTTGCTTCATGCAGCGCTGAAGAAAAACTCTTGGCGCAACTTAAAGACAAGAACCTTTGTCATCAAGTGGGAACCTACTGCGCCAAAAAGGTGTTGGGAGTCTGTGTTTCTAAGAAGACTAGTTACTGTTGTTTTGGTAATAAGCTTTTAAGGATTATTCAAGAACAAGGACGATCTCAACTGGGTATTGGCTGGGGAGAGGCATCGAACCCTTCTTGTCGAGGGCTTAGACCTGAAGAGTTAGGACGCATGGATTTTAGCCGAATTGATTTTAGTGAAATCTTTGAAGACATTATGAAATCAATCAAACAGCCAGACACTTCTCGTCTACAAACAAGAGCAGCAGAGAATCTAAAAGACAATGTACGGCAAATCCAAGCAGGCCTTAAAAAGCAACCTCTTAACACTGGAGAAGATAATGGTTTATAAAAAGAGGTGTTTGCATTGCTTACGCTTTATAAACTTCTCGTCTATGCGCGACTTTAAGGGCAAGAATGACGAACTCTTTATCTTGGAGATTACAAATCAGCCGATAATCACCAACTCGATAAGACCAAAAGGTCTTAAGAGAACCTTTCAGTTGCTTGCCATAGATTTTTGGATTTGGTTGCGACAAAACTCGATTGTTAAAAAAATCTCTAATCTTTTTTTGAATAGGCTTATCCAGTTTATTAAACTCTTTTTCCGCTTCTTCGGAGAAACGAAAGTTCCATTTAATCATGATCAAGGCCGTTTTTCTTCATTACTTCTTCAAAGGAAGTACTTTTTTTGCCAGATCTTAAATAGGCGTCATAAGCCTCTAAGGCAACTTGGTATTCTTCTTCATCCTCTAAAAACTTTTCTAAAGCTTTTTTTATGTAAAAGCTCTTACTCCGCTGTGTTTTGGCGGAAAGAAGATTTAGACGTTCTTCAAGGTTCTTTGATAAACGAATCGAAGTCATGGCAGGTTCCTTTTTGTAATTTATGTAATACAATGTACTACATATGGCGCAAAATTGTCAAGATGAGTCTTGCTTCTATTTTTCTTGTGTTTGCAGCTCAAGCCGGGTTTTTTGATCAACATGCCGAAGGCTGGCATTGGTATCAGTTCCAGGAACCAGAAATCAGGATCCAGGAGCCAGAAGAACAAGAGGAAAAGACTCCTACCGCTCAGTCTTTAGATGAAAAACCGAAGCGCAATTCCAAAAATGATCCCAATGAGTTGATGAAAGCTTACCGCCTGGAAATTGAACGAAGACTAAATTTGGCTCTCATAAATCCAACACCTTTTAACGTTCAACAATACCAAACCATTCAAAAAGATTTAATGAACAGATCAGAGCGATTTTCTAAAACATGGCAAAAAACTATTTTAGAAAACCCAACCTTAGATCATTCTGTTCAGTTTCCAACATCACAAGTGGGCAGACATGTTTATCTCGATGAGCAAAGAAAAGATAGAGAACAAAGAATTAAAGGTCTCTCTCAAAGCTATGGTTTGTTTTTCTTTTTTAAGGGCAATTGTCCTTACTGTCATACCTTTGCGCCCATTGTAAAACGATTTGCCGATATGTATGAGTGGGATGTTTTAGCGATCAGTCTTGATGGTAGCACAATGGCTGAGTTTCCAGATGCCAAAACAGATCAAGGGCAAGCAGCACAACTCGGTGTTGAGGTTGTTCCTTCTCTTTTTGCTGTCAATCCGCAAACCGGACAGATTCTCCC
>DAHVSZ010000080.1 GCA_027328625.1 Candidatus Paracaedibacteraceae bacterium | reverse complement strand
TTCTTCTCTACACAGACCATGATCTCTGGGAAAAATCTCTAAATCCTCTTCAATCCTCAACTTTTGCAGAGGGTTCTTTTATTAATAAATAATCTGACTAATCTCATTAACATATATTGGAAGCCAAACACTTTATACTTTTACTACAATTCATTGACTTATGAATATTACAGAATAAATAATGAAAGACAATAAAAGTAAAATAACAAAATGAATGCAAGTTATTAACAATGAATTTATTTTAATAATTCTACTTGACGATTTGATTAGAAAGTGTTTTTTATGTCTAAATTAAGTAATAGGTTTCAAGTAGTTATTTTAGAGAGAATATCAATGATCGATCAACACCATGCAGAGGTTTTGCTTGAAACTTTAGCCGAAAGCAATACAATTGCTGAGCTAAATTCAAATCTAACAAAGATTTGTAATCACTATAATATAGACAAATTTTCGATAACCACTTTCTTTAATATGGAACAACCAACCAAGGGTTTTGATTATTTTGAAACCTATCCTCCTGAGTGGGTTGCGCATTATGTAGAAAATCAATATTACTTGCATGATCCTGCGCATGGTTGGGGAAAAATTCGTATGCCTTTCAGTTGGGATGGAAGCAAATTAGAAAATTTAACTCCTATTCAAAGTAAAATGTTTTATGAAGCACATGATTTTAATGTAAAAGCTGGCACTACAATCTCTTTATTACCTCGTCAAGAAGAACAAAGTTTTCTAACCATTTTAGATGTTATGCATCCTCACCCTGAAATAACCAATACATTGACCATGGCTGCACAATTATATTGGAACACAAAACGTATACTGGATGCAAAACACACCTTAAGTATATTCACTACAAGAGAACTGGAGGTACTTTTCTTCAAATCCCAAGGAATGCCAATTAAAGTAGTAGCCGATAGATTAGCCATTTCTGAATCAACAGTTATTTTTCATCTTAAAAATGCACGCCATAAATTAAATGCTTCATCTGTTGACCATACCCTCTTTTTATTTGGAAAAGCACTTGCTCAATCATCTCAAAATGGATTCAAGAGAAAATACTCTTCCTTGTCTAATAGTATATTAACTCAAGACACTGGTAATAATGAATGTGAGTTAAATATGCTTTTAGCAGCAGCCTGACTTTTCTGATAACTAAGGTCATACATTGGCCCTGTATAATATAAAACTGGAGACTTTAAATCAGGAGTTAGTCTTTTCATAATAGCATCATATGTATATGTTAATGGTTTATAACCATTAACAACTACTACATCATTATTGATTTTACGTTCAGCCAGCGTAGCCCCAATAAAGCCATAATGTGAATACAACTTTTTAACCGAAGGCATAGAAATGCTTAAACAAAATTCCATTGGCTGGATTTCTAAGCCAAAGTAAACAGATGCAGCTAAAAGCCAGAGGCACACTTCTTGCGCCTTCTTAGAGGTATAATTTTCATCAAATTCATGATCAATTGCAAAACGACTTGCCTCCCAATAACCAGGTCGCTTAAAATCCGAAAGATCAGACAAAAAGAATTTAAATGGCCCATCAAACATGCAAGGGTTTTTCATCTCAATAAGACGTTGACATCCTCTTATAATACCTTTTTCATCTTTATAAATGAGGTAATGAGCGTTCTTTTCATCAAACTCGTCTTTTTCCATGCCATCATTACTGTTTACTTGCCATTTTAATTGCTCAAAAAAAACCTTATGACGTAAACGATACATGTTGTCCAACTCAGTTCGATAACATTTGTAATTTTCTGGAGTAATTAAGTATATCATTTCAACACCTCATTTAGAAATTTCCAAAACTAGATTGTTGATTATTTAGAAACTCACTGATCATCCGCTCAGAAGAAGAAGGTGCGTACATAGGACCTGTATAGTACAAAAGCGGCTCTTCACTATTGTGCTCTAAACTCTTCAACAGTTTTTCATAAGTTACATGTAAGGCTGAATAAGCAGAAATAATTATTGAATCATTATTTGGAATGCTGCTCTTCAAAGGCGCCAATAAAATACCATTAAGCGACATTAATTTCGCAAAGTCAGGAAAAGTTATACATACGAAGGTTTCCACTTTTGCTACCGCTAAACCAAAATGCATGTTTGCAGCAAGTAAAGCCTTAAAAACCCTCTGACCATCTTTTTGCGTATAATTTTCGTCATACTCACGGTCAACCGCAAATCGACTAACTTCCCAATAACCAGGTCTTTTAAAATCCTTATAGTTTGAAAGAGCAAATCTAAATGGTCCATCGAACATACAATGGTTTGTCATTTCAATTAATCTCTGACACCCACGAATTATTCCTTGTTTATCTTTATACACTATATAGTAGGCGTCTTTTTCATCATATTCATCTTTTTCTATACCCTCTTGACTTCTTTCCTTTAAAAATACTTTGTCTCGTAATCGGTACATATTATCAAGATCTTCACGATGACACGCATAATTGCTTGGATCAATAAGGTACAACATGGTATTTTCCCCAATTTTGTTTATCTGGAGATATATATTGTACTTTCACTTCTCTAATTCAAGTTGAAAAATAACAAATAAATAAATTTATTTTAATTAACCAAGTATATATTGATTTATAATTAAGCATTCTAATATAAACTAATTTATCAAATTTGATAAGCAAAAAAAATCTTTAAAAAAAACCTTACATTTTTATAATTTTTCTATTACAAAGATAGGGATGAAATTTCTAATCTAATGTGTGATGATGAAACAATCCATTTACAACACTGATGAAGAAAACCTTTTGCTTGTTCCTAAACCCACAGACGAATGGATTTCTTGTGAAATTTTTCGCTGTAGTGATGATGTCATAGAAATTCCTGCTTCAGCATCTATACAGTATGAAGTTTGGAGAACATCTTATAATCCAAGTGTTGGTGATAAACAGATTAGATTTGTTGGCTCTTATGATTTTCTAAGAGAAGCTTTCGAAAAAGCCCATCATGTAGCCGCAGAAAGCAAGAACATAAAAGAACTTTCAGATTCATTGAAGAATATGGAGGACGCTTTATTAGAGGAAGAAGAAGCACTAGAAGCTTTAGAAAAAGAACTTTCCAAAGAAAAAGACAAAGAACTTCTAGAGTTTTCGAATGATAATTTGTTAATGAGTAAGATTGTATCTCGTTCAATCAACTAGGGCGTGTTAACACAAATCATATCAAAAATAAGAGCGAAATGGATGAAGGCTTTAAACATGATGTCGAGTTTTTCGAAGCGAGAGAAGATACGTCTGAAACCTTTCAATCTGCGGAACAAACGTTCAATTTCGTTGCGCCGTTTGTAAATTTCTCTGTTGTATGGCCATGGGTTGAGGCGATTCGATTTGGGAGGAACAACGGGTTCAAAACCAAAATCAAGAACAAGCTGCCGTGTCTCATCTCCTTCATAGGCTCGATCCATGATGAGAGGCAACCCCTGCGGCTTGTTTTTCCAATCAGACAACAAGCGACGACCCTCTACGCCGTCATGAGCATTTCCAGGAGAAAGGCTGAATGTTAGGGCACACCGGTCATTCGCGGCAACCATATGAACTTTTGTTGTCCATCCACCTCGTGATTTGCCAATGGATTGAGGTCCGTTTTTTTTAATGCCCCTGTGCCATCTGGATGGACTTTAATGGAGGTGCTATCCAAACCAAGACACTCAACCTTGATGCGAACCAGATTATGCGCCTGCAATGCTTCGAACAAACGATCCAGAACCCCGTTCTCTGCCCAGCGGCGAATTCGCATGTAAATCGTATGCCATACGCCAAACTCTCTCGGCAAAGATCGCCATTTACAACCGTTCTCGGCCACATATAAAACGGCATTAATCAAAATAAGATTTGATATCTTTACGTTCCCGCGTTGCACAGGAAGATAAGGATGAAGCAGCTCATACTGCTCTTGCGTGATGCTTTTCATCCTTTAACTATAACATAACTCTCCTGTCCGGAATAGTGTTAACACGCCCTAAATTAAATTGTATATTTAGTTTCCTCTTCATCACCCTCAGAGCAAGTTCACTGCTGTTTGAGTGTTATGCAAGAACTTAACGCACCCGAGCAATTTCCCTATGGCTTGACCATAGGGTCCATGGATCCTTCAATCAAGTCGAAGGAAAGCTGATTTTTTTTACACTTTGCCCTCCTAACGCGAATTCGTGTTTTAAAGAGCTTTGTATTCAATATGTATAGCTGTATAGAGAGGTTTAATACCATTTAATCCAAAAACTGATAGGGAGAGGCTAAAGCATCAATGACGCCATTCAGTGTCCTGACTTCCTGTTGCGTAAGATCCATTCTGGTAAATATATTTCTAAGATTTCGCCACATAACAGGTTTTTTAGAAGCTGTTCGCCAAAAATGGGTGCTGTCTAGTTTTTTCTCTAAGTTTATTAAGAAATAGCTAATCTCTTCTTGGGTTGCTGGCTTTGTTTCCCCTAAATGCAGAGAATTTTTTATATTTGGTTTTTGCGCTATAAAGTATTCATAAGCAATGATGACCAAAGCTTGTCCTAAGTTCAGGGATGAAAAGTCTGGGTTTACAGGAATATGAATAATGCCATAACATTTCGTTAAATCTTCATTACTAAGGCCAGTCCGTTCAGGGCCAAATACAATACCAACTTTGGAGATTGACGATTGAGCTTTTGCAAAAGCAGTAAATTCCTGGGGTGGATAGTATTTTTTAATCATCTCCCTTTCGCATGCTGTTGTGCCAAACAAGTGAGACAAATCTTTGGTTGCGTCTCTTAGATTTTCAAAGACCTTTGCATTTTGGAGCAAAGAACTGGCGCCAACTGCTGTAGCAACAGCTTTGGGATCATCTTTGCTTATTTTTGGCTTAACTAAGCGCAAATCGTTTAAACCAAAGTTGGCCATAGCTCTGGCAACAGCGCCTAGATTATCGGCAAGTTGGGTTTCAACGAGAATGATTGAAGGGAAGGTGTCTAGATGCGTCTCCATGTCGTCCCTTGCGCTGTATCTTCTAGCTGGATGCCTTTGCTAGAAAGGTAATTTCTGATCCGATCTGATTCCACAAAATCTTTGTTGGCTCGAGCCTGGATTCTATCTTGGATCAGCTGTTCAATTTCAGAAGGTGATATATCTAAAGCTCCTCCTTGAAACCAACTTTGCGGGGAAGATTGTAACAATCCCATTAAATGAGCCGCAGATTTAACTTGGCTGACCAGGTTTTCTTTTTCCAAACTATTTTCTGCTTTATTAAGCTGAGTGACCAATTGATGGATGTAACTAATGGCGAGAGGTGTGTTTAAATCATCTTCAAGGGCCTTTAGGATTTCATTTGGGATGTTTGTTATGTCTTTTACTTTATAATCCTTAATCGCTGTATACCATCGATCCAAGGTTTGTCTGGCTTGATGTAAGATATCAGGTGACCAGTCAAGGGGTTGACGGTAATGAGTCATTAACAAAGCAAGGCGAATGGTTTCTCCTGAATATTCATTCAGTAAATCATGGACAGTAAAGAAATTACCTAAGGATTTTGACATTTTCTCACCGCTTACTGTCAAATGACCATTATGAAGCCAATAATTGGCCATGACTTCTGTTTGATGGGCAGAGCAGCTTTGTGCAACTTCATTTTCGTGATGAGGAAATATTAAATCAATTCCACCGGCATGAATATCAAAGATTTTCCCAAAATAATGATAGCTCATAGCTGAGCATTCTATATGCCATCCGGGTCTACCTCTGCCCCAAGGGCTATCCCAGCCTGGAAGATCGTTATTTGATGGTTTCCACAAAACAAAATCCCCTGGATCTTTTTTGTAAGGGGCGACATCAACACGCGCACCTGCTAATAATTCATCTTTATTGCGACGTGATAAGCTTCCATAAGTTTTACATTTATTGACTTGAAATAATACATGTCCTTCTGCTTCATAGGCATAGCCATTAGCTATTAGTCCTTGTATCATCTCTATCATTTGGGGAATATGCTCAGTTGCCTTAGGCTCATAGTCAGGCGGTAAAGCACCAAGAGCATTCATATCTTCATGGTAAGCGGCTGTTGTTTTTTGCGTTAATTCTTGTATTGAAATCCCCAGATTGTTGCTGGCGGCATTAATTTTATCATCAACATCGGTGATATTGCGCACATAAGTGACATGAGGATAAACCGTTTTTAAATAGCGATAAAGAATATCGAACACCACAACAGGGCGAGCATTACCAAGATGCGCGCGATCATAGACTGTGGGACCGCATACATACATTTTGACGTTTTGTGGATCTATCGGTTTAAATAATTCTTTACGTCTTGTAAGACTGTTATAGAGTTTGAGAGACATTTTTTTCTATTTTTTAATACTGATAAAATCACTATGCCAAGTTTATCTTGATTTTTCTAGCTTAGAGACGCTATTTTAGGGTGTTAGATTTAATTAAGGAGCTTTATTAATGGCACGCGTAACTGTTGAAGATTGTATTATCAACGTACCAAACCGTTTTGAACTTGTTTTACTTGCGGCTAAGCGTGCACGTGAGATTTCGGCTGGCTCTTCTCTAAGCGTTCCTCGTGATAACGACAAAAATCCAGTTGTGGCTTTACGTGAAATTTCTGAAAATACAATTTCTTTAGAGGCTTTGCGTGAAGGTGTTATTAAAGGCATGCAACGTAACGTATTTATTGATGAAACTGAAAGTGAATTGGATGAAGAACTCCAAGACGTCATGCAAGCAGAACAAGGTTGGCAAGGTCCACAAAAAGCTGAAGCTGGCCTAATTGTTTCTAATGATGAAGATGAATTCGACGATGAAGACGATAGTGGTTCAGAAGACGGTGATTCTGATGACAATAGTGAAGATGAAGAGATTTAATCTCTTAAGTTTTGTAAGTTGTTGCCCCGTATTCGTAAGATATTTATAGCACTTGCTTTAAATCAGATTGAGCTGCACAAATAAGGTGATATAATTCTAACAGGTGCTTTCTAGATATTTTTAGTGGTACGTTTTTAAATTTGTTAGGGTATTCCTTTGACAAGGCAGTTTGAATTAGTTGAACGCTTAAAAGCTTATGACCCTACAGCTGATGAGGGTCTTTTGAATAGAGCTTATGTTTTTTCTATGAAGGTTCATGGAAGTCAACTAAGGGCATCAGGTGATCCTTATTTTTCCCACCCTATAGAAGTTGCTGGCATATTGACGGATATGAGAATGGATTGCTATTCCATTGTTACAGCTCTTCTTCATGACACTGTAGAAGATACAGCTGCAACCTTGGAAGAAATTCAAAGTCTTTTTGGGCCGGAAATTGCTCGTCTTGTTGATGGTGTTACAAAACTCACTCGACTTGAGTTACAGTCTGAGGCAACGAAACAAGCTGAGAACTTTCGCAAACTTGTTGTTGCTATGTCAAGTGATATACGAGTGTTGCTAATAAAGCTAGCTGATCGTCTTCACAATATGCGCACCCTTCATTTTATCGATGATAATACTAAAAGGCGCCGTATTGCGCGCGAAACTATGGAAATCTATGTGCCCTTGGCTGAGAGAATGGGCATGCAAAAATTAAATGATGAGTTAGAAGATCTAGCATTTGCGGAACTGAATCCAGAAATGCATGAATCAATTAAAAGCCGTTTAAGATTTTTATATCAATCTTCAGAAAACACAATTGAAACAATTATCAATGATTTAAAGAGGGTAGCTGAAGAAGTAGGTTTAGAGTGTTCAGTTAGCGGACGTCTTAAATCAGCCTATTCGATTTGGTGTAAAATGCAAAATAAGAATGTAACTTTTGAGCAACTTGCCGACATTATGGCCTTTCGTTTAGTTGTCAATAGTGTATCAGAATGTTATCAAGCGCTTGGTGTTATTCATAGTCATTATCATGTGATTCCTGGGCGATTTAAGGACTACATTAGTACCCCTAAGGTCAATAATTATCAGTCTCTTCATACCGGTTTAATTGGCCCACTAAATCATCGGATTGAGATGCAAATACGAACTAAAGAAATGCACCAAATTGCTGAACTAGGAGTGGCTGCTCATTGGCAATATAAAAAAGGCAACCTATCTCCTGACGGTAAGCAATACACGTGGCTTAGGGGTCTTTTAGAAATATTGGAACAAGCTTCTGGTCCAGAAGAATTTTTAGAACATACAAAGCTTGAGATGTTTCAAGATCAAGTATTTTGTTTTACTCCAAAAGGTGAACTTATTTCATTACCAAAGGGTGCAACGCCGATTGATTTTGCTTACGCTATTCATTCTGATGTTGGAGATCGAACCGTTGGTGCAAAGATTAATGGTCGTCAAATGCCACTGCGTACTCATTTGCAAAATGGGGATCAAGTTGAGATCATTACTGTTAAAAATCAATGTCCTTCACCGACTTGGGAGCGTTTTGTTGTAACAGGTAAAGCGCGAGCTCGGATCCGAAAGTTTATTAGAAATCAACAGCGTGATCAATTTAGCGAACTTGGTAAATCTTTATTACATAAAGCATGCATTAAAGAAGGATTGGTCTATTCAGAAAAGGTTTTAGCAGCTGTTGCCCAACATTTTCAATATAATTTAATTGATGATTTGTTTGCAGCTGTTGGCGAAGGCATTCATACTGCAAAAGAGGTTATCACAATTGCTTTTCCTGAGCGCAATAAGAAAGAATCAGTTTCTGAAAAGTCTGTTATAGAAGAGACTAATGTTGAAAAATCCCTTATCAAACCAAATAAAAATAATGATCCAAGAAAAACTGCCGTTTCCATTAAAGGGCTTATTCCAGGTATGGCATTGCATTACGCAGGTTGTTGTCATCCTTTACCTGGTGACAATATTATTGGCGTTGTGACAACGGGAAAGGGTGTTACGATTCATACAAGTGATTGTGAGGGGGTTACTTCTACTATTGATCCAGAGCGTATGTTGGATCTTTCTTGGCATGACGAAATGGATGAAGAAATCAGACATGTTGGAAGGCTAAAATTAAACTTTATTAATAAAACTGGTAGTTTAGCCAGCCTGACAACAATTATTAGTAAACATCAATCAAACATTGTTAATCTTAAAATCATAAACCGTACAGCTGAATTTTGGGACTTATTTATTGATGTAGAAGTTAAGGACGTAGAACATCTTCAAAATATAAAAGCTGCACTTAGAAGCTTACCAATTATTACATTTGTTGAAAGAATTTAGAAATTTATTAAAGTAGTTTTGTCTAGATTATAGAGATAACGCAGTGTGTAAGTTGTTTCAAAAGGGCATCTAGTATCGAACTCTATGGCTTGGCCATAGAGGATCTCGAGGATCCTCCGATCAAGTCGGAGGAAGACTATTGGGGGCTCATATTAGCCCTAGTGTCCCTATGGCTTGACCATAGGGCCCACGGTTTGGTCAAGAGGCATGAAAACTAAGGTAGGTCAATTGCTCTTCCCGTCTTTCTTCACTTCATTTCTTTTCGTTCCTTTTTATCTTTTAAAAATTTGTCCGCTGTTTTTTGAGAATCTCATACACTTTAAAGACCCTGAATCTCGAGAGTTTGTTTAAAGGAGGAAATGGTCTAGCTCTCCCTA
>DAHVSZ010000007.1 GCA_027328625.1 Candidatus Paracaedibacteraceae bacterium | reverse complement strand
AAAGCTTCTATGTTGAAAACAGTATATATTGATTTGTGTGTATATGTATATCATTATATAAGTATATGTTGATATCAACATATGTTGATAATTTGTTTAGGTGAAGATTTTTATAAAATTCGGTTTTTATTAAGAACTAATGATTTTATCATTTCATTTCGAAAACTAGAAAGTTGTGAAAAAAGTAAAATGATCTTATCAACATATCATGATATAAAGATATATTGATTTGTGGATAAGAGTAAGATAATCTGATTGGGATGGTTAATTAATTGGGGCGTAATAAGCATGAAAGTTTTAACAGTAGCAAACAGAAAAGGTGGGGCGGGTAAATCTACTTGTGCAGCACATTTGGCAATCGAGGCAGTGACCGGAGGACTCAAAACAATACTAATAGATATGGATCCGCAAAAAACACTTGAGACATGGTGGGATAAAAGAGAGGAAGAAAACCCATATTTGATAGACACAAACGCTAATGATCTTACTAAGGCTATTGAAACCTTAAGAGATAAATCATTTGATTTATGCATTATTGATACACCTGGAGATGCTAGTCAAAATGCAATCTCTGGAATTAAAGTTGCAGATTTGGTTCTTATTCCTTCTAAACCTACAGCACCTGATCTTTCAGCTATAGGGAGAACGATAAGTATGGTTGAAGAAAGTAATAAAGCTTTTGCTTTTGTAATTACACAAGGAATAAATCGCGCAAAAGCTGCTCTACAAGCTGCTTCGGTACTCTCACAATTTGGGGCAGTTGCCCCATCTATTATATCTAATAGGACTGCTTATGCGAATGCAATGGGGATGGGAAGTTCCGCATGTTTGCTCGACAAACAATCTGAAGAAGAGATCCAACAAGTTTGGTCTTTTGTTAAAGCTAAGTTATTTGAGGAGCGTAAATCAACAAAACAAAAATTGATAGCGTAAAGGAACTAAGAAATTATGGCAAAACCTAAATTCACACTTACTGCTAATCTGGTTAATGTTGAACCGGAGAGTAATAATGAGGTGCTCGTTCAAAACTCATCAAGTACGTCTATAGAACCACTACAAAAAAGAGTGATAAAATATGAGAGGTTAAGCTTAAACATCCGAAAAGATCTTAAGAAAGACTTTCAGTTATGGTGTATAAAAAAAGACTTTAACATGACGCAAGCTCTAGAGGCAGCTATCATAAAAATGATGAGTAATAGCTAGAAAGAATTTTGATATGTTGAGATATTGATATCAACATATCAACATATACAGAAGAATGAAATGAGGTTACTCGTCGTTAATTTTTAGCCAAATTAATCTAATGGATTTGATGTTCTCCAATTTTTCTAATGAAAATTGACTATCCTAGATAGGGAACCCATCCAAAATGTAATACATTTGCAATAAATGACTTTTTCTGTCATATTATATATATATGATACATAGCTAGGTTAGCCAATGAACTTAACAAGAATTTTTGCTCAGCAAGGAAGACGTATCTTCTCTTTAGAAGATGTTTTTGAAGTCTTGAAAGAACAGAACATCTCCGAAAGTTACTCTAAGAAAATTCTCCATATGATGGGAAAGAGGGGAGATTTGCAGTCTTTAGGAAAAGGATTATATGCGCTTCCAGCTGAGTTTCTTTCGGGTGGGCCTTTGCATACCTTTGAAATTGCTATGAAGTTAGTAAAGAAGGGTGCCATAAGTCACCGATCTGCTATGTTTTTTCATAATCTTACCGATCAGATGATGCATAGTGTTTATATTACAGTTCCTCGCTGTGAAGGAGCCAATCTTTCTGTAAGAAATCAATATAAAATTCAAAACACCACTTTTTACATTAAGCGTGTTGACCCAGAAAACTTTTTTGGGAGCAAACGCTATTTCCTTGGTGAAGCTTCTGTTTGGATTACTGACATAGAAAAAACTTTGCTTGACGGTCTGGCAGAACCAAAATTGTGTGGTGGGTTCCGTGAGGTGATGCATGCTTTTTCAGAGGCAGTGGACAAAATAAATGCTAATACATTATGGGGATATGCGCAAAAAATGCCTACAGTTATTGGCAAAAGGGCAGGGTGGGTTTTTGAGAAAATGAATTGTTTTCCTGATCTTCAAGTCCAACTTGAATCTTTACCTACAAAAACAATTCAAAAATTGAATCCAATGGGGCCACGGCGTGGAATTACTCATAAGCGGTGGATGGTTATGGAGAACTTTTAATGTTATTAAAAACACGGCTGCAAAATTATAAAAATCGTTATGCTGCCCAGTGGGAGATTATTGAGCAAGATTACATTTTGTCTTGGATATTAGCTGGGCTTGTTTCTATAGAAGAATTGAGAAAGGCTCTTGTCTTCAAAGGAGGAACATGTCTTCGGAAATGTTATTTTGGTGATTATCGCTTTTCCCAGGATATTGACCTGAGTGTGATGAGGAATCACGAAAACCTTAAAACTTCATTGCACAATCATATAGAAAAAGCCTGTGTCTTGACTGAATCTTTGATTCAAAATCAAGGAGAGGGAGTTTATCTTCAGTGTAGTCCTTATAAGGAAAAAAGGCCGCATCCAAAGGGACAACAAGCTTTTCTGGTTCAAGCCAAACTTCCCTGGCATCGAGAATTTTTGACAAAGGTCTATATAGAAGTTTCGTTTGAAGAGAATGTTATTTTACTTCCTTTAAAGCGTTCTATAATACATCCTTACGGTGAACCATTTGATTTCTCTATTCCATCCTATGACATTAATGAGATTGTTGCTGAAAAGATAAGAGCTCTGTTGCAATTTTCGAAAAAACTCCATGAAAGAGGGTGGGGGAGATCAAGGATTAGAGATTACTATGATCTATGGCGTGTTCTTGGTTTTTATAAGGAAGATATTAATATGGCTGCATTACCAGCCTTAATTGTGAAGAAGTGTGCTCATAAAGGGATTGAGTTTAAGAAAATAGAGGACATTTTTGATAAAAAATTGATGGAAAATGCCAAGGAAGAATGGGAGTTCTGGTTACGCGACATCGTTGTTCCTAGCTTGCCCAATCGAGAAGATGTCTTTGAAGAGCTAAAACTTCTTTTGAATGAAATTTTCAATTGCGTGTGAGCGTCTATTAAAGTCAATATGCTACCAAGAAATGATTGTTTGTCGTGTACATCTTTGAAAAAAACGCAAAACTGCATTGTTATAATTATGTGTGTGCATGTGTTATGTATCCAATATACTTGGTTTTAGAATTTCTTAAGATGAGGTTGGTATGACAGAAACTGTTTATTTAACGCCTCCTCAAGAAGTTATGAAATCTTCTAAAAAAGGCTTAGCGCTTAGAGAAAAATTTGGAAGAGGGAGTACACATATTGGTATTTCCTTAGCTAAAGAAATTATTCAAGGTAACGATTTAGAACCACAAACAATTATAAGGATGTCCAGTTATTTTTCTCGACATGCTGTTGATAAGAAAGCAAAGAATTTTGGAAATGATGAAAATCCTTCAAAAGGTTATATAGCGTGGTTGTTATGGGGAGGAGATGCAGGACAGAAATGGGCGGATGAAATAAAGAAGAAGCTGTCTATTTAGTTAATCTCATTGTCAGAAAAACGATCATTAATCTTGTACTGCTGAAATGTCATTTTCAAAAGACAATTGCAGCAGCAAGTCAATCAACATGCTCAGTTGAAATTCACTTCTGAATTATGGGGATTCACCAGAAGACCTCTTCAGAAGTATGTAATTGTATCAGGTTCTATAGTAGTTGGACGGTATACTCTGATGTCTTCAAATGAGCTTATAGAAGAAAGTGGCATCATTTAGATTATATCTGATGCGTTTTTGGAGCAGATTGGGGAAAATTTAGAATTGACTACAGACGTCCTCTGAAAATAACAACGATATTCTGGCTTGAGGTGGGCTTTTAACATTTTTTAAGTGAAGTTCCGAAAGATTTTCTACTTCCCATAGTTGTTCCATAAGATCAGACTTCCCACTGAAGTAGCGTTAGGTTTTACGAGGGAGGGATTATGAGTCGTTTCCGAAGGCTTATCAGCTATGTACTAATTCTTGATTTATTTCTTAGCCCGTGTGTTCAGGCTTCTATTATTAGCGAATATTTATCCGGTGTGGCTCGATCAGAACATGGAAGGTATAGAATCGTCTTTCCATATGGGCAATATGATGATGATTTAGATGATCGTGTGGCTTGTGAGTATCCCATCGAAAAAGATGTTTATGACTCTTTGAAAGGCAATTTTGGGACGGGTATAACCCCTGGTGGTCTGTTAGTCAAGCAGATACCAATAGAAGATGAGTGTGATACAGTTAATGTTCACAACATGCAAACTCTCCTGAGAGAGATATGGGGAGAAAGAGCGAGTCATGGTGGATGCGAATTAGGATATTTAGTTGATATCGGCCCACGTAGTTCAACTGATGCACCGTCTGCTCTTGAGAGACGGGTTTTTTTTACTCTTGGAAGAAAAAGTAATCCTCAGCCAAAGTTCCTAAAAGATTATCTCTTAACTCAATCTTTGGACACTTTAAATGTTGAGGATATCCAAACTCTTTTGGTGGCAAGTTTACTGATCAATCCAAGTGCTGCAGATGGAGAGTCGTTTGAAGTATGTAATCAGCAACGCGTTCGTTCAAGAAATTCTTTTAGAGAAATAGGGGTTCCTTTTTTACAAACACGAGCTTCCTGTGAGGATGGAGTGCCACCTCATTATCAGTTAAGTACTTTTAACTTTTTATATGCTGCGATTGATTTGCAAGAACGAGGTATGGTTGGCTATAGAAAACCCTTTGAACAATTTGTAAGAAGACCTTTTGAAGTAAAGAGTGCCGAGGAGGTTTTACTCAATTGGATGTCGTGGCCGCTTGTGAGGGAAACATTGTCCGTTGGTGGAAGTGAACGTGTTTCCTATCTTGATCATTTCATTAAAGTTTTTAGGCAATTTAAGACATACCTTGGTGAGCCAGGAGTCAAAAGTATAGGTGAATGGATAGAGCAATATCAAAAAGTGATTAATGAGGCTTATCGTGAGCCCGTAACGCGAAAAGCGAAGACTAGTGTAATTGATTCTTATGACTTTCTCGTGGGTGATCCTATTTTTGTAAGCAGTGATGCATATCCATCAAACGTACCTGGCAGTTTATCGGTATATAAAGACTTTGGATTTTTAGGGCAAGTTGATGGGATTTTGTTACATGAAATTTTGTTTGGTCGAGTGTTACGATCAGCTGCGAGCGGTAATGTAGTTAATAGGGATACGTTTAAATTGGTTGCTGAACGTTATATGAAACGTTATCCCATATCACGTGATTTGAAAACTTTAAAGCCTACAGGATTAAGAAGGTTATCAAACGAGCAAAAAAAACAAATGATGGAAAATTTGTACGATGTACTGAATGGTTCTGGAATGAGTGAGGACGCAATCAAACTGTCAATTCTTCTAGGTTTTGATATTAATCAGAAAAGGGATGGTTTAACACTTCTTCACCGAGCTGTTGCAAGTGCTTGTACGGAGGTAGATCAAACTAGAAAGAAAACTTATCTTGATAAAATTAGATGGTTTTATACAGTCCCGTGGTTGGATGGTGAAGCGTTGAGTGATTTAATAGGATTGCAATTACCTGAGACTTCACTTGATATCGCTGTACGTAAAGAAGACCGCATGGTATTTCGAGAGCTTGTGTTTCAAAAAGCAGGAACGAAAATGAGGAATCCTGAACAAGCTCATCAGTGGTATTTAAAATTATTATCTTCGAACAACGTGGGCGATTTACGCGACAGTTTTCGCTCCTTAGCTAAGCGTAATCAGAAATTGGGATGGCAGGTTGTTTTGCAGGAAGTATTTCCAAAAGTACAAGCTGCACAGCAGGGGGTTGCCGTTACGCATAGTGTTGATGAAATGGTAAAGGCTCTTATTTCTTCACTTGATGGAAGTTTGAATGTCGCCGAAAAAAAAGTTTGTGAAACATTTTTGGAACTGTATAGAGGGGGTAGTAAAACATTTTTATTAGACTTTTTAATTAATACTGTGCGCAGCAAAGGATATATCATAGATCCTCCTCAGTCTGATCCGTTAGAAGCGTCAGTAATGATTGGATTAGAATCAGATGTTGAACTTAATGGAAGAATTAAAGATCGTATAGATGATCGTTTGAAAAGAATTCTAGGTGTTGAATTTAAGAAATACCAATCATACCAAAGAAGTGATGATGATAAACACTTAGCTGATACATTGGCTCTTAGATGTATTAACACAGCCCGTATTGGTGCTTCGTCCTCATTACTACCGATGGGTAGCATGTCTGCTTTTTATGCGCTTCCTCTTTTGGTTGGGTACCTTGAGCGAGAATACGAAAAAAAAGCTAAAGAAGAAAAAGGAGCTTGGATTGGAAGGAATGAAAATGTAAAAAGCTCGTCCCAATTATACTGGGAGCACTTCAAGAGAGGGAGTGAAATGAGTTCTAATCGTGCTGATGCGCAAATTGTTCTCAGTTTACAAGCAGAGTTTATGAAACATTTACGAGAACTTCAGCAAGCTGGAGATGATAGAGAAAAAAGCTTTCTCATTCAGGAAGCATATGAACAGGTTGTTAAACCTCTCCGTACTGTGGAAAGTGCTGAAAATGGAACGCGAGTTATCCCTTCAGAGATTCGAGCTCATCTTTGGAGTGGGGGAAGGTTTAAAAGAGCTAATGAACACGGTCGTTGTAATGTGCAGAAAATTGGCCTTGGTGCTGATAGCCTTCTAGGGGAAGATGGTATCTTATATGTTAAACAGTATCCTCAATCTCCTGGCCTTGAAGCAGCGGTTAATAAGTTTTTGTTACCGTTGATTGGTAGTGCTGTTCCTTATAGCGATCTTTTTAATATTGATGGGGTTCCTTATCTTGTCTCGCAGGGTTTTAATGCTGATAACTTATTAGCTCAAAGAAATAGGGATCGTAGTGCTTTAGAAGAAAAATTGAGGAGGCTTAATCCTGTTCATTTTTCAAAAATTATTTTAGGTAATATTCTAGTCAGTCCTGAGGATGGAAAACTTGATAACCACGTTATTTTGCCCTTACCAGATGATCCACAGAGTTTTCAGGTCGTTTCAATAGATAATGATCATCCGTTTGTGGATGTGGAGGGTAGTGAAAAACTTCAAGAGGCTGCCGGTTATACTGAAAAAGTAGAAACACGTTCTTGTTTATTCGCAATGAAAAAAATGAACGAACCTATTCCAGATGAAGTCCGTAACCTTTTTTCAGAAGTATCAAGAGGGCACTTTATGGAACAATGGCTGCGAGAGATGCAAGCTTTAGACGCTGCTTATGATCGTTTATTTCCAGATGCTTCAGAACGCTTGTTATTATGGAAACGACATCAATCTTGTGTGTCAATTGTTTTGACAAAGCGTATGGTACAAAGAGTGAATGATCGATTTGTTGAATTGCAAACGGCGCTTAGTCCAGATTCTTTGATTGATACGCACGCAGAATTACTAGGCTATATTACGCCAACATTGGCCGATAGAAAAAAATACTTTTGGAGGAAAGCAGCCACTGATTTTGAATTTCTCGGGGACAAAAAAGTAGAGAATATACCCTCATCAACAGGAAAAGATTATTATACTTCGCATGGTGTTTCTGTTGACAATAGTATTGCTGAGCCTATCGAGAAGAGATTGACCAGTGTGGCGAGGGTTCTTTTAAGCATTGGAGAAACCATTAAAAATGTTGAAGTTGCTCTTGAAAAGAAAAAGAGAGGAGAGCAGCTGACGAGCGATGATCTTGAGGCATTTAGAGAGTGGAGTTATCAACAAAGACGTTTGTTGAGGGGGACGAGTTGGCGTATAATTGGTGATCCAAGTCATCTTATACAAGTTCTCTTAGACCCTTCAAATCCTCCTCGTTGGTTGGAATTTCAAGATTGTGAGTTACTGCGAGACACTCATTTTTCTCAGGTACCTGATGGGGATAGCAAACAATGTTTTCCTTTATCTTCCTTAAGACACCTTTCTGTTTCTGGATGTTCTAATCTTACTCCTCGGCTTTTGAGCTTAATTAAACAGAGTTCTCGTAATCTTGTGTACTTGGATATTTCATGCACACCCATTGATGGTGAGAGTATTGACATTTCCTTATCAAAGCTAAAAACAGTTAAAATGAATGGTATGAGAGGAGCAGCCCTAAAAAGTGTAAAGGTTACATCCCCTGTTCTTGAAGAATTTGAGTGTAATGGTGCTGACCAATTGAAAGAGGTTGTTCTCGAAGGCAGTACCAATATAACAAGGATTAGCCTTATCAATGATGCGCAAATTACGGATGATATTCTAGATGCTCTTCTTTTTGTTAAAGCAATGGAAGACCAAAAGGATAACGAACAAAACTTGCTATATAAAAAAGGTGATCTAATTGCAAAGTACAAAAATTTGTTTTTCTTACATTTAAAGGGAACATCTGTTACATGGCCGGAATTAAGAGAGTCAATACCAGGTGTGACGACAGAAAAAATTAAAGAGACAAAAAATAGACTTGATACGCTTGATACAAAAGATTCTGAGGAGATACTTAGAACTGCTAGGGTCAATACAGATGGTATTTTAGGTGTGGGAGATTTTTTCCTGCACGCAGGCCATTTTTTGAAAAATACACTGGGGGGTATCTGTTGGGATATTTGGGGTGTTGTAACAGCAATCAAAAGGCTCGTAAAGCCTGATCCTATAGCAAGTCCATTGCATGAATATTTATCTGCTACGGATAAAGAGAGAAGTCTATCTAAAGAAGCTGCCGTTTATGGTACTTACTCTCTTGGTGGATTAGGTGGAACTATAACGGGGGGTATAGGTGTTGGACAGGCTATTTTAAGCAGCACTTCTCTCGCTGTGGACGTAGCAAAAGCAACGTTGGTTGCAACAGATGCTACAAAAGTTGCTTTTATGGCAGCACAAGGTGGAACGGCAGCAGCTAGTACAGTGAGCACTGCAGTTTCTGCAGCAACTATTGCAACAGGTGTTGGTGCTGTTGTTTCTGGCGTTTTATGGATGGGACGTGCAGCTTACTGGGAACATCAGCGCGTTAAACAGCAAATTGATTTAACTCGAATTATTATGGGAAAAACGTTAAGAGCGGCAGTTAATACCCTTAAGAGCGAGGAGATTGACTTATCTAGTAGGCACTTCGGTGATTCGGGTATTTTGCATTTCTTGCGTGTTGTAGATCAAGATAGGGCTGCTTATAACTTTGGAAGTATGACGGATGTTAATTTCAGAGATAATGATCTAACAGATGTTGGTGGGGGGATTATATTAAGTGCCTTACAACAAAGTCCCAAGATGCTGCATTTGGATTTATCAAAAAATAAAATTAATGACAACACCTTATTAGAAATTCAAAAGTGTTTGAATAAACATCGACATGATGCCAGGCTTAGAGAGAGGGATAAAGATTCAAGATCTGTTGTTCAAGTAAAAAAATTAGATCGTTTTGGGGATAATAATACAGTTATACCAAGACAACCAGCTCGTTATTTTGGGCTTTCAATAGATGGTGGAGGAATGCGAGGTCTTATTCCAACTGTTATTTTACGTGAATTCCTCACAAGTGCACGTGTATACAAGCCAGGAATAATGCTGCACGAAATTTTTGATTGCATAGGAGGTACATCAATAGGTGGCATAGGAGCTTTGAGTTTAGCTTTACCAAGTGGGGATACGATGGGAGGAGATAAACCAAGAGAACCAGAACGTTTGGTTAAATTTTTTTATAAGAGGGGCTACAAAATATTTGGAAAGAGGACAGGGTATGGTGTTTTTGGTTCTAAATATGCAGCAGAACCACTTGAAGGTGAGTTGAAAGATCTTTTCCGTGAAAAGAAATTATCAGATGCTTTAGCACATGTTGTGGTGACGGGTGTACGTACGGATTTACCAACGGGTCTAGAACCTCTGATTTTTGATAGCAGATGGGCTTCTCGTTGTGATGAAGATAATTATCTTGCACGTGATGTAGGGCGAGGTACATCATCGGCTCCTCCATTTTTTCCACAGGCTAGTATGCGAGATTTGTCTGGCTACAGAAATCTGTATTCTGTGTGGGATGGTGGAGTATGGAAAAACAATCCATCAGACCTTGTTTTTAATCGTATTCTTGAAGAGAATGAAGGGGCTAGTCGTCAAAATACTTATATTTTTTCACTTGGCACAGGACGAGGAACGGTTAAGTATAGTCCGGTAAGTTACAATGGATTGTATGGTAATTGCCGACAACTTGTATTTGGTCAATTGGATTTGAGTAGAGAAGGTGTTTCGCACACAATGAGTCATCATCTAGGAGATAATTATAGACGTATTCAGCCAATACTACGTGATGACAAAGGTAAGCTTCTTTCTGCAAGCATGGATGATTATTCTCCAGCGACATTGCAGCAATATGAGGCTTTGGCTCAAGTTGAATGGATTAATTGGAAGAGAAGCCATGACGATGAAGTAAGGCAAATAGTTGAAATGGCTGTGAGCCGTAGAGAAGAAGGGGGACGAGTTCATCAAAATCGAACTATCCAGTGATTTATCAGCAAAAACGTAATAAAAGATGGAAAGTTAGTTTATCTGAAAGATAAGACTAGGCAAGCGCAGCTTGTACTCAGCCTTTAGGCTAATGTGATATCGCTGTGGTAAGCTCGTAGAGGCATATACAGAGGGAAAAACACTATTGGGCCATTTGACTTTGGAGATGGTATAGTTTTTGAATTTTCCCCAGGAAAAGAAATTGAATGTGCTGGATGGAAACATGTGTTATTTATTTTGTCTAAGATAATTGGATATATTAAGGAGGTTTTGCTTCATTCAGATCTGAAGCATGTAAAAATTGCAGACCATTTTCAGCAAATCCAAGTGAAAAAATTAAATCTTAAGGGAGTTTTTCTAGCTCCTTAAACTTCAATTTTTTAGAGTAGTGATAGTAGCTGATCAAATCGCTATACCTTGTAAAAATAACAATAATCTTTCTATAAAGTAAGGTCTCAAGAAGTATACTTTGTGAGAACGTGACTTGTAGCGTCTCAAATAATGTCTTATAAATAAATTCTCATATTATCTAAAACTATAAGAAACATCAGAAAGTTAAAAATGGCACAAGTTGGATATGCACGTGTAAGTTCAGTTGGACAGAATCTGGATACGCAACTTGAGAAGTTGAAACATTGCGATAAAATTTTCCAAGAAAAGAAAAGCGGAACAACTGATAAACGCCCGCGCTTAAAAGATTGCCTGGAGTATGTGAGGGAAGGGGACACCCTTGTTATCACGCGCTTAGATCGATTAGCTCGTTCGACATTTGATTTATGCAAAATAGCGAAAGAGTTGGAGAGAAAAGGGGTTGATCTTAAAGTTATTGATCAAAACCTAGATACTAGCGATGCAACAGGACGATTACTTTTTAATATGCTTGGAGCTATAGCACAATTTGAAACAGAAATCCGATCTGAAAGACAAATGGATGGGATTCAAAAAGCTAAAGAGCGAGGTATTAAGTTTGGCCCGCGGGTTAAATTGAACAAGGAACAAATTATAGAGATGAGCCAAAAAAGAGGGGAGGGAGTGCTGATTAAAGATTTAATGAAAGAATACAAACTTTCTAAAGCTAGTGTGTATCGGTATTTGAGTGATAATTAATCGGCAACGAGAGCGTTATAAACTTGTTGACTTCACAGCGTCTTCACACTAATATGCATAGTAATTGATGTTTTTTTAAAGATTATCACAATGAAAATTGAAGAGATTCTCCAAAAGGGGGAAGGGACTACTTTAGAGTTCAAGGAAAACTTAAAATCTGAAGATACAATTATTTCTACTTTGATTGCCTTTTCCAATACATCTGGTGGTCGTGTTATAATAGGGGTTGAGGATAAAACACATCACATTGTGGGGGTTGAAGATCCTTACAAAGTTGTAGAGGCATTAGCTGGTAAAATTCATGACATGATTGAGCCAAGAATTTTGCCTAATATAGAGGTTGTCCCATACCGAAATACGCATTTAATTTCGATTGAAGTTTATCCAAGTGCACTCAGACCCCATTTCAGACGATCAAAGGGCAAGGAAAAATCTACTTATATTAGAATTGGTTCAACTACTCGTCTAGCTGATCAAGATTTGCTAGGAGTTGTTGAAAGATCCATGATTTCGAAATCTTTTGATGAAGAACTATGCTATGAAGCAAGCTATGAAGATATTGATTTCACAGCTGCTTCACAGTTGTTTGAACCTCACCGAAAACTACAACAAAGCGATTTACTTTCTCTTGGGGTAGTTGCAAAAAAAGGTAAAGAACTGGTGCCAACAGTTGCTGGAATTCTTTTATTTGGCAAAAATCGTTTACATCATTTTCCATACGCTTGGATCAAAGTTGGCGTTTTTGATGGAATAGAGACAGACAAGATTTTAGATACGCAGAAAATTACATCATTGTTTCCTCAAGCGATAGATGAAGCCCTTAATTATATTAAAAGGAACATTCGTGTTGGTTTGAAGATTGAAGATACGCGTCATCATGAACTTTGGGAAATTCCTAAGATTGCCCTTAGAGAGGCAGTCATTAATGCCATTGTTCACACTGACTATTCTTTAAGAGGTAATTCGATGACAATTGCTATTTTTGATGATCGCATAGAAATTGAAAATAGTGCTCTTTTACCATGGGGATTAACCTTTGAAGATTTAAAAGCTGGAGTTTCAAAACTACGGAATCCAATAATAGCTCGTGTTTTTAACGAGCTTGGTTTAATTGAGCAATGGGGGAGCGGTATTAAAAGAATGATCAATGCTTGTTTAGAAGCAGGCTTAGAGGCTCCCTATTTTAAAGAAACAGGGCCTCGCATTCGCGTGATATTTTATAAGAAAAAAGTAAGTCAACCTATTATGGATGACCTTGATCAGTTTATTATTGGTCTTTTGACTTTTTGTGGGCCCTTATCTACACACCAAATTACCAGTTGCGTTAACGTAAGTAGACGCTCCGTTATCAATAGACTTTCTGGGATGAGTGATAAAGGGCAAATAATAGAGCTATCACAAGGCCCAAATGATCCCAAGAAGAAGTACTCTTTAAAAGCAACGACTGGAAAGCTGCAAAAAATAAACCTTATTAAAGAAACAATTTGGCACGACAGCGTGGGACATCTTGGAAACCTCTTAATTCGGTTAGAGATAGGAAAGAACTGCATTGATCTTGTTTTTAGTAGAAATACAATCGATGATTACTTTTTGGATGGAGGAGGTTCTGCTTTAAGAGAGCAAGCTAAGATAGTGGTAAAAGATATTATTGGCTCTGATCCTATATTTTCTGAAGTTCTCTTAAAGGCGTTGGCTGATGGAAAAGTTCAAGAAGCTTTTGAAAACAGACAAATTGCTAAGTATCAGATTCTGCCACAAGATTTTCTGGAAAGAGATTACAGGTAAGTCTCTTCGCGTATCAGAGTAAAAATATTAATGTGGAATTAACCTGTAACAAAAAAGTGTTTTCAGAAAATTTTCTTGATTTTGCAGTTACTTCACACTAATATGCACACTATGTAAAATTTCATTATATTACTTGTGTTGGGAAATTATCTTCATTCTCGAGTGTGAAAAACCTTACATAATACAAATTGTCAAAGAAAGTTAAAGTTGAGATGGAACTAATATGGTTTACTAAATTCCTATCTGTTATCAAACACACACCATTATGGTTACTTGTTGCAGTATCAATTGCTTCGAATGTGTTTTGGTGGTTGTCTCCTGCTAGTACTGTTTCTCAAAATCTGCAAGCGTGGATTGGCTTTGCTGCACTTTTGTTCCCGTTATTTGCAATATGTCGTTTTTTTGCCGAACGCTATCCAAAGCCAAAGTCGGTTAGAACATTTCATCTTACACCGATTGAAAACCAAAGTTTGATTGGTGTTTTCAAGCAGCAAGATGGGACAATGAGTACGCATGTGACAGCTAAATTTCTGGTCAAGAATCTTACAGATAAGCCTTTATATCTAGTGAAAGGAAAGTTAGTTAGTCCAAAAATATCTGGTAAAGTTAGACACCAATTGGTATTGATCGAAAATCCTCGTACCAGAGAATATGGATCTGCCTATGCTTCAAAACATTATATTCCTGCAAACGGTACTCTGCCTATTATGGTAGAAATTTTTATTCAAGGCAAACATAAGAAAACAGGAAACAGACTTTCGGCAATACTAGCGATTTTTGATGATGCTGGAAATGAGCAACAAGTGAAGCTAGAGTTACTCTCAAATTGAAAACTCTTCTTATTAGAATTTTAAGGAAATTTGAAAAATTGTGAAAGAAAAGTATTACGTCTTTTGTAGGCTTGTAAAATAATATTTTGAATCACTGTGACAAAAAACCTAATTGGTAAAAGGTTTTGCCAACTATACGAATGATATTGTTATTAGAATAAGGACGGTTTATAAAAGTTACATAAATCATAGAAGTCTAAAAATGCCATGGTTAGTACAACAAATCTTGAAAGCAATGTTTCAAGTTTACATGAAAATTATTTCTTTAAAGAATTTACTTATTCGAATAACACCTTTTATGATACACGAGGTCAGGAGGTTGAGTTAGCTGACAACGTAATATATTTGGATGGTCTAACAATAATATTTCAGTTGAAAGAAAGAAGTTCAAAGGATTTTACGAACCAAGAAGCTGAACAAAAATGGTTTGAGAGGAAAGTCTTAGGCAAGGGTATCAAACAAGTTAAAGATACATTAGTTTATTTAAATCAAAACACTCAAATACCTTTAAAAAATCAACAAGGTGATGATTTTATTTTGAGTGAATCATCGGTAACTCAAATTCATAAAATTATCGTGTATTCTGCTTCGGAAAATCTTCTTGATGAATATAAATATAAAAAATTTCATATTAGTAAGACTGCTGGCGTTATACATATATTTTCTATTGATGTGTATAGGGAAATCATCGGAATATTGATGACACCTGCTGAAGTCTCTGAGTATTTCCTGTTTAGAGAAACGTTAATTCGAAAATGGGGCGGATTGATTAATAGCCTTCCCGAAGGTGCTCTTATTGGCCAATATTTTTCAGAAGAACACGATAAACAGCCAAACAGAGATTTTATTAAATATATTTTTGCTATTGATCATAAAGTAGAAGACTGGGATGTGACTGGCATAATTCATAGCTTTAAAAAGAGGTTAACTAATTTCAGGAGTTAAGCCTCCGCTTCTAGCGGAGGACTCCTAGTGTTTGACATATACTAAAGATTTCCCAAAATGATTGACGCTGCTCAAAGCACCAATCAAGGAGAAAAAGTATATGCCAAACACAAACCATTTAAATCATTGTACGTGGGAATGTAAATATCATCTTGTTTTCACACCCAAGTACCGCAAGAAGTCGTTATTTGGTCTGATTAGGAAAGACCTCAAGAATGTATTTCATCGTTTAGCCGTTCAAAAAGAATGTAAAATAGAGGAGGGGCGTCTGATGCTCGATCATGTCCATATGTTGCTCTCCATTCCGCCTAAACACTCTGTCTCTAGTGTCGTTGGGTTTTTAAAAGGAAAAAGTTCTATATGGGTTGCTCAAAACATTAGCAATAAGCAGAGGAATTTCGTTGGACAAAAGTTTTGGGCTCGAGGATATTTCGTCAGTACAGTCGGGATCAATGAGCAAACGATCCGAAGCTATATCCAAAACCAAGAAGTTGAGGATCAAAGGATAGAACAGCTGAACCTGTTTAACAGGTAATTAAGTAACACAAATCCGCTTTGAGCGGTTCATCTACAAACTCCCACTTCTAGTGGGAGTAACTGACTTCAGTTCAATCGATCTACAGACTATTATTTTTTTATTCAAGAACTTGCAAAATTAAGGAGGGGTGAATTAAAAGAGTTTTTGTTACGCTTTAAGCTTGCAAGAAAAGATGCCTGTGCAGGAGTGTATCAATTACCTTATAGGATTGCATTCCCTCGGTTAAATTGCGGGTTTATTTTTATTCCTTGGCTGAGAGAAGACAAATCAAAAAGTTTAGATGTCTTGCAGATATATACCGAGGTGCATAAGTACGATCAAAAATTAGATAAGTGTATCGGTGTAATTTTTATTGAGGATGATAAAGAAAGCGATGAAGAAAAAGGTTGGGCACTCGTTGAGTGGTGTTTTTTAGAACATGAATGGGAATTTAATGCTGAACTAGAAAAAATTTTAAAAGATGCCCCATTTAGAGAGGTTAGCTGCAAAGAAATAAATAGATATGAGTTTAAATTTTAAAGCTATTCAAATAAAGAAACCCACCATCAAAATCAGCGGCCTAATTACTATAAAAAATCTATTTAGAAAACGATCGTTAAAACCATAAAATCACTGCTAATTCAAATTTTTCCAGGAATGTGTTAAAAGGACATGGGACTCATGCGTTTTGATAATATGAATTGAACAAAATGCCATATCTTCATTTGATTTTGCGAGCCACGAAGCCAGAATCTAATTTAAACCGCGTGTATGAGATCTGGCTTGATAGAGGATTATTTGATAGCTGGTTAGTATTAACTGCTTATGGACGATATAGTGGTGGCACGACTCAGAAAAATCACAGCTTTTATACCCTAGAGGAAGCTCAAGTTTTTATTGATAAAGTTCTCAATAAAAGGCTGAACTCTCAGAACAGAATTGGCTGCAACTACGAGTTGATAGCTAGAAAATATTCCAATGACATCAATTGCATCGCCTAAAATTTAATCACGACCGTTAACCTCCTGTTAACCATTCATATTTTTCATTTAATGGAAAGGAGTTCTAAGGGGGTTATCCACATAATCTGTGGATAACAATTCACGCAACTTTGTTTTTTGTGCCATCTTTATAAAACAGAGAAAATTCTTATCAATCTCTGCATTGTCACTTGTTTCGGAATCTGCTTCAATTTATACATGAAACGCAAAGGGCTGCGTTCGTTTAATTACAAAGGAGAATACAATTATGGCAATGGGGAAAACAGAACTGGTGAGCTATGTAGCCGCTGAAACCAAACTCACAAAAGTTGATGCTCAAAAAGCATTGGAAGCTGTTTTAGCTGGAATAGGATCCTCTCTTAAAAAGGGAGAAGAAGTAAGATTAATTGGTTTTGGTAGCTTTTCTGTCCATAAATCAGCAGCAAGAAATGGCCGTAACCCACGAACTGGCGAAACAATTAAAATTAAAGCCAGCAAACGTCCTGTCTTTAGAGCCGGTAAAGAGCTGAAAGAATCCGTTAACAAATAAGCTTAACGGCACAAAATAGGGTAGGGGGCTTTAATTGAGAAGACGAAAATCTTTTAAGTTTCTTACCTTATGGACAGCCTTTTTAAAGGATCCAGTTTTACTGAGCGTAGCTGTTATTTCTTTTGGTGCAGGCTATACGGTACAGGATGTTTTTAAAACTCCTTCTCTTCCTCCACTTATTCAAAGTCAAGAGGGCATTGTTTGTCAGACGTGCTTCACACCAACCTATGAGTGTCTTCCTCTTATTTTGGAAACAATTCAAAAAGCTCAGAAAACGATTCGGGTGCAGAGTTATTCTTTTACATCCAAAGAGATTGCCCATGCCTTGATAAAGGCTCATTTAAAAGGAATCAGAGTGATGGTGATCGCTGATAAAAGCCAACGAACAGCTTCACATACCCAAATGAAAGAATTGGCACAACAAGAGATAGAGATCTTTTTCGATGAGAAACCAGCAATTGCACACAACAAGATTATCATTGTCGATGATACCACTGTGCTAACAGGTTCGTATAATTTTACAAAAGCAGCCGAATATCGCAATGCTGAAAACATCATTGTGATTAAAAATAAAGATGTTGCCAAGCAATATGTTTTAAACTTTGACGAACGTCTCGCTGTTTCTAGTCGCTGAACTAAACCTACTCTTAATGAAGAGTCGTAGGGGAAGAACATCTTCTTTGAGAAAGCCTCAGCGCTATCTCGTCCAATAATTTGACCAACTGGTAAAAACCTTTGTAGCGTTGATAATACGACCTCAGTTTCCCTTTTTCATAAGCCTGTAAGATAATTTTAAAGTCATCAACTCTGACTTCCGTTAGAGGTTTTAATATATCCCTCTCACAATCGCTCTTTGAGAGAATACGATTCACCCTAAAATCAATGTTTGCGATGAGTTGGTTTTGTTTTTCGCTTAAAGCCATAAGGATCTAGGTAATAGAATTGTCGACGCAGAAAACGTAGCTAATATTTTTAGAGATGGCAACTTAAAAATTGATACTGAAAAATTGACATGAGATTGATGAAAAAAAATCATCTCTGACAACTCTCGCAATAAAAAGTAGATCGACCCGCTTGGTTAATCTTCTTGATATAACCTTTACATCCCAGCCGCAAACAAGGTTCGAGGTGTTGGCCGTAGACAGAAAACTGATGCTGAAAATACCCAAGTTTACCATCAGGTTGTTGATGATCCTTTAAAGTTGATCCCCCTGCCTCAATGGCTCGACTTAAAACATCTCTGATGTTGGCAAGCAATTTCGCTGTTTCTTTTAAAGTCAAAGAATGACAGCAGCGATTAGGATTAATCTCACTGTGCCATAAGCTTTCACTGGCATAGATATACCAACCCCAACAATCAGTTGTTGATCTAAAAGGGCAACTTTGATGGGTTGTTGACGATGAGTGAGTTTTTTATGGAACAATCCTAAATCAAAGGTTCGATCAAAAGGTTCAGGGTCGAGATTTTTGAAATGACGATGATCGGGCCAAGTTTGTGTTGGCGTTAAATCCATCAAACCAAATCGTCTAACATCGTTATAGGCAATTGTGTTGTGAAACGTTTGAAAAATAACATGATCGTGTTTTTGAGGGATGAATGCTTCTGGAGGATCAAATCGAAATCTTCCTGACATGCCAAGGTGGATGATCAACGTTTGATCATTGCTTAAATGAAATAGCAAATACTTGGCTCGCCTTTCTAAAGCCTTAATCGTTTGTCCTTTGAGGCGATTGGTAAAGGAAGGCGGAAAAAGATAACGTAAACATTCTCTAAAGGTCTGAACATTGATCAAAATCTTATTCTGAAGAACCCCTCGCCTGACAGTTTCAACTTCGGGTAATTCTGGCACTGTAGAGCTTTCGTAAGTAAGGTACTTAACAATCACAGAGGGTATCATAAATCTTCATTAGAAAAACGTTTTTGTTTTAACCTGTTTGAAAACCTATCGAAGAGTTAAAACTACACACAGGGATAGTGTAGGGGCACTTTCGACTATAAAATAGGCACGAGACAGCGTACAGACAAGTTTGAAGAGATAAATTGTGAAATCTTCCAAAATGGAAGCCAAAAGGGGAGAGCTTCTGTCAAAACAGTCTGGAAGTAGCTTGGAAATTGAAGAATTGAAGAAATACCTGTCTTTGATGGAGAAGACGCACTCTCTGTTGATCGAGTTTATGGCAACCATCAAAGAAGGAGAACTTGGTGAAAGAGAAGGGGATAAAATTAAAAGTCTCTTAAAAGAGATGGAAAGCAGTGTTTGTCAAATAGGGCATACTGCCCAACATATCGTCAATATTGCCAACAAAAACCAGAAAAAACACTCTGAATAAGATGAAGGAGAAGAGATGTCAGTGTATGTGACTTATGGAACAGAGTACTTGTGTCGACGCCTAAGAGAGCATCGTTGCTGACTTGGGTTGGCTTTGACGTACGTATCGAAGGCGGTTGATATTTCTGTACAGGATTTAGAACAATATGAAGGTGGTTACAAAGCAATTACAACGAATGAGCTTTCAAAATTAGCCAATCTTTATAAGGTATCGCCGAGTTATTTCTTGGGCGGGATATGTGTTTGAGAATGATGGTGATTTAAAGCTTACCTATTTGGTTTTATCTAAACAAAGGAAAACATAGAATTGATGAAAAATAATTTTCTGATTGTGTTTTTGGTTCTGATCTTAGCAAACTCTGCGGCTTGCCCTCTAGATCCAATCATTTTGATTGACGGATTTTCTTCTCATGGGATTAGAACAAACTTTAAAAGCATCCCTCTAGATGGAAGAGATGAAACGGTTGCAGTCGGAGGCAATCTCCTTGGGTATGGTAAAAAAACAGTTGTTTTAGGAGATAGAGCCAAAGAGACGATAAGATCGCTTGAAAATGATAGAAGAGGTATTTTTGCAGCCAATTCTGACGCAAGTTTAGAGGCTAATATAGTTGCTTTATCCAGGCAAATTGCTGGCTTGGTAGAATACAAAAACGCCTTAAGTGGTTGTTATAGACAGCTCAAAAGGCAGACGGATGAGTTGCAACAAGAGAATGAGAGTTTAAGAGAATCTCTTACCCTTAAGGATAGAGCCCTCAGAGAATCTGAAGGAGGAAAGCTTAGACTAGCAGAGAATTTAAAACAGGTAGAAACCCAATTAGGTCTTTTAAGACGAAGCAAAGAGGAATTAGAAAGAACTTTAGCCTTAAAAGAAAGAGAATCGAGGAGGGTCAACGAAGAAACAACAAGAAGCATTCCTAATTTTCCATTATCAGCTGGAGTGGCTCAAGCGCCACGAGGAACGGTTATTCAGGGTTTTACAAAAGAAGAGATCGGAAAAATTAATCGCATTACAGGATATCCTTTTAAAAACCCTGATCTTTTAAAGGCGGCTTTTGTTCACAGTAGTGTACCAGGATCGACTCTTTTCGAGAGATTGGAATTTATTGGGGATAGGCTTATCGCTGGACTTGTTGCTTCAAAAATGGATTTTGATAGTTTTTCTTCACCAGGAGAAATGCAAAAATATTTTGAACCCAAAACCAGAAACACCTATTTTGCTGATCGTTATAGAGCTTTGGGTCTTTCTAAATTTGTACGTTTTAATCCGAGTTCTAGTGAGAGCAAGGTTTATGCAGATGCCTTTGAAGCTCTTATTGGTGCTATCAATTTGGATTGGAAAGCAGACAATCCTCCCCTTTGTAAAACAGGAAGGGTATTTGATGTCTTATCTCCCGTCTTAGAAATAATGCTTCAGATAGAAGCAGCAGTGCCAGCCTCTGCAAATGGGGGAGCAATGCGTCCAACAGCTCATGATATTGAAAGATCGGATGATTCCAGTCAAAGAAAAATGCAAGTTACCCTGACAATTTATACAGAAGAGGGCGACACTATTGTCCAAAAGGCAACAGGGCAGGATGAAAGTGAAGCGCAACACAATGCAATGTTGGCCATTTGGAATAAACTTAACCTAACAACTTGTAAGGCAAAAGACAAACAATGGGATAGATTCACTCGTGAGTGTGAAAGAAATGGTTATGAGATTGACGTTTCTAAACCAAAGATAATGGTCCAGGTTATATCTCGTCGTTACTGAGAGTTTTGATTTCATCAAATTTTGGAGGCGTTTATGAAGATTTTATCGTTGTTGTTCATTTTGCTCATGACTTCAACTTTTGAGAAAGCCTTTTCTGCTGAGAAAGATGATTTAAATCCAATCAGCTCTAAAAAGCGAGGACGTGAGATACCTCGATCGAGTGTTACAACTGGTGATACAAAACCAGTAAAGGAATCAATAGATTTAGAAACACCTAAAACGATCGTGCTTCATGTTCTAAATCAAGATGTAGGGCAGGGGCAAAAATGGTTTGATGATCTGCAACGAGATTGTCAGAATGCCTTTGAGAGAAAAGGATACAAGTTTGCTGAAGGAGAATTTCAAAAGTACTTTTCTTTAGGTCGTTACAAAGATGTGTGGGAAATTTTTAAAGAAATTGATCAAGTTGAAAAAGAAGCGGCGTCCTATTCACCAAAACCGTTGCCATCCTTATCTTCTGGATATCTGGAAAAATCCGAATTGTCACTTAATTATACCGTTACTTTCGAGACAGGTACCTCAGGAACTTATCAGACCGTTGGTAAGCGTGTGAAGTTAAGACAATTTTTGCAAGCAGGAGAAGCCTTTGATATTCAATTAGATCCCCTTGAAAATGTTCTGCGTATTTGTTCCCATTCATTAACATTGCAAGCACCAAAACGACGTTTACCGCTTGATAAAGAAAAACCTTGGGAAGCTCTTTTAGGGTTTTCTTCTTCTTTTTTCTCGAATCTTTGGGTATCCCCTGAGCACCCAGACATCATTCATACATTTGGTATTATTACCTCTTCTGCCGATTCAATGGCCACAGAAAGACAAGGACTTTCTTTAACGGCTAGTTTTAATCTTCCAGGACACCAAGCTTTTAAGATGGTTTGCGATCAAAAGCAGAATCTTAAGAAGCTAGATACTTCTGGAGCATTGCATGCCGTAGCGTGGGCTATTTAAAAAGCCAATTAGATTTTTGTTAAATTTTGAAGGTTATGTGTTGTACAGATTACGGTTCAGAAACCAGCAGGTTGTTTTCTACACTAAATCCAATTTTAGACAGGATATTTTCAACGTATAAGAACACATTTTTGAGATTTTCTCCTGTTATAAAATTCACTTGTTGTTAGTCTCGTGAAATTGGTTGAGTCTTTTATTTTTTTAAATAAGGTTGCTGTTATGAAAAATTATTCGACACTTTCTCTTCTAGCATTTGTCATGCTATCGAGTTCAGTTTCTCCTTCTGTTTCGTGTGAAAAAGAAACTCCCGCACAGTTTAGAGCGCGCTATAAAGCACATGCAAAAAGATTGGGTATTTTGGAGGGGGTTGATCTTAGAACTCTTTCAAATGATGATTTGAAAAACACAGTCCTTCCCTATTTGAGAGGTGAACAAACAAAAGAATTAGACCAGGAACATAAAGCAACAGCAGTAAAACAACCACCCACAGGAGATAACAATAACCACAAGCATAGCAATACGGCTTTTTCGAGATCGCAGCAGAAACAAGCTCAAGCTCAAGAAATAAGATCTCAAGCATTGGCATTGGGGATTGAGAAAAGTAGATGTGCCCATATGGAGATATCCGAACTTCAGAAGGAAATTGAACAGGCAAAAGCAATAAGAGCCGAGGCGGAAAGGTTAGGAATAGAGAAAGGTAGATATCTGAATATGGAACTATATGAGCTTCAAAGAGAAATACAAGAAAGAAGACAGCAACCGAGATTTGGAAAGCAATCACGTAATGGGAAAAGATGAGCTTTCAAAATTGGCCAATCTATAAAGTATCTCCGAATTATTTTTTTAAGCGAAGGATCCAATTGAAAGAAAAAATAATAAAAGCTTGGTCATTAAGCATAGAGGGTGGAATTCATTTCAACAAGTTTCAAGGAGTATGAATGCTTATAATTCATTATCAGGTGTTAAAATTGTATGCTATGCTTGCGCAGGAAAATTTGTGACTTTCGGTGTTCTCCATGAATATTAAACTCTTTCTTTTTTTCGCACTTTTAATCACTAATGTACAAGTGGCTGGTTCTACAGAGTTGGCCATGGAGAGGCTTTTTACTGGAATTAACCCTATTAAAAGATTATCCCTCAAAAGATTGCCAAAAGCTTTCTTTGCTGAAAACAGACAAGGAGTGACCGTAGAACGTATTGATGAGAGAACATTATTTGTCCATGACGATAAAAAAGAGGAAAGAGATACGAGAAAGCTTTTTGCCGGAATTACCCCCACCAGAAGATTGCCTTTCCATAAATTACCAGAGAATTTTTTTGTTGAAGATAGTCAAGGAGTGACCGTAGAGCGCATTGATGAGAGAACACTGTTTGTCCATGACGATAAAAAAGAGGAAAAAGAAAAACAGAAGGAGGAGCTGTTTAGACGTAGTGGCAAAAAACTTGCTCTACTTGGGCATGGTGACAGACGCGTTGTTGTTAAAAATCTCTTAGAGCCGCCTTACATGGCCATTGCTTACTTGAGAATGATTTATAACATTACACCTCACGATGAACTTGTATTTAGCGGAACCGGTTTTAGAAATCCTCTCAACCAAATCGTTACAGCAGGGCACAATGTTTTTGTCGAGGAAAAACTCATAAAGAAAACATGCCAACATAGAAAAATTACTTTACCAAGCTACGGTTTTAAGGAAGAAAATTTATCAATTAATGTTTTCTTTGGGTTTAGGGAAGATAACACAGGGCCTTCCTACACCCATACTGTTCTTGGGATTAGAGGTGTTTACAGTTTTAGACATGATTTCCGTGATTTTGGTATTGTTTCTCTTCCAACGTCCAAATCTTCTTTTCTTGATCGTCATGTAGGTGCGTTGGGTGTTCATTATCTTCCTGATCAACCTCATGAATACCTTGGTAAAAAAGTTAATGTTGTTGGTTATCCTGGAGAAAAGAAACCAAGAGAAATGTATTCTCATTCAGGCCCCATTCTCGGAATTAATCATAAGGGGGTTGTTTCTTATGCTGTTGATACATCTAAAGGAAACAGTGGTTCTCCTGGTTTCTTTAATTGGAAAAAATCCAAGAAGAGCAGCATGTCAGATTTTCCAGCTTGTTTAGTTCATACTCATAGTCTGACAGGACAATCAAATGCTGGTGAAAAAATGGATCCTGATTTGGTTAAATTTATGCAAGATTTGTATAAGGGCAAATTCTAAGCATCTCAGATGCTTTTTCTAACCACGTCAATTTCAACCTAACCTAGAAAATAGAATTTATTCCAACGGGTTTTTAATCGTTTATGACACTAGTATTTTACTAAAAAGTCGTTCATGGATGGAATTTTTTGATGCCTTTGTTCTTATTCATTTTTTTTATGATGACTTCTTTATCCGTTCATGTATTCGGGGCTGATGTTGGAGAGGATGTCCAGTTTAATGACAAAAAAAGGGAACGCAGCTTTTCTTCAGTTAGTCACATTAAAAAACTTCAGGAACCCCCTACTCAAATAGGAAGAAGTGAAGATAGAAGAAGACTTCCAGAAGAAAGTATACAAGCAGGTGTGAGAGGTTTTTCGTCTTCTCAGAAGTTACTGGGTTCCAAACAAGAGCGGATAACACTCTATGGCAAGTTTCATAAAGTCATGAGCAATGGACGTTATTCCATAACGCCTCTGGTAGCGATTAAAGCAGAAGATGAAGACCGAGAAGGGAGCCGAAAGTGGGTTAAATCTTTTGAAATGCAAAAAGAAATACCAAAAAGTCATAGTTGGTACAGAAAAACATCAAGAGCTGTTGAGCGTCTGAGGAGCATTAATAATGAAAAGAAATATCTTCCTGTGCAAGTAAACTTTGCTGCTGCTCGTCTGACTTTTATGGTAGATGGTCAAGAACCTGAAGAAGTTGAAGTTCCTTTTTTCTTTATCAGTGGATGGCCTGCAAGTGATCTGAGAGATGGCGGCACAATCGAAACTTTTTCTAAGCTTCTTTCTGAAGAAAGGCTGGGAGAAGCTCTTAAACCGTATAAACATTACGGATTAAAATTCATCACGATGTCCTACGTTGGTGGAGAAAGACAGCAAATGAGTGATCGTCGTTATGGTTCTCATAAAGTAAGAATTCAGGAGGTGATGGATAAAGAACTTGAGATGCCGCTACCTATTGTTGGGACAACTCGTATCAAAAGCCATTTGAACATAGTAGTTCATGATGATGCGAACGATATTTTAAGTCAGCTCTATTTTCACAGTGAGCAAGCAATTTGGATGTATGTAAAAGAAGAGATTGGTAAATTCACACGCGTGCTTATGGAAAAAGCAAGAGGCAATGAGAGTTCAACTCCCATTATAAAACATGCTTTGTTAGATATATGCTCCTTTTATGACATGTGTTGGTGTTGTGGAGATACATTGGCTGGTTGTTGTCATACTCTTACTTTAGACATTCCTGTCTATGTCCGCTCTCTTGGTTGTAAATCATATGTTGATAGGCCTTTTCTGAACCCTGAAGATCCCTACTATTCTCTAAGAAAGGATCGACACCTTTTTGCTGGTTACGAAAGAGGGGAGGCGTTTAAATTACCATCAAGTGTTGTCTCTGATCCTGCTCATATCTATCAACCTTACGTCGCTCATGCCGCAAATGAGGACATATAAGATGAAGAAGCTTTTTTGTTTTCTAGTTATATGTCTGTTAAACATATCTTTTTGTTCTATTGCTCTGGGTAGTGAGGAAGATTACTCAGAAACATATCAACGTGGATTAGAGGGGTTAAAGAACTATAGAGAAGGTCAATATATTCAGGCAACACCATTATTACGTCAGTCTCTGGAAGAAGGCTACTATGAATTTGCCTCAGCATACGCCGATATTTGTCATCGTCGTTTAGATGGCAATGAACATCCTCTCGAAGAAGCAGCTCTTTGGTACGTTCGGGCAGCAGAAGCAAATGACGGTGATGTCATTTCTTATCTTTTATCATTGTCAGAAAGATTATTTGATCATCTATCTGAGGAAGGCAAGGTTAGTGCACTTGTAAGAGTATGGGTTGAACAAACTCTTGTAAGCGATGCAAATAGAGGATTTGAGTTATATGTTGGTGGCGCATTCAAAGAAGCTGCAAAACTATTAAAGAAAGCCTCACAAGGGAATCATCCTCTTGCACAAGAATTGTACGCTGATATCTGTTTGCGCCAATTAGATGGAAAACCACATCCTTTATTAGAAGCTGCTTTATGGTATGTGCTCGCTGCACGCGGAGGATCACCTCAATCAGCCTCTTATATTTTAAGTGTGATTAACATTAATCCTTTAGCTTCTCCCGAAGAGCATATGAATGCTCTCACAACGTCATGGATAGCCGATGAAGTTCTGACCTGTTTGTGTCCTTTAAGTCCGGCAGACGTAAACAACTATTTGGTCAAAGTTCATGGTCGTAGAATTTATAAAACATCAGCAATGAAACTACCTTATTTTTTCAATAAGGTAGCTGCTGGAATTATTTGCAATCTAACAGGAAGAGTTCTGACTGTTGTTAATAGTCAGATAGTTCCAATTTCGGAATCAACGCCACTAGCCTTCGGTTCTGGTAGGTGTTCTGTGCAAGCAGAAAATGCAGTTCGAAACAGGATACTAAACACACTTGTACGTCCACTTCAGTATGGGCCTGTATATCATGATTATTTGCACACCTTAAAAGGTTTAGCAGACGGGAGTTTTTTGCCAGTACCAAGCACAGTTCCTCATGTACACGTGTTTTATAGAAGATTACTTGATTCATTTAATGCTGTGACTTCTGGCGAAACGCCAACTACGTTGGTTGATTTATCTCATAGAGAATATCCATGGTTATTAGCAGGAATTAGGTTTTGGAAAGAAAAAAATAGTGGCAGATCCTTTCCGATAAGATCTATGACGGAAGATGAACTGATTAAAAAATTGGAAAAAATGAAGAATCCTCTGTCAGAAGATGAAATTGAAGAAATTCGTGCCGTTGTTGATGAGACAAAAGATCCTAACAATAAAGATGTGTGGAGCTATGGAAGTTCTTCAGTGAGTTCAGAGTTTGATGATGATGTTAAACGTTTTTTTGCGACTCCAATTTCCTATGAGAGTGATTTAGTGAGAAGGGTTGGAGCTCATTTTTTTCAACATCATCGTCATCTTTCTTTAGATTGTGAAGATCCTCTCGATTTAGAACTTTTGAAAAATCCATTTTTTATGTGTGTCTGCCTGGAGATTACTCTAACAAACATCCCAAACTCGCCAGAATTTGAAGAAATTATAAGCAATTCTCAACGGTATTTTTTGGGTCTTCAGAGATTGAATATGACCTATAAAGATGGTGAAAGACCAAGTCAAAGAATTGAAAGAGCGATCCATAAAATTAACAAGCGTGACATAGATGTGAATCTCTATTATAGCGAGCCTACAGAGTAATTATGTTAATTAATAGTCCTTTTGATTGAGGGAAAATGATGAAGAAGATTTTTTGCTTATTCTTATTATCCATAGGTTTTGTAACAAATGTGTTTTGTAGTGAACATGTGTGTCCTGAGGGTCACGATTGTAAAGAAGCCAGGCGAACAGCACCAAGAGGGAAGGGGGCATCTGGTAAATGGGTGGATGAAGAAACCCAAAAGAGAGAATGGAAATCAGTTGGTTTTCAGGATCTGGGAAGAGGGAACTATAAAATATGTGGTATGTGTGAAAGAGAACGCATTAGGTTTATCCACAGATTGAGACATGAAAAACAAACAGAGGAACTGGACGTTGGATGCATATGTGCTGGTTACATGGAAGCCGCTAACACCGCTGAAGATGAAGAAAGAGAGATACGTCGAAAGGTTAAATTGCGTCATCGTGAGTTTGTTAATTTAAGTGGCAAAAGAGAAAGATTTCCAACCTTAAAAAAATGGAAAGTAGAAGATGGAAATCACTCTATTACGCATAGCGAACACAAGATTGTTATTTCGAGTAAACAGCTGGAAGGAGACGTTGTTTATTCAACCGAGGTTGATGACAACATTTTATCGCCAAAATTTGAAACTGTAAAAGAAGCAAAACTAGCGGCATTTGACCAACTTTATGCAGGCAATCATGAGTTTGTTAAAGTTGATGATGATTAGTATTTAAATTAAATCTTCGAGAACCTTACAAAAAAATATAGACATCAAAGATAACAGTAGACAGTGAATTTTCTGGTATTAATGAAGCTAACAAATGATAAACTATTTGTTTGATAAAAGAGGTGTAAAAGTTACGTGGATGGAAAGCAATAACAAAGAAATAAGGTATACAGTGAAGTTTTTAATAAGCTTGTTTTTGTTAAACATAACAATGCTGCTTCCGGTAAGTAGCAGTCAGACTTTTGAAGATGAGAGTGATGCAATGCCATCCACCTTAGTGGGGGATGTTCTTCCTCAAAGAACTTTTAGGGTCAACCCAATTGCTCTAACATCGGATTTGCTTCGTACAACAGGGACAGATAGGTTGGATGATGATTTAGGTGGTTTTCGGATGAGGGAGCAGCAATTTTCTGAGAGAACTACAGGACATGCGCTTCTTAATACCAGGCTTCGTTTGTCGGGGGATAGGCAGAATCTTTTCAATTTACACAGTATGACTGCAGCTGCTGAAGTTGTACGATTGGAAAACCTAGTTCAAACTTCTTTTTCAACAACTCATTTAGCTGCAGCTGGCGGCGGACCTCCGTCACCTAGACTACGATTTGAGAATTTATTACAACCACGGCTAGTTGATTATTCATTAGATTCACTATTAGTGCCCCGTCAACGCCCAACTTATTTAGAAGGTAATTTAAGAGATTTTATTGAATGGTACTTTCATTGGCACAGACTTTTAGATTTTGATATAAGACTTTTCCGAAATGACCTTTTTAGGAATTTGCGTACCTTTTCTTTAGCGCCTTATTTGGATGTGAATCATCCTGCTCATACTGATGACACCAGCCAAGAAGCTCTCACTACAAAGCGTCAACAGATTCAGGATGAATATGTTAAAATGGCAACTCAAGGTCGTTCGGCAGATGTTGTGGCAAAACTGTTACCAGAGCCAGATTCAGATTCACTAGATCGGGCTTTTGCAGAAAGCACCGCTGATTTAGATGGATTACTTGACATATTGCTTAATATTAAACAACTAAATCCAACGATACAGTTTCGATTTAGAAACGCCAAGCGTACGCTTTTGTTACTGGGTGGAGATGACTCTATAGAACACCATCCAATTTCCTCGGTTGATAAATATAAAACGTATGCTTATGAAGGTTTGCCAAGTTTACGACAGTTATTTGTGTTGGCGTGTCGTTTGTGTAAGGTTGATACAATACAATTTGTCGAATCGATGATAGGTGAGATCTGTAATACAGATGAGAAATGGAGAAAATGGGTGACTCCTTTCTACCATAGCCGATTTCACGATATTATTGCGCATGAGGAGGTGGGGTTAGCTTTAGAAGCTGATCGTAGTAGAGGCAGCCCATTTGTTAAGTCAATTGCAGCCGTACTTGAAGGAGGAGATATTTTACCTGTACCACGCTGTGATAAGGTTATTGTGCAATTAGCACGTGCTTATATGAAAAAGAGATCCGAGCAGATGATGCCAGTGATAGAAGCCTTATTTATGGTTATGCGTGGACATAATGTCGAATTATTAAAGGCAGATGAACCAAATCGCCCCGCTTGTGCTGAAGGGGCATATCTAGGTGTGTTAAAAGCCATCACTGAAAGAGTACCCGATGATGCGTATTTTTTGACATTGAGTGGAGTAAGTGTTGAAAGTTGTTCTTAAAGAGACTTTAAGTGAACTAGTACAATTTATGTGTATTAAAGCTTTTTTTATGGCTGGTGTTAAGAGGCGAGGAATTTTATTCCGCTAGGGTAATGAGGTGATTGGGGTTGATAATCTCATAAAAACGGAGTAATACTGATTACTCGGTTATAGAAAAGTGTTCGCACCGCGGATTCAAAAGATGTCAATTTCTTATAGTCCTATTGCTGTTTTTTATACTCTTGAAGATGTTATTGATCAGTACAAAGAAGTCTATGCGAGTGAAAAACCAGAACAAATAATTTCTAAGTGGTTGGATCATTATTTTAAAGACAAAACAGATTTATTGCTGGATTTTTCTGTTAAAGACTATCAAATGGCTTTGAACTTTTTGTATAGCTATCGTGGCAGTGCGGATACCTTTGGTGCTTATCGCAGAGATTTAGAACGTCTTCTTCAGTGGAGCTGGTTTATTAAAAAACAGTCTTTTCTAAAGCATAAACGAGAGGATATTGAGGCTTTTGTTGAGTTTTGTCTAAAGCCCCCCAAACGCTGGATAAGCACTAAAAATGTGGCTCGATTTAAGAAAACTAACGGTGAGAAAATCCCCAACCCTGAATGGCGCCCCTTTGATGTTAATGTCTCTAAAAAAGACTATAAGGAAGGACTCAGACCCGATAAAAACAAATATCAGTTCTCCCAATCAGCTCTCAAAGTTATGTTTAGCGTTTTAAGCAGCTTTTATAACTTCCTCTTACAAGAACAAATCGTTCAAGTTAATCCTTTTGCACTTATTCGCCAAAAGAGCAAATTTTTGCAAAAACAGAATAAAGCGCACGTTATTCGCAGGCTTTCTAACCAACAATGGGAAACCGTTCTTAAGGTTGCAAGAGATAAAGCGATTGAAAACCCTTCTTATGAACGCACCGTTTTTATTCTGTCTTGTTTATATGGGATGTATTTAAGGATTTCTGAATTGGTTGCAACTTCAAGATGGACACCAACAATGGGTGATTTTTTTTAAAGATCATGAAGGAAATTGGTGGTTTAGGACAGTTGGCAAAGGAAACAAGGCAAGACAAATTGCCGTGAGTGATGCGATGTTGAATGCTTTACAGCATTATCGTGAAAAGTATCTTGGGCTCTCCCCTCTTCCTTCTTTGGGCGAAAAGACACCGTTGATCCCCTATCTTAGAAACCTTAATAAACCCATCACCAATGATGATCCGATTCGAAACCTTGTTCAGGAATGCTTTGACGCTGGAGCGAGTCACTTAGAATCACAAGAAAAACAAGAAGAAGCGAATGGTTTGCGGATGGCTACGGTTCATTGGTTACGCCATACAGGAATATCGGAAGATGTTAAACGACGCTCCCGTGAGCATGTAAGAGATGATGCTGGTCATAGCTCAGGCGCCATTACGGATAAATATGTTGATGTTGATCTAAAAGAACGCCATCATTCTGCTAAAAATAAGATGATTCAATAAAATAAAAATTTACGTTTTATGTTATTTCTCAATCATATAACGAGTAAGTAAGCTAAATGATTTCTACACAAAACATCAAATCTGAAATCCTGTGAGATTTTTCTACCGCTTCTTTTGTGGAAACACCCTAAATTGAAAACAGAGTTACCCTTTTAAAATTTTTTGAGATAAAACCCTTAAGGGTGATACCTGAGTGTTTTTTCCACATGGGGTCTTGCGACATATCGGGAGAAAAGTGTGGTTTGTTGAAGAGAAGGGATTTTCTTTTTAGATTGTCTGAATTTTATGGTTAGAAAAAGGGAATTTTTTAGGGTGGACATCTAATAAATTTCCGAGTACTCTTATACTCAGCATAGATAAAAGAGGATGTTTTATGGCCAATTTTGAGCCAATTCGACCGTTGTTTATTTTCTCTGATAATTCAGAACATATGGGTAAAGGAATGATTGAATTTACCGGTGATGATTACAATAAAGAATTGGGATCTTCTTTAATTGATGCTAAAAATGATGGACAAGCAATTTCTTCTTTTTTACGAGAATATAAAGAATCTCCTGAGACTTTACGCTCATACGCTAAAGAAATTGAGCGGTTGCTATTGTGGTGTCTTCATGTGGCTAAAATCAACATATCAAGCCTGAGACGTGACCACTTACTTGATTATCAAGATTTTTTAAAGAATCCTCAACCCCAGAAGCTTTGGTGCGGACCTAGTGTAGCCAGATATACAAAACAAGGCTT
>DAHVSZ010000079.1 GCA_027328625.1 Candidatus Paracaedibacteraceae bacterium | reverse complement strand
GTCGGGACTACGTCCCTTCTCGAGGTGACGTGAAATGGCTGTTTTTCTAGGTTCCAAAATTCTGTCGGGTGGTAAGGCTAATGTGCAAAGACTATCTCATTAAAATTCCCCTTACAAAGCTTGTCATTAAATACACATTAATTCTACCCCTTTCAGATCTACTATCTTCTGGTCTATACTTCATTCATGACGACAGACGTTATTGATTTACGTGATTTTTATGCATCTCCTTTAGGTCATATTGTTAAAAATGACATAAGGCGGCTGGTCAATACTTTATGGCCTCCAAAAACAGGACAAGTCATTGTTGGTATAGGTTATACTCCTCCTATTTTTGAGAGTTTTGACCTTGATAAAAATTCCGTTTTTGCTTTCATGCCTGCTCAGCAAGGTGTCTTAGGTTGGCCATGTCATAAACCTATTCTTTCTTCGCTTGTTGAAGAAGATATACTTCCACTCCCTGATAAATCAATTGATCGCCTTTTGTTAATTCATGCTCTAGAAAATTGTCACAATGTTAATCATCTTTTACGTGAAGCCTGGAGAGTTTTAAAATCTGAAGGGCACATTCTTTTGGTTGCCCCAAACCGAAGAGGATTATGGGCTCGGTTTGATAATACTCCTTTTGGTCATGGACAACCCTATACAATGACTCAGCTCTCTGATTTGCTCCGAGCTTCACATTTTACGCCCACAACCTTTTTAAGAGGGCTTTACACTCCACCAAGCACCTCTCGTTTTGTTCGAGCTATCAGTCCCCTAATTGAAAAAGCGGGACATACCTGTTTGCAAAAATTTAGTGGAATTGTTTGCATTGAAGCCATCAAACAAGTCTATGCAAACGTCATTTCATCTAAACAAAAACGTCTGCCAATATCGCTTATTCCGGCAACATCTGAAAGGCCCGTTGGCGCGTGAATATTCTTGACAATAAATTTATTTGGTTAAGAGCAATAAAATTTAAAATCGACTAATCATCTCAATTATTATAATTGCAACACCGCCAAGAAATGCTAGTGCTAAAAGAATTTTTCCACCAGGCACTTGATAAGAAACAAAAGAGTTAAGTGATCTAAACTTTAAAGCAATGGCTGCAGGCATTAAAACAGCCAAAACACTTAAAGCAATGGCTGCATATCCCAAAGCCATGATAAAACCATCAGGATAAAACAACGCAAAAAACAAAGGTGGCAGAAATGTTATCATCGATATCTTTAAGCGTTCACTGCCTGTGTTTTTAGTTTTTACAATTTCCGCCAAATAGTCAAACAACCCTATTGCAACACCCAAAAACGATGTTGAAATTGCAAGAAAAGCAAAAATATTCGTAAGCCAACCCAAAACACTGCTTTTTGTAACTGTATTCAAATGCTGGATAAATGTTGCAACATTATTTTCTTCTCCAAATCCAGCAATTAATGAATGAGGAAGAATACCAAGAGTTGTTGTTTGCCATAAAAGATACACAACCAAAGGCAGTAAACTCCCAAAAATCATCACTAAACGTAATGTCCTTGGGTTTGGCCCAACGTAGTTAATAAGACTGGGAATACTTCCATGAAAACCAAATGAAGTGAAGAAAATTGGCATCGCAATCCATAAAGCATTTGCGTTTCCCGTATTCCCCACCAGATTTTCACTTTCAACAAAAGGCATTAAAAGCGAAATCATTATAACAAACACAATCATCTTAAAGATGAATAAAAACCTATTGGCATAGTCAACAGCTTGTGTACAAGAATTCACAAAATAACCAAAACCAATGGTAAACAAAAACGCCATCAAACCAAAGGAAATTGGTCTTCCACCTACTGTCTCCATACCTGTCTTTAAAAATGAAGTACCACCAGTTATGTATGCAGCCATTAAGGAATAAAACAACAGTATCATTCCAAATGAAGCCATCCATTTGCCAAAGCGACCAAAAGCCTTTTCAGCCAACCCAGCAATACTAATGCCCTTACCAAAACGCAAGTTTATTTCAAGAGTTACAAGAGCCATAAAACACATAAAGGCCCACATAGCAATCAACAAAAATGTGCTATCTCTAAAGCCTGCTGTCGAGGAAGTCATAGGCAAAGCCAACATACCCGCACCAATTGCTGTACCTGCAACAATCATAGTAGCTCCAATAAAGCGACCAGCAAGAGAAATTTGGCTTGGAGATATGTCTATGTTGTTAAAATCTTCTATTTTTTTTGTCTGTGACATGGTAATGAACTTTCAGAGAAAAACATAATTAATGGCAAAGCATCATAGTGAAGATTTAAAGAGCCTTAGCAATCAAAAATTAGGTAACTTCATTTTCAACGAGCACTAAATTCTTTGCAAAGTCACAGCTTTAAATCTAATATTTATCAGTGCAGTGTAAGATAAATTCATTTGTTCTTTCTAGAGAAAATTAATCTTAATGAAAAAAAATTTTGGGCTTTTGTTTGTTTTATTCTTTTTTGGATGGATAACAACACCTTTAAGCCATTCATTATCCATGCAAGATGGTCCTGTTAGTGTTCATCTTGAAAGTACAGTCAATACAATTCCAAAAGATCAACCATTTTGGATAGCTGTTAGATTTAATGTTAAACCAGGATGGCATATTTACGGGCCTGAACCAGGGGAAATGGGCATGCCACTCACTTTGAATTGGTCTCTTCCTGGTGGTGTTAAAGTGCTTGAAACAATTTGGCCAGAACCGCATTCTATCCGTCAAGCTTCTGTAATAAGCAATGTATTCGACAATGAATTTTTGGTCTTGATCAAGATGGAAGCTTATTCACCTATTGAAGAAGGTAAAATTGATCTATCATTGCGCTGGTTAGCTTGCCGTGATATCTGTTCTCTTGGAAAAGCAAATCTTACTATTCAATTTCCTTTTACAGGAAAACTTTTATCTCTTTCCGAGGCTGTGCAATCAAAACAAAAAGCTGACGAACATATAAGTGAAATCTTAGATTATTCATGGGCATTAGCTATACTTCTAGCTTTTATTGGCGGAATTGTCCTGAACTTTATGCCTTGCGTATTGCCTGTTCTGTCATTGAAACTTTTAGATATGACTCGACACAAAGATCTTAGCAAGCCAGCATTAACTAAACATGGCCTTGCTTACACAAGTGGTGTACTCTCAAGTTTTGCAATCATAGGCGTTCTTCTTATTTTTTTACGTGACCAAGGGCAAGAACTTGGATGGGGTTTTCAACTTCAATCTCCAATTTTTATTGCTTTTTTATGTGGTTTGTTTTTTCTATTAGCTCTCAATTTGTGGGGCGTATTTGAAATCGGCACCTCTTTAATTCGTCTTCAATCTTTAGAAAATCATAAAAATGCTTATACATCTTCCTTTCTCAATGGAATTTTAGCATGTGTTGTCGCCTCGCCTTGCACCTCTCCTTTTATGGGCACAGCATTAGGAGTCGCCATTGCTCAAGATTGGTTTACCTCAACACTCATTTTCTCAAGCTTAGGTTTTGGTATGGCGTTCCCATTTCTAATGGTATGTCTATTCCCAAAAGCTTTGAGTTTTTTACCAAAGCCTGGTGCATGGATGGAGATATTCAAAAAAATTCTTGGCTTTGCCTTAATGGCCACTGTTATTTGGTTGTGTTGGATTTTTGGACATCAAACTGATGTTAATGCACTTATTAAATTACTAATAGCCTTACTTTTAATTGCTGTCGCTGCATGGGTTAAAGGAGGCTGGGCAGCACTCCACAAACCTCAAATCACCAGACTTATTGGAAATGTTATAAGCCTAAGTATCATCGTCTTAGCCAGCTTGATCGCCTTTGAATCAACACAAATAGGTTTTCAATCAAGCATCAACCTTGAATGGGAACCCTTTTCACCTGAGAGATTTGCGGAACTAAGAGCGGAAGGAAAACCTGTATTTATTGACTTCACAGCAGCTTGGTGCTTAACCTGCCAAGTGAATAAAAAGATGGCTCTAGAATCAGAAAGCGTGGCTAAAAAGATGAAAGAACTTGGCATCATTCCGATGCGCGCTGATTGGACAAACCAAGATCCAGTTATCACACAAGCTTTGGCTAGTTATGGTCGAAACAGTATTCCTTTGTACGTGTTACATTTTGGACCAAATGAGTTTAGCAGTCCCATCATTCTTCCTCAATTTTTAACACCACAAACTGTTATTAAGGAATTAGAAAAGGTGAAAGAAAAGTGAATGAATTTACTTTAATAAAAGAGTAAATCTCTCAATGACTTCATAAATTACTTCATCAGTCGTATTACCAATAAACTGTGCTTTTCTTATTTGCCAATCAAGGCTTTTCAATTGATCAGAAAGAATAACTCCTTGAATTTTTTCATGACTAATTACAACTTCAAAAGGGTAACCCTTTTTGTTACTCGTAATTGGGAAAACAGTAGCCAGACCTGTTTTGGCATTATAAATCTTAGGAGAAATAACTAAAGCTGGCCTCTTCTTCTTTGGCTCTTTCCCTGTTTGAGGGGCAAATTCAAGCCAAACAAGATCCCCTCTATCAGGAATATATTCTACCATTCTTCTTTTCCAACCAACGTATCATCAAAATTTTCATGATTCATATTTTCTTCTGTCATTTGTTCTATAAATGCCTGCAGCGAATAGAGTTCCTTTTTGGTAATAATAACTTGATTATCTTTAATATTAATCTCTATAGGAGTTCCTTCTTTCATACCAAGCTCTTTCGTTAATACAGAAGGAATACGTAAAGCTAAGCTATTCCCCCATTTTAAAATATGACTGTCCATCTTATTCCCCTTCAATGTTTACACAAAGTATAGACAAAATTTTAAAACTTATCAAGCATTCTTTCTCACAACCTCTTAACCATCAAATAATGAGCCTTACCCTCAAACTTTCCCTCATCAGCTATAAATTCTTTTACTATCTGAAATCCTGCTTTTTGATAAATATGAATGGCCTTGTTATTGATAATCTCTGGATCAATGACAAACCTATCAACGCTCGGATCTATCTCAACTTTAATATATTCCATAAAGGCATTTATGGTTTGAACTGAAAGCCCTTTGCCAAGATAATTCTCATTACCAATTAGAATATCCAGACTAAAAACCTTACCTGCTTTTGGGATGTAATCTTTTATAACCTGCCATACCAATCCCCCTCCTCTTCAAGCGTAGTACAATCTGAAGTGCATAAAAGACAATAAGGTTCATTATTAATTGATCCTATCCAGTAATCAAAGATATCCTTGTGACCATTAATGTAGCCTTCGAAATTAGGGAGATGAGCTTCAGGAACACCCCAAAATTCCATCACATGTGGCTTTTCCCACCACTCTTTTGCGAGTGTTTCGTCTTGCAAAGTCGCCATTTTAAATGTGGGGGTTGGATACATGCTTTGTGCTCTTAGTCTATTAAAAGTCGAAGTGCGCTAAATATACCAGCAAAAACCCTTGTTACCAATTCATGATTAAATTAATGTCATGTTTAAGAAGGTTTTATAGTCAAAGGCTAAAAATGGAAACACGGCAATTAGGATTGTTTTTGTAACCATCATTCCACCAAAAGGAACTATATTCCTAAAAGTAGTATCCACTGCACGACAAGAGAAATAAGCTTTAGGATCTCCAACAAAGTCAAAAATATGCCCCACCACATCAGAACTCAGCCGACTACGAGCAGTTTCACTTTTAGGCATTGTTGACGTTACTGCACTTTCTTCAGTTTCTGAATATAAAGCTAATGGAGGGGGGAGTTTGGTTCGCGCTAAAGTTAGCACAACAAGTTTTGGAGAGGAATTTTCCAAGGTTTCATCAGCTCTACGTATTGCAGCTTCTAGAACCTGGAATTTTGTATTTGAAAGGAAAGCCATACTTTATGACCTGTTGCAGATAATATTTGTGGCAGGTTTTTACGCTTCTAGTTAACACAGAGTTTCTTTTATTAAGCCGTTATAAATTCAGTGAGTTTGAGGTTAAGAGAAGATGCATCATGCCAACTGATGAAAGTTCCTTCACAAATGGCAACCCCACACGTTGGGAATTCTTTAAAAGGAACGGTGGATTGTAATGTTTGAACAAAGTGGGCTAATCCAGGGTTATGTGCAACGATCATTATATATTCGTGAAGGGCATCTATCTCATGAAGTTTTGTCCAAAGAACATGACTGCTGGTTTGATATAATTCATCTTTGTATATAATTTGGGTTGTTGTTGGAATCAGAGGTTTAATACCCTCTAATGTTTGACGTGTACGTTTAGCGTTTGAGCAGAAGATTAAACTAACGCCTGCAAGATGAGTTTGTAGTTTAGAGCGGATAGATTCAAGTTCATGCATGCCAGCCATGGTAATGGCTCTTTCTCGATCATTGTGTCCAAAACGTTCAAGCTGTGCTTGAGCATGGCGCATTAAAATAAGTTTTCTTTTTTTCATATTAAATTGTAATATTTTTACTAACAAATCTCTTTTACACTTAAATGTTAAAAGAGGAATGCACTAAAGGCAATAGAGTGTGAAAAAAGAATTATTGATAAAAAAAATAAAATGGCTTCAACTCATTAGATCCCCTGGAATTGGTCCTGCAAAGTTTTGGAAGCTGTTGGAGTATTTTGGTGATGTGAACAAAGCACTTGCTTCTTTAAGTGAACAAATTTCTCAAAAGTCAATTGAAGACGAGCTGGAAAAGTACCAAAGAAAGTCAATTCATCTTATAGCTGCTTTTGAGAATGAATTTCCAAAAAAAATGAAAAGATTAGCAGATTGTCCACCGTTAATTAGTGTGCGAGGTAATTTATCATTATTAAATAGTCCTAGTCTTGCCATAGTGGGGGCTCGAAATGCTTCGTTAGGTGGAAAAAGACTTAGTTATGAATTTGCTCATGATTTAGGAAAAATGGGTTTTGCCATAGTTTCAGGTTTGGCAAGAGGTGTTGATGAATCAGCTCATCAAGGTTCATTGTCAAGTGGCACTGTAGCTGTTTTAGCTGGAGGTGTAGATTATATTTATCCTCCTGAGCATGAAAAGCTATATTATGAAGTGGTTAGAAATGGAGTCATTATTTCAGAAATGCCTTTAAATGTGTCTCCTGCGGCTTCTCTTTTTCCAAAACGTAATCGTTTGATTGCAGCCTTAAGTCAAGGAGTTACTATTATTGAAGCAGCAAAAAATTCTGGATCTCTAATTACTGCACAATGTGCGCTAGAATTAGGTATAGACGTTTTTGCTGTTCCAGGATCTCCTTTGGACCCTCGTTGTCGGGGTAGCAATTTTTTGCTAAAGCAAGGAGCTATTTTAGTTGAATCTGCTGCTGATGTTTTAGGGTCTTTAGGTTATGAGCGACAGGAGTTTGTTAATTCTATTTCGTCAATAGATTTACCTAAGAAGAACTTAGAAAATGAATTACCTAATTTTAAAAAGAGACTATTAAGTGAGCTTTCGCAAGTTCCTGTTTCTATAGAAGAATTGATAAAAAATTATGGATGCTCTTTGCCTCAACTTTTAAGCATATTGCTTGAATTAGAGCTGGCAGGACAAGTACAAAGGCATCCAGGAAATATGATTTCTTTATCTGTTTCTAAAAAATAATATCCTCTTAGAAAATAGGTGTATTACGCAGTGTGCAAGTTCTTCCTCTCACTCCTAAGTTTTCATGCCTCTTGACCGGGGGATCCATGAGACCCTATGGTCAAGCCATAGGGACACTTGATGCCGGTGGGCCTTTTAAATAACTTGCACACTGCGTTGTATCTATATTTTGTTGATTAATGGCTACTTTTTGAAGCTGCATTAAAGAAAGATTTTTCATTAAAGGTGCCAATGTTGCAGGTTTTAGTCTGGTTTGTAAGGTATTGACTTCTTTTTTTTCCTGTTTGTTTGGTAAAAGGCGCTTTAAGGCTTGCCATTCAGTTTCTGCATTTTTTATGCCTCTTAATCCTGTATCTTTAACAACTTTTTCGCAAACCTCTTCTGAAGGTACAACTACTGGCAAACCCATAGAAAGAGAGGTTATTTGTACTTGAGCTGCTTTTTCAAGGGTATACATCATTGTAAAGGCATCGGCAATATTCAAACCCGCAGTTAGAAAGCCGTGATTACGTAAAATCATGACTTTTTTTGTTCCTAAATTTCGAACTAACCTGGATTTTTCATCGTTATGGACAGCAATTCCTTCATACTCATGATAGGCGATTTTACCATAAAAATGGCAAGCATGTTGACTTATAGGTAATAGACCATCTTGAAGAGCAGCAACAGCCATTCCATTAACTGTATGTAGATGGACAATGGCGCCAACGTCCGGACGTGCTGAATGAATAGCACTATGGATGACTAATCCAGCTGGATTAATACCATAATCAGATTTACTAAAAATTTCTCCTTCTAGGTTTATCTTTAAAAGGTTTTCTGGGGTGACTTCATGAAAATGCAGTCCGAATGGGTTAATAAGAAAACGGTTCTCTTGTCCAGGTATTCGAGCTGAGATATGCGTGTAGATTAAGTCCGTCCAATGAAACAAAGAGGCTAAGTTATATGCTGTTGCTAAATCACAACGAGTCTGCCATTCTTCTTCAGTAAAATAAGCTTTCGAAGTTTGACCCATTTTGTTTAAACCTCACTTTAAAGGGTGACACAATCACAGTCTGGAGCCACAATTATTAATAACTAGTTAATAATAACAGGTAAAATTCAGATATACTAGGTAGCCTTTTAGATACTTTTGTATATTTACTTAGCAGGGGATGAGGCAAACAATCATGGACTTTCTTGATGTAGTATTGTTTCTATGATACATTTTTGGACGCTGATACGATTTCAATACAAAATTCTAAACGGTGTTTGGTACCGGCTACCTGTACTGCTGGCATTTATTTTTTTTCAGCTTGCTTTTGTTCTTATGAATGGTGATTCAGATCGTGAATACTGGTTTATTCCAGTTGCGGTTATTTTGTTTACACTCATTCTAAATCAAAGTTTTGATCAAACAATTCAAGAAGATTTAGCTGATGATGGATTTGCATGGCTTACAAGTCAGCAAATCTCGGTGAGCATCTATTTCTTAGCTAAATGTTTTGCTTTTTGTGTCTCTATTATGTGTCCTGGGATTTTTCTTATTTTATTAACTTGGTTGTTGAAGGGGGAACAAACTGTTCATTTCGGGGTGATGGGGATAGCTTTGTTTTTAGTTGGAATTCAAAATATAGGATTTGCTGGTGCCGTAAGTGCCGCCACTTATGCAAGCAAAAGACAAATTTTGCATGTTAGTTTACCAATCTGCTTAATTCCGCTTGGGCTTCCTTCATTAATTATTTTATATGCACTTGAGCAAATGCAACTATCATCATTTTCCGCTTTAAGTATTTTAAGTGGAATGGCGCTTATCTCGATGGCTTTAGGAATGACTATTTTTTCTTACTCTATTCGTTGCAGATTCTAGTTAGATACCTTAAATAGGTCTGAATAGGAATTATTCCCAATGCACTTGAAAATGTCTATTTTCTAACCCACTTAAGTTTCCCTATGGCTTGACCATAGGGTCTTATGGATCCGGTCAAGAGGCATGAAAACTGTTAAAAAGCAGCAAGTAAAAACAGATATCTTCATT
>DAHVSZ010000078.1 GCA_027328625.1 Candidatus Paracaedibacteraceae bacterium | reverse complement strand
ATTGACTAAGCTTGTGTAGTACCTATGCCTCTATCAAGGGCTTGTAATGACGCTAAAAGAAAATGTCGGGTGGTAAGGTTTATCAAGTTTGGATTGATGTCCTTTAAATGTTGTAATAACGCGAATTCGGGATGGCTTTGATTATTAAGAAATAGTTAATTTCGGCAAGGTCGTTCAGAAAATGAGTGTAGTCTTATTAGCTGACTAGCATAATCACAATCTTTTAGCTGTCTTGCAAGAAACTCGCATAATTCTTGTCGTTGGTTATTTGGACGTCCAAATATATTTGTCAGGGCTTTTTCTAAATGTTCCGGAAGTATTGGAACTTCGCAAGATTCCTCTGCAAGTAAATTCGACAAAACCATTTTCGCCTCTTTTTTTGTTGGGCAATCAGTAAAATAAGTTGTGGACTGGTGTAAAATAATACTGGTTGCTCTTGTCGATGGTCCTATAGGACTTATGGGGGATTCAATATCTCCTGCAATTGATTTTTCAATAATTAGCAATAAGCATACAAACCAAAAACATTTAACCACTCTAATTTTTCCACTAATTCTTTGTGATACATTAATTGCAAAGCAAAGGCTGACGAGAAGTCAACGTTTTTGTTTGTTTTTAAGTTATTTGAAACATTATTTATTTTTATTAATAATGTTTTAGAATATTATTTCTTTGAATAATAAGAAATCGTAGTGTTGTTTGCTTACAATAAATGAAGCTTTTGAACAATCTTCAATCTTCCACTACGTTTTCTTCAGGTAGATTCCTTAGACACACCCGCTTAACACGTCTGGGGTCAGCATCTAAAACTTCAAATTCAACTCCAGATGGGTGGGTAATGAGTTCGCCTCGAATTGGCACGCGTCCAGCTAAAAAGCTCACCAATCCGCCAATTGTATCAATGTCTTCATCATGACCATTTAAAGGAATTTTTCGGTTTAGCTCTTCTTCTAACTCCTCAAAAGTTATTCGTCCATCCGCAATTATTGTTCCATCGGGACGGATTTGGACATGTGTAGACGGTGTTTGATCATGGGCGTCTTGAATATCACCAATGATTTCTTCAATTAAACTGGCAAAGGTCACTAAGCCATCAACTCCACCGTATTCATCGACAACGATGGCCATTTTGCTGCCTGTTTCACGCATTTGCAATAACAAGTCAAGTGTTCGCATTGAAGGAGAGATAAAAAGGACCTCTCTCAGAAGACTATTAATTTTTAAAGGTTTTTTATTTTGCAACCAGTTTAAAACATCTTTGATGTGGATTATGCCAACCACATTGTCCAAATTTTCACGATAGATGGGTAATCGAGTGACTCTGGTTTTGACAAACTGAGCTACCAATTCTTGTTCATCTATGGTGATTGGGGCGGCTAAGATATCTGCACGAGGAGTCATGACGTCATAGGCTGTTAGATCTCTTAGGTTTAAAACATTGCCTAAAAGTTGACGTTCGTCTGATTCAATAGACGGTTCCTCTTCTTCACTTTCTTCGATTAATTCCTCGATGGTTTCTCTTAGAGTTCCATCATTGTCATAGCGGCGGTAAATTTTCCGCCATAAATTTTTAAAAAACTGTAACATATTCGAGTAAAAAGATTTTGTCCTATTGAGTGTGAGTGATGGTTTCATTATTGATAAGGATTACTAATCCCCAAGTTATCTAAAATATTAATTTCTAAATTTTCCATTGCTTCGGCTTCCAAGTTTTCTTGATGATCATAACCTAATAAATGTAAAGTTCCATGTACAACCAAATGAGTAATGTGATGCAGAAATGATTTTTTTTGTTCTTCTGCTTCATTTAACACTTTTTCGAGTGCCAAAACAATATCACCTAGGATAAGAGGAGATTGAAGAGATGTAGCTTTTTCTAATTCCTCTTTAGAAAATGTAGGAAAAGATAGAACGTTAGTCGGTTTATCTTTTTCCCTATAAGCAAGGTTCAATTCTTGAGAATGAGAATTATTGGTTAAAAGCACACTAATTTCACTTGGGTGTTTCCACTCAACGACTTTCAAGGTGCCATTAATGATTTGGCTTAGTCGGTCTTGCCATTCTTCTGTTGTATACCAACTTAACCAATTTTCATCGGCTATTTGAATTGAGACTTCATGCATCTCTTTGGCTAGCCTTCTTTTTATCATTCTCATCGTATGCATGCACAATTTTACTGACTAAAGGATGACGGACAACATCTTTTTCATCAAATGTAATAAAACTGATATCATGAACATTTTCTAAAATACGCATTGCGTCTTTTAAGCCTGAAGGGATACCACTTGGTAAATCAATTTGGGTTAAATCGCCGGTAATCACCATGCGGGAATGATTACCCAGACGGGTTAAAAACATTTTCATTTGAACAGGTGTTGTATTTTGTGCTTCATCCAAAATAACAAAGGCATTAGAGAGTGTTCGACCTCTCATAAAGGCAAGAGGTGCGACTTCAATTTCACCATTACTCAAACGTTTTAAAACTTGATCAGGCGGAAGCATATCATTCAATGCGTCGTATAAAGGACGCAAATAAGGATCGACTTTTTCTTTCATATCTCCTGGAAGAAAACCAAGCCTTTCGCCCGCCTCAACAGCTGGACGAGTTAAAATAATACGCTCGATTTTTCCAGCCAATAATAAAGAGACCCCCATTGCTACAGATAGATAAGTTTTACCGGTACCTGCAGGCCCAATCCCAAAGACCATGTCATGTTTTTGCATGGCTTGAATGTAATCACTCTGACGACTGCTTCTCGGAAATACAATGCGTCTTTTTGTGGCAATAGAAATTTCAGAAACGGATTCACCGTCATCAGAACCACCATTTAAAATTGGCGAATTTATCGTAGCAAGCCGAATTGCTGCATCGACTTCAGCCATTTCAACAATATGTCCTTTGGAAAGCTGGTTATAAAGATACTGTAAAGCGTTTTTGGCAAATGTTGCTTCAGGTTCAGTTCCGTTAATGTTTACACGATTTCCTCTAAGAGCTATAACAACACCTAGGCGTTGTTCTATCTGTAAAAGATACCGATCTTGAGGGCCAACCAACTGAGATAAAAGATGATTATCTCTAAATTCTAAAAAATGATTCGGTTCTATACTCAAACCTCGTCGTTCCTCTCTAATGATTCAGACATATGGGAAAACATAGCATTAGCAGAATCAGAAGATAATAAAGCTCCAACTAAGCTGTTTTCGTGCGCAGATTCAAGTCTCACTTTAACTAACTTTCCAAATAAGCTCTCTGGGGCTGTAACAGGTACTGATTGCATATAAGGAGTTTTCCCTATCATTTGTCCTTTATGTTTGCCTTTTCGATCTAATAAGATCACTTGTATGGTTCCAACCATACTTCTATTAAACGACAATTGTTGTTCATTCAGCAAGCCCTGTAATTCATGCAAGCGTCTTGATTTTACCTCTTCATCTACCTGAAGTTCCATAGCTCCTGCTGGTGTACCAGGGCGCTTGCTATATTTAAATGAATACGCTTGTGCATATTTAACTTGTCGAATTAAGTCCAAGGTTGCTTTATGATCATCTTCTCTTTCCCCCGGAAAACCAACAATAAAGTCTGAGGAAAAAGCAATATCCGAGCGTGCTTTTCTAAGTTTTTCAATGACTTCTAAATAGTCACGCGCTTTATGCTTACGGTTCATAGCCTCTAAAATAGAATCACTACCAGATTGAACAGGCAAATGTAAGAAAGGCATTAGTTGAGGTACTTCTCCATGAGCATTTATCAATTCATCATCCATATCGCGTGGATGAGATGTCATATAGCGAATGCGTTCCAACCCTTTAATTTGACTGAGTTCATAAATCAGCCTACCTAAACCCCATTCATTTGTGCCATGAGATGAAGAATAAGGAGCTTGTCCATGATAGGCATTTACATTTTGTCCTAAAAGCGTAATTTCAAGAGCACCCTTTGAAACTAAATTATTTGCTTCTTTTAAAACGTCAGCAGCAGGTCTTGAATATTCAGCGCCACGGGTATAAGGAACAACACAAAAAGTGCAGAATTTATCACAACCTTCTTGCACAGATAAAAAGACACTTGATGCCGTACTCGTTGGTGTGGGTAGGGAATCAAATTTACTTTCAAGCGGGAAATCGGTATCAACCAATCCTTTTGGTTTTTTGCCTTCTTTTTTTTCTTTCTCACGGTTCATTTGTGCGATCATTTCAGGCAAGCGATGATAAGTTTGCGGGCCAAATACCATGCTGACATAGGGTGCTTGACGAATAATCTCTTGACCCTCGGCTTGGCCAACACATCCACCGACACCAATCATCATGTCTTCACCTGATTCACGACGCTTCGTTTGGTGTTGTCTGAGACGACCTAAATCAGAATAAACTTTTTGCTCTGCTTTTTCTCGAATATGGCAGGTATTAAGAATAGCCATATCAGCTTCAGCTGGATCTTCAGTAATTGAATAACCAAGTGGTTTTAACAGATCCACCATTCTATCAGAATCATAAACATTCATCTGACAGCCATAGGTTTTAATATATAACTTTTTGTTCATTTTTGAGCGAAGGTATTTTTTATTGTGTGAAGAATCTTACTCTGAAAATTAGATCGTTGCCTATAGTTTTGTTAAATTAAGAATCATTAATAAAAAAACCTTTTTACTTTTTTAAAGAAAAGTGTTTAAACCAATGTTAATAAATTTACCTTAGTATGAAGGCACGACTAGGTTTTTAGAGACTTTGTATGTATTTCTTTTTTCTCTTTTTTTGTTTCTTAGGTATTGCTTCGCAGGGGCAAGCCCGTATTTCGCCTGCGGTTGAGCTTTTAGATAGGATGACCACGGATTTTGAGCAGAGCCCCACACAGGATAAAAGAAAGGCTATTCTTAAATTTGTTTTTACAGGTGATGCAGGACCGCAGGGGCCATACAAAACGCTAAGCAAGCGTAGAGCGAATGATGATGAACGTCAAATAATGCTGAGAGCATTGGATATCGTGAACCGTCATTATGAGTCTGCACAAAATGATGAAGATGGTATTTTGAATTCATACGTAGAAAGTGCTAATGCTTCTGACAATCAAGCAGAAAATCGGCACAGACTTATATGTTTTATGGCTATTCATACTGTTTTTGGTCAGTTATCACATTCTTCGTTGCCTGTAATTATTCAGAATTTTAGATCTAAGTATTGGGAAAGAATAAGACATCAATCTAGTGACTTTGATGACGACGAAGTTGATCCTATGTTTAATAGATTGTATGACAATTTGCCATTGTTGGATGATGAAGAATACAAAAAGCCCCCTGTTTCGGATGTTGACAGGAAAGCTGAGGAAAGAAAAGAAGAACCAGGTCTTAAGGTAAAAAAGGCTCCGCTTGCTTCTTTGAGTCGTGACAAAGCTGCGGCACGTATTCAAGCATTGGCTCGTGGAGGTAAAATTAGGAAACAGGGCAAAGAAGAATATCATGCAATGATGAAACAATTAATGGGTTAAGCTATAAAGTGAACTTAACTTATTGGAAATAACCAAATAGAGAGCCATTTTGTTTGACGGATAAAAATTAATATTTTATTTAGTTATTTTAATTACACTTGATTTTAAAGAATGTATTTTAATGAGAGGTTTTTAAATGAAAAAGATTATAAGTTTAAGTTTTGCAGCACTGTTGTTGGGAACCAGCATTGGTTACGCGTCGGATGATGAGGGTACAGAGAGGGATGCCCAACCAAAAAGGCTTTTGACGAAAGAAGATGAGCTTATGGCAAGAAGGATGCCTACTAGAGAGCCTATAGAACCAACGAGTGACAATGATGACAAAATGTTTAGCAAATCTGTACCTGCAGTTGATCCTGTCGAGACACCTGATGTTGAAATGGGTAACCAAAAGCAGTATGTTCTAGGCCCAGTATCTATGGAGTTGCTGGGTAAAACCAAACTTGATCCTCAATATTTAAATGACCTTGTTCAGAAAATACAAAGTGGCGAGATTTCTGACAAAGAAGGCTTTCTTAGAAGAGCAAAGGAATTAGAAGCTTTACAAGAAAAAAGGAATGCATTTCCTGCTCAAAAAATGGAAACGATGGAAACACTTGGAATAAAGCCTGTGACAACAACGGATGATGATACTGGCGAAGAAGTAATAGATCAAGAGGCAACAGCTAAAGCCGCGATGGCAAGTCATTATACAGATATGTTTAAGGCTAAGAAGCCTAGCCCTGTTGAACGCAAAAAATCTCGCACAAATTTTGGGGCAGCCGGTGCTATTTTGGACTTTATAGGGAATGTAATTAATGAGCTGGATGATGAAAAAACACTAAGAACTCTTCCTTTGGCACGACGAATCGCAAGATATGATGATGTAATTGCTAAGCTAACTAAAGCGAGAAGTCTCGCAGAGGGTAAGCTAAATCCTGAATATTTGAGAGTTATGGATGAACAACTACAAGAATTAGGCACTGCTATAGGTAAGATGAAGGCTGAACAAGCTGAAGCTGAACGTTTTGGAACATTTGTTACTGCGGAAAAGGAACGTGGTTTTATGTCCAAAATACAATCCGTGTTTCGTCAATTTCGACAAAACGTGACAGCAGAAAAAGAATATGTGGCAATGATGGCGGAGCTTAAAGGAGAAAGCGTTCCTGCTGAAGTCAGTATACCTGCTCGTGATGCATACAGAATGGCAGTGCGTAAGAAGAAGGCAGCAGCAACCGCTTCTGTAGTTCCTCCGACTTCACAAAGTAAAACTGATGATGCTTCAACGCCTACGGACGATGGTGCCAAAAAGGAATTGAAGGAAGCGTTGAGGAAGGCCTAATTAGCAACTGACCAACAGTCATCTCTAAACTAAAAACTTGATTAGAGATGGCTGTTTTTCCGTACTGGAGCACAGAGGATAGACTAAATAAAAACAAGACTTTTACATTGAGCGTATATGACTTTACTCAAAATTGATAATCTTAGCGTTGCTTTTAAGCAGGCAAACCAACAAGACTCACTAGCAACCAAAGGCGTATCTTTTGAACTTAACCAAGGCGAAACTCTAGCTCTTGTTGGCGAAAGTGGTTCTGGTAAGTCAGTAACAGCTTTGTCCATTTTAGGTCTTCTCCCTTATCCTCAGGCCAGCCATCCAACGGGGTCCATTCAATTTCAAGGACAAGAATTATTACATCAACCTGAAAACATTTTAAGAAAATTTAGAGGTTCTGAAATTGGTTTCATTTTTCAAGAGCCCATGACCGCCCTTAACCCTCTTCATACAATTGAAAAACAAATCGCCGAACCATTAGAGATACACTTAAGGTTAACGAAGACGCAAGCTAGAGAACGTGTTATTGAACTTTTAAAATTAGTTGGATTTGAAGATGGCATTGAAAGATTGAATGCGTTTCCTCATCAATTGTCAGGTGGTCAACGTCAACGCGTTATGATTGCAATGGCACTTGCTTGTGAACCAAAATTGCTTATTGCTGATGAACCAACGACGGCCGTTGATGTCACAATCCAAGCTAGTATTTTAGAGTTGATTCAGTCTCTTCAATCACGCTTTCAGATGGGTTTATTGCTAATTAGTCATGACCTTGGCATGGTTGCAAAAATGGCTGAGCGAATTGCAGTGATGAGATTAGGTGAAATTGTTGAAGCTGGTGATACAATTCAAGTCTTAAAAAACCCGCAACATCCTTATACAAAACACTTAATTGAATCTGAACCCTCAGGAGCCCCTACCCCCTTATCACCCCGAGCTGAAACAATTTTAAGTGCAAGTAATATTTGTGTAAGTTTTAAAAAACAGCGTCCATGGTTTTCAAGGCAACCTGATAGATTCATAAACGCTGTTGATAAAGTCAACCTTACTCTAAAATATGGTGAGACCTTAGGAATCGTTGGAGAAAGTGGATCTGGCAAAAGCACCCTTGCTTATACATTGTTGCGTCTTCAAGAAAGCCAAGAAGGCAAGATCGTCTTTAATGGTGTTAATTTGCATGCGTTAACAATGAAACAACTACGACCTTTTCGACAATCCATGCAAATTATATTTCAAGATCCTTTTGGTTCACTTAATCCTCGTCTTTCAGTTGCGCAAATCATTGCTGAAGGGCTTGTTGTTCACAATGCAAAACTGACACCGGAACAAATTGACCACCGAGTCGCTGATATTATGCATGAGGTTGGTCTTGACCCTGAATGGAGACACCGTTATCCTCATGAGTTTTCAGGTGGGCAACGTCAACGTATTGCCATCGCTAGAGCGCTTATTTTGCAACCAAAATTGGTTGTTTTGGATGAACCTACGTCCGCTTTGGATCGGTCTATTCAAGCGGAAATCATAGCCCTTTTAAGAGGGCTTCAAGAAAAGCATTTGCTCAGTTATTTGTTTATTAGTCATGACTTAAAAGTTGTTCGGGCTATGAGTCATCGTATTATCGTAATGAAGGACGGGCATATTGTCGAAGAAGGTGATATTGATCGAATCTTCAACCATCCAACAACAGCTTATACCCAAGCGTTGATTAAGGCCGCATTTGATATTCTGCCGAGGTAGAGGAAGGAGATGGACATCATAACAAAGATTTTAGCTCTTCTTTTCACAGGTGCATTAGGCGGATTCTTGGCTAACTATGTACAAGAGAGTCTTAAAATTCGAAAAGCATATATTAAATCTCAAATTGATAATTTATATGGGCCTTTGTATTTCAAGATTTTACAAAGAAAAAAATGCTTTAAACATAACGAACAGTTAATTAGTGAGGGTCACTCTGTTTATGGTTCTCATACTTACGATAGTAAGATCTCTACCGAACAATCAAAACAAGTGGAAAAAGAAATCAAAGAGGTAATCGATAAAGCAAACGAATTTGGCCACAAGGGGGCGGCTTTTAATGAAGAAATTTTCAACATTATAGAATCTAATTTTTCCTACATAGACCCTGATGATTTAGATATAATCACGAAATTTTATGAAGATCGTATCCGCTATGAACTAGAAACTAATACAGAAAAAATCTTGTCGAGACCAATAGCACAGAAAAGAGGCCGTATTATTGTGAATGACGAAAACTTTAACAAAAGAATTGAAGAGAAATTTAACAGCAAAAAAGAAGAATTGGTAAGATGGTATCCGAAGCTCCATTTTTCCCGTCATCCCCGAGAGGCCAAAGGCCGAGTCGGAAATCCAGAAAGTGAAACTGGATTCCCGCCTTCGCGGGAATGACAACCATAAAAGTTATACTCAACCATGAAGCTGGAATAGATAGTAAGGCAAAACTATCCCTCTACAGAGGGATAGATTATTATGAACGAAAATGAGTCAATATCAATTTGAAATAAGATCTTTAAAATCAACTGACATCCCTTTAATTGTTGCTGCTTTTGCTGCAGAAAATTGGCATAAACCTACCTCTCTTTTTGAACAATATCTTTTTGAACAAAACAACAAAAAAAGAGTTGTCTGGCTTGCTTTTAATGAAGACCAACTTCTGGGGTATGCAACACTTAAATGGTGTTCTAATTATCATCCTTTTAATGAAATGAATATTCCAGAAATTGTGGATTTAAATGTTTTGCCCTTACCACCCAACAGAATTTTGGAACCTAGAAAAACAGCCATTTCACGTCACCTCGAGAAGGGACGTAGTCCCGACGAAGCAATCCAG
>DAHVSZ010000077.1 GCA_027328625.1 Candidatus Paracaedibacteraceae bacterium | reverse complement strand
GGCAACTATATTTCTACGTCTCCTTTTATATTTTAACATATATTGGCTTATAAATAAATTCTTTAGAAAACATTCGATAAAAAATATCTTTATCGATTAATTGATATTGATATGCCCTATGTTTTAATTTTTTTATAATTTCTAAGTCTTGCAAAAAAAATAAATGATTCGTGCATTTTTTATAACCTATATACTTTTCTTAAATGCCTGCGTTCAATCTCCCGATGCCCCAACATTGACCACAAATGCCATCATTGAAGTTTATAATAAAGAAGGTGATCTTAATGGACTTGTCCTTATTGATCACAATCAATACCCATGGGGCAAAACTTTACCAGGAGGGAAAATAGAGTATGGCGAAAAGGTAGAAACAGCCATTCGACGTCTTGTTAAAGAACAAGTCAATATGGAACTAGCTGACATCAAACAGTTCCATGTTTATTCCTATCCAATCCGAGACCCTAATTATCACGCAATTGAAATCACTGTTTTAGCCAGAGGAATCGGTACACCGCGCTCTAGCCGTAATGCTTTAAATGCAGCTATTGTGCCCTTAAACGATATTCCTTGGGGCAAGTTTGTTCAAGACAAAGAACGCATCTTACGCGATTACTTTGACTATCAAAAAGGCAAAACAACAAAAGTTATTTGGGTACCAACGATTTAAAACCCAACACTTGACTCTTCCCCTAATATCCCGTATAAAATTGATCTGTTATGCAGCGTGGCAGGAGACTTTATTATTAAATCTCGGGCATGCCTAATCTGCTTAATATTCATGTTAAAATTATAAAAAGAAAGAGTTTAAAATGCCCAAAATGAAAACAAAAAGCAGCGTTAAGAAACGCTTCCGCTTAACAGCATCTGGCAAAGTAAAAATGGGACAGGCTGGAAAACGTCATGGTATGCGCAAACGCAGCAACAAGATGATTCGCGATGCTCGCGGGATGACCATTATGCATCCAAGTGACGCTAAAAAAGTCAAAACTTATTATTTCCACGTCTAAGGAGATTTATTCATGTCACGTGTTAAGCGCGGTGTAACAACTCATGCTCGTCATAAAAAAATTCTTAAAATGGCAAAAGGCTATCGCGGCCGTTCCAGTACATGTTTCCGTGTTGCAGTTGAGAAGGTTGAGAAAGCTTTACAATATGCTTACCGCGATCGTCGCAACAAAAAGCGCGATTTCCGCGGCCTTTGGATTCAACGTATCAATGCGGCTGTTCGCGAACTTGGTATGACCTATTCTGTGTTTATGAATGGTTTAAATAAAGCTGGTGTCGAAGTTGACCGTAAAGTTATGGCTGATTTAGCGATGAATCAACCAGCTGCCTTTAAAGCTTTAGTTGAGAAAGCACAAAAAGCTCTCGCTGCTTAAAGGGATTGTCATCCTCGGATCCTAAAAATGTCATCCTCGGGCTTGCCCCGAGGATCTAAATATAAAAATCGTGTATCCTCAGGTTCTTTCATGACAGCATCTACTTACCCTCTCTGCCAAGAATGGAAACAAAAAGTTGAAAACTGTTTACATCTTTCTGAACTCGAAGAAATCCGTGTTCATCTTTTAGGTAAATCAGGATTAATCACGGCTGAACTGAAAACATTAGGACAGCTTTCTCATGAGGAAAGAAAAACTAAAGGTTCTGAAATTAACGCTGTTAGAGACTATTTATCATCCCTTTTAACTCATAAGAAATCTGAATTAGAACAAAAAGCACTTGAATTTCGCTTAACGACAGAAGCCTTAGATATTACACTTCCAATTCGTCCTGAAAAAAAAGGCAAACTTCATCTTTTAACACAAGTTATTCAAGACATCCAAAATTATTTTCGTGATCTTGGTTTTCAAATTGTTGAAGGCCATGAAATCGATGATGATTATCACAATTTTGATGCCTTGAATATTCCAGCACATCACCCAGCGCGTCAAAACCATGATACTTTTTATATAAAAGATCATCCTTTACGCTTACTCCGTACACACACATCAACTGCACAGATCAGAACATTAGAGACACAAAAACCTCCCCTTAGAATTATTTCTATAGGGCGTGTATATAGAAGTGACGCTTTAGATGCAACACATACCCCGATGTTTCATCAACTAGAAGGACTGGTTTTAGAGAAAAATACACACATGGGGCACCTAAAGGGATGTCTGACCGATTTTTGTCGTCACTTTTTTAATGTAGATGATATTAAGGCACGATTCCGCCCAAGTTTTTTCCCGTTTACCGAGCCATCGGGCGAATTGGATATCAACTGCAGCCGTGAAGATGGACAACTCAAAATTGGTATTGGCAATAATTGGATGGAGATTCTTGGTTGCGGTATGGTACACCCCAATGTCCTTAAAAACTGTGATATTAATCCAGATGAATACCAAGGTTTTGCTTTTGGCGTCGGTATTGAACGTTTAACTATGCTTAAATACAGACTTCCTGATATCAGAGCTCTATATGAATCAGATGAACGTTGGTTAAATCATTATGGTGTCGGGAGTGTTGCTTTATGAAATTCACTCTTAGTTGGCTCAAAGATCATTTAGACACAGATCAATCTCTTGATCAAATTTTAGACGCCTTAGTCAGTGTTGGTCTTGAAGTTGAAAGTGTTGATAACCCAGCCGAACGGTTAAAAGATTTTGTCGTCGCTCAAGTTATCGAAGCTGGAAAACACCCCAATGCTGATCGCTTGAATTTATGTCAAGTTGATGACGGCTCAGGACAAATGCTTCAAGTTGTTTGTGGCGCATCGAACGTACGTCAAGGCATGAAAGTTGCTTTTGCCCGTATCGGTACTGTTGTTCCGGCTACAGGGCAACCTTTGAAAAAAGGCAATATTCGATCTGTTGATAGCTTTGGCATGCTCTGTTCTGCTGAAGAACTTCTTTTAGCCGAAGAATCTGATGGTATTATGGATCTTGTGACAGATGCAAAACCAGGCTCTCCTCTTGCTCCAATATTAGGACTTGATGATGCTGTTATTGAAGTCGGCCTGACGCCAAACAGAAGCGACTGCTTTTCTGTCAGAGGGATCGCTAGGGATTTAGCAGCTTATGGTGTTGGAGTTTTGAAGGATTTAAAAGTTCCTGGCATTACAGGCAATAACCCCTGCCCCATCAAGGTTTCCATCACCGATTCTGCGTGTTCACATTTTACAGGACGCGTCATAGAAGGTGTTAAAAATGGTCAAAGCCCTGCATGGATGCAAAGACGTTTAAAAGCCGTTGGTCAAAAGTGCATTTCTGCACTTGTTGATGTTACAAACTATATAGCCTTTGATATAGGGCGCCCCTTGCATGTTTTTGATGCTGACAAAATCAAAGGGAATTTAGTTGTACGCCCTGCGAAAACTGGAGAGACTTTAGAAGCTTTAGATTCTAAAATTTATGAACTTGAGGAAAGCATGACCACCGTCAGCGATGATTCAAGCGTGCTGGCACTTGGTGGTATTATGGGGGGGATCCCTTCTAGTTGTACTGAAACAACAACCAGAGTATTCATTGAATCCGCTTATTTTGATCCCATCCGTATCGCCAAAACAGGACAAACCTTGAGAATCATTAGCGAAGCCCGTACACGTTTTGAACGCGGCGTTGCTCCAACTCAAGTTACCTTAGGTGTAGAGTTAGCAACCCAGTATATCATTGATATGTGCGGTGGTGTACCAAGCCACATGATTGAAGCTGGAAAAGCCATTATTAAATCTACCAAAGTTTCTCTCAGCCACAAAAAACTCATCAGTTATAGTGGTGATGAAAAGATCACTTTAACCGAAAGCTCAAAACTGTTACAGCATCTTGGCTTTAAGATTGTTAAGCCTGAGGATGACATCGGGGAAATAACAGTTGAAGTTCCCAGTTGGCGCCATGATGTCAGTTTAGACGTTGATTTGATCGAAGAAATTTTAAGACTGCGTGGTTATGATGCATTACCAACGACTTCTCTTCCATTGCAAAAACCCAATCGCTCTTTAAGACAACCCCAAGTTGTTCGAGAAATTCTGAGTACTCGGGGCTTAAGCGAAATTTATACTTGGTCTTTTATTGATACAGAAACAGCCAATAAATTTGGCAAAGGTGTTGAACTTGAAGTGCCATTATCCCAAGATATGGCGGTTATGCGTCCAAGTCTTTTACCAAACCATTTAAAAGCCGTTGCTCATAATCAAAGCAAAAGCCTATACAATAGTGCTTTTTTTGAAGTCGCTTCGCGATATTTAACAACGCAGCAAGGTATTCAAGAAGACAAAATGGTTGCAGGTGTTAGAAGTGCCGAAACCAATATACGTCATTGGAATCAAGCACAAAGATCAGTTGATGTCTATGACGCTAAGGCAGATGCATTAGCTGTATTAGAGGAAATGGGAATCAATAACTATCAGATCGACATGCAGGCCCCTGATTACTATCATCCTGGCCGCAAAGGTGCTCTTAAACAGGGTAATAAGGTGCTCGGATATTTTGGTGAAATTCATCCTGCTACCATTGAAGATTATAAAATCGATGGACCGGTTGTTGCCTTTGAAATTTTCTTGGATAATCTGCCAAAAGAAATAAAAAAGAAAATTACGCCTCTCACACTATCACCTTACCAAGTGGTTACTCGTGATTTTGCTTTCATTTTAGATCAAAAAGTAACGGCTGATCTTTTGATTAGAACGATTCAAAAAGTAGACAAGACTTTAATTCAAGATATTAATATTTTTGATGTCTATAGTGGTGACAAATTACCTCAAAACAAGAAATCAATTGCTATTCAAGTATGTTTACAAGCACCGGATAGAACCTTATCCGAAGAAGATCTAAACACTTTCAGCACAAACCTCATCAGTTCAGTTGAAAAAACCTGTGGCGGAGTTTTAAGAAACGCATGAGCTTAAATAATATTCGCAACTTTTCCATCGTTGCCCACATTGACCATGGAAAATCCACCCTGGCGGATCGTCTGATTGAATTCTGCGGTGCTCTCGAAGCACGTGAAATGAAACAACAAATCTTAGATTCGATGGATATTGAACGGGAACGTGGTATTACCATCAAAGCTCAAACCGTGCGCTTAAAATATAAAGCTAAAAATGGTGAAACCTATATTCTCAATTTGATGGACACCCCAGGGCATGTAGACTTTGCTTATGAAGTCAGCCGGTCGCTTGCTGCTTGTGAAGGATCATTACTTGTTGTTGATGCCAGTCAAGGCGTTGAAGCACAAACCTTAGCCAATGTTTATCAAGCCATCGAAAACAATCATGAAATTATCCCAATTTTAAATAAGGTTGACCTGCCAGCAGCAGATCCTGAACGTGTCAAAGCTCAAATTGAAGAAGTCATCGGCCTTGATGCGCACGATGCCGTTTTAATTTCAGCTAAAACTGGGATTGGTATTCAAGACGTATTAGAAGCCATTGTTCATCGGCTACCACCTCCTAAAAGCGAATTTGGTGAGGAAGCAGAAAAAGCCCCATTAAAAGCCATGCTCGTTGATAGCTGGTATGATGCGTATTTAGGCGTGATGATTTTGGTTCGTATAGTTGATGGTACGCTTAAAGCAGGCATGAAAATCCGTATGATGAATGCAGGCGCCACTTATGAAGTTGATCGCGTCGGTTATTTCACCCCAAAGCAAGAAATTGTCGAAAAACTGCTTCCAGGAGAGCTTGGTTTTATAACCGCTAGCATTAAACATGTGGCTGATTGTAAAGTCGGCGATACCATAACAGAAGAAAGACGCTTAACAGAAAGCCCCCTGCCCGGTTTTAAACCCTCAGTTCCAGTTGTATTTTGTGGATTATTTCCAGTTGATGCTGCTGACTTTGAAAAACTTAGAGAAAGTCTAGCAAAACTTCATTTAAATGATGCTAGCTTTCATTTTGAAGCGGAAAGCTCAACAGCTCTAGGGTATGGATTTCGTTGCGGTTTCTTAGGGCTTTTACATCTTGAAATTATTCAAGAACGCCTTGAACGTGAATTTGATTTAGATCTTATTACAACTGCACCCAGCGTTGTTTATAAACTGCATATGACCAATGGCAAAGTTATAGAATTACACAACCCAAGCGACATGCCTGATGTTGTCAAAATTGACTTTATTGAAGAACCCTGGATCCGTGCCACCATTTTAGTGCCAGACGAATATTTGGGATCAATCTTAACGCTTTGCACCGATCGCCGTGGCGAACAAATTGATCTTACTTATGCGGGTAATCGCGCCATGGTTGTTTATCGTTTACCTTTAAACGAAGTTGTTTATGATTTTTATGATCGTTTAAAATCTGTTAGTCGCGGCTATGCTTCTTTTGATTATCAAATGGATAGCTACCGCGAAAGTGACGTTGCCAAAGTTAATATTTTAGTCAATGGCGAACCTGTTGATGCTTTATCAATGATTGTTCATAAAACTCGCGCTGAATCACGTGGCCGATCATTGTGTTCACGTTTAAAGGATTTGATTCCACAGCAGCTCTTTAAGATTGCTGTTCAAGCAGCCATCGGTGGCAAAATTATTGCCAGGGAAACCATATCAGCGTTGCGTAAAGACGTTTTGGCCAAATGTTATGGTGGTGATATCAGTCGTAAGCGTAAGCTTTTGGATAAACAAAAGGCTGGTAAAAAACGCATGCGCCAGTTTGGCAATGTCGAAATTCCCCAAAGCGCCTTTATTGCAGCACTTAAGATGGGTGATGATTGAGGGGCGAACCAGTACGACTAACCATTTACCTAGATAAGCACGATCCGATCATAATAGAAAAACCGTTTGAAGAATTCCAAATTTAATAATCAACCTTTCAGTTTCATAATAACAAATATAATTTCTACCGTCATTGCAATGACGCAAAATCTACTTTTATTCCATAGTGTTTTAGCTATAACAAAAACCCAACCCTAATTGCAATCTTTCGGGCTTTCAAATCTATACTCGCAATCGAATCATCATTGAAAATTGCTGTAATAGGTTTTGAGCTTTGGGCTGGATGAATTTCTAAAAAGTCACCTGCACCAAAGTTTTGAATGGCTTGAACAGTACCAACCTTTTGACCAGTATCATCAAAAACTTCCATGCCAACTAAATCTTCTTGGTAAAACTCATCCTCGTCTAATTCAGGCAGCTGGTCGCGATGAATATAAAGCTTGGTACCAATTAAAGCTTCAGATTGATTGCGTGTTGTGCACCCATCAATTTTGGCTAAAAGAGAACTAGCAGATTTAATATTTTCTATTTGAATTTTTAAAGGTTTTAGATTCTGGTCAGTCAATTGGCCATACGCCACCAAATCTTCTGGATGTTCAGTGAATGTTTTAATTTTCACTGATCCCTTAATGCCATGTGCAGCGACAATTTCACCTAAACAAATGAGATTTTTTGAAGAGGTCACGAGATGCCTCTTATAAAGAAGCAACAACATGTCATCCTCGGACTTGTTCCGAGGATCTCGTGACTATTATTACGCAATTTTAGATCCTCGCAATAAATGCGAGGATGACAATTATTTTTACTTAAAAACAATAAAGCTTACGCCTCAGCAACTGCTTCTTCTGTAACTGGCTCTGGAACTGGTGCCGCAGCTGCAGCTTTCTCCGCTTCCTTAGCAGCTTTTGCTGCCTCTTTAGCAGCTTCAGCTGCATCAGCTTCTGCTTTCATACGTTCTTGTGCTTTTTTCTTAGGCGCTGCTTGATTTGGATTATTCTTATGTGCTGGCTTTGGTGCTAAACCCGCATTTCCCAAGAATTTAGCCACGCGATCTGTAGGTTGCGCACCAACTGACAGCCAATACTTTATGCGATCTGCATTCAAAATGATTCTCTCTTTATGATCTGCTGCTAGAACTGGATTATAAGACCCAACCCTTTCAACAAAAAGACCATCACGCGGACTTGTTGCCTCTGCAACCACGATACGATAGAAAGGGCGCTTTTTAGAGCCGCCACGTGCTAAACGAATTTTTAATGCCATAACTTTTATACTCTCCTAAATATTTAACTTTTATCTATACTCTATTTTTCAGCGTCCGAAAAGCCCGCGAAGGCCACCACCACGCATAAATCCTTTTTCACCAAGACGACCCATTTGCTTCATCATTGTTTGCATTTGCTGAAACTGCTTTAACAGCCGATTCACATCAGATACTTCCATTCCACAACCACTTGCCACTCTGCGTTTGCGTGAAGCGTTTAAAAGACGAAAATCTCTACGCTCGCGTTTTGTCATCGAGCGAATAATACCGATCTGACGGCGAATCAAACGGTCATCCAGGCCAGCTTCTTGAATCTTGTCTTTAATCTTACCAACACCAGGTAAAAGCCCCAATAAACCGGACATTCCGCCCATCTTTATCATCTGTTCCAGATGTTTTGCCATGTCGTCAAGATCAAAATGCCCTTTTTGCATTTTTTTTGCAAGCTTTTCAGCATCTTCTTGATCAACAACCTCAGCCGCACGCTCAACAAGACTGACAATATCACCCATATCCAAAATGCGGCCAGCAATTCTTTCTGGCTGAAAAACTTCTAATTGATCCGTTTTTTCACCCACACCCATAAATTTGACAGGACAACCCGTGACTGATCTCATGGAAAGTGCAGCACCGCCACGACTGTCACCATCGACGCGAGTTAAAACCAAACCAGTCACACCAATGCGCTCATGAAAGCCTTTGGCAATCGTGACTGCATCTTGACCTGTCATCGCATCAGCTACCAACAAAGTTTCTATTGGATTCGTAAGTTTTTTAAGTGCTGCCACCTCATCCATCAATTCATCATCAATGTGAAGACGACCCGCTGTGTCGAATAAAATAACATCAATACCTTGACGCTTAGCTTCATCCAAAGCACGCTTAGCAATATCTAAAGGTTTTTGTCCTTCAATAATTGGTAATGTCGCAATTTTAAGCTGTTCACCCAGAACCGCTAACTGCTGTTGTGCTGCTGGACGATAAACGTCAACCGACACCATCAATACTTTTTTATTTAGTTTTTCTGTTAGATAACGGGCTAATTTACTTGTCGTTGTGGTTTTACCAGAACCTTGCAAACCCACCATCATAATAGAAAATGGCGCAGGTGCTGAAAGATTTAAAGGTTCAGCTTTTCCTCCCAGCATTTCAACCAAGTTATCATGAACAATTTTGACAACCATTTGACCAGGAGAAACACTGCGGATAACTTCTTGTCCAACGGCACGTTCTCTTACTTGTTCAATAAACTGCTTAACAACAGGAAGCGCAACGTCAGCTTCTAATAAAGCAATGCGAATTTCACGAAGCGCCGCATTGACGTCGTCTTCATTCAAAAAACCACGTCCGCGGAGCTTATCAAAAATACCTGTTAATCGTTGAGAGAGAGATTGAAACATCTAAAACTTGATATACTTTAAATCTAATTGTCCAAACTAATAAGCCATTGGCTATTCAAAAACATTACTTCACGCAGTGTGCAATTCACTCACTTAGTTTTCCTCCGGCTTGACTGGAGGATCCATGAGACCCTTTGGTCAAGCCAAAGGGAAACTCAATGCTGGATGATCTTTTAAAATAACTTGCACATATTGCGTTACTTTTGAATACTAAAGAACTATTAAGAAAAATACAAGGATTTGAAGCATTTATAGCTTACCACCCGACATTTTCTTTCCTAAATCTAAAAAACCATCTAAAGTAGCCAACAATCACCTTTAATTTGATATACAAACATGGAAATTGCTTACTTAGCAG
>DAHVSZ010000076.1 GCA_027328625.1 Candidatus Paracaedibacteraceae bacterium | reverse complement strand
ATCAATTGATCTTTAAAGACACCGGCAAAGGTATGCCAGAATCGATGGTGCCTCATATTTTTGACCGGTTTTATTCAAGAACCCAGCATGGTACAGGCATTGGCCTGGCTTTCTGTAAATCAGTGATGAGCAAGTTTAAGGGATCAATTGCTTGTGAATCTATTGAAAATGTTCACACAACCTTTATTTTAAGCTTCCCGGTTGTGACTGAATTTGAAAAAGCAGTAGCGGCTTGAGGGCAAACCCAAAGATCCTCGGAACAAGTCCACTTCTGTTTAAGCGTTGTGCAAGAGCTTAACGCACCCGAGTTTCCCTATGGCTTGACCATAGGGTCCATGTATATTTCACATGTTCGAAATGGGTCCTCCGGTCAAGCCGGAGGAAGACTAAACGGGAGTGTTTGAAAACGCTCAAACAGCAGTGGATTTATTTCGATGAGCTAAAAATATGGTATTTAGAATACTCTCTTACCCTAACTCCAAAACCAAGTGTTTTTTCTTCCCCGCCGACAACTTAGCCAAACCTGATGAAAAATGATTTGATGTCAGTACATCCTTAATATCTTGTATAGGCTGATCATTTACACGAGCCCCTCCCCCTTGAATTAATCTTCGTGCTTCACCTTTGCTGGTTGATAAATTAAATCTTACAAATAATTCATCAAAACCAATTGGCAAATCAGAAGCTTCAATTTTTTCCTTCGGCAATTGGCTTAAATCACCATTTCCCTGTTTTTCAAACAACTCAGAGACAGCTTGATGAATCGTTAGCAAACAATCCTTACCTCTGGCCATGGCAGTTGTTTCATCAGCCAAAATCTTCTTAGCTTCGTTCAGCTCTGCACCTTGTAATTTTTCAAGTCGCTCAATCTCAGAAATCGGCAAATCTGTAAATAATCTGAGATAACGCCCAACATCAAGGTCACTTGTGTTTCGCCAAAATTGCCAATAATCATAATCAGGAAGTCTATCTTTATTTAGCCAAACAGCTCCTTGCGATGTTTTACCCATTTTTGTACCAGCCGAGGTCATTAAGAGAGGAGATGTTAGCCCATAAACTCTTTTACCGCTCATACGGCGAGTCAGTTCAACACCATTTACAATATTGCCCCATTGGTCAGAACCACCCATTTGTAACAAACAATTGTGTTGGCGATATAACTCCCAAAAATCATAAGCCTGGAAAATCATATAGTTAAACTCAAGAAAACTAAGCGGCTGCTCACGATCCAACCTTAATTTAACGCTATCAAAAGTCAGCATACGATTAACTGAAAAATGACAACCATAATCTTTTAAAAAGTCGAGATAGTTTAGTTTTTTCAACCAATCAGCATTGTTAACTGAAATTGCATCTGTTGTTCCAGATCCAAACTTTAAGAAGCGTTCAAAAGTCTTGTTGATGCCTTTAATGTTAAAGGCAATATCTTCCTCAGCTAATTGTTGACGAGCTGCATCCTTACCGGTTGGATCACCAATCATGCTGGTTGCCCCACCAATTAAAACAACAGGCTTATGTCCTGTTTTTTGCAAAAGACGCAACCACATAATTCCAACAAGATGGCCAACATGAAGACTGTCTGCTGTTGGATCAAATCCTAAATAGGCTGTGATTGTGCTTTTTTGTAAAAGAGCATCAAGTTCTTCTATGTCAGTACCTTGATGAATAAAACCACGTTCTTGAGATATTTTTAAAAATTCAGATTTGTATACAGGCATTGTTTTATGGTTGAAAGAGGAAGCATTTACTCCAAAGTAAGATTTAGGTTGAAAAAAGGCAATCCTTATCTGTACAAACAATCTGTAAATAGCTTAGTGTTAAAGAGTTCATTCATTATCTAAAGGTATTATTTTATGAGTAAACGCATAGGTGTATTAACAAGCGGTGGCGATTGTGCGGGTTTAAATGCAGCCATCAGAGCTATTACTTACCATGCAAAAGAAACCTATGATTGGACTGTGGTTGGTATACGTAAAGGAACGACAGGCTTAATCACTCGTCCCCTCGAATACCAAGAATTAACTGTAGAACTATGTGATAACGCAATGCTTCGAAGTGGCGGCACCATGTTAGGCAGTACAAATAAAGATGATCCCTTTAATTTTCCAAATCCAGATGGCACCAGGACAGATCGGTCTGCAGACTTTATAGCTGGATACCATGATCTTAAGCTTGATGCTCTTATTGGTATTGGTGGTGATGGCAGTATGCGAATATTACGCAAGCTAGCCGTTCAAGGAAATCTCAATCTTGTGACCATTCCAAAAACCATTGACAATGATCTTGGCCATACAGAAGTTGCTATTGGTTACACAACGGCTCTTGAAGTTGCAACAGAAGCTCTTGATCGTCTTCAACCAACAGCTGCCAGCCATCAACGCGTTATGGTTTTAGAGGTGATGGGAAGAGATGCTGGACATATTGCGCTTGGTGCAGGAGTTGCAGGTGGCGCCGATATTATTTTAATTCCTGAAATCCCTTATACTTTAGAAAATATTTGCAAAAAGATTAAATCTTTAGCAGCAAAGGGTAGAAACTTTGCTCTTGTTATTGTTGCTGAGTCTGTCAAAAAAGAAAATGGAGAAGCCGCAACCGTATCTGAAAATGGTGAACGACCTCGGTATGGTGGAATTGGTCAGTATTTGGGTGAAAAGATCCAAAAGATAACTGGTGCTGAAACACGTGTTACCGCTTTAGGACATGTTCAACGGGGAGGGCAACCTTGCGCTTGGGATCGGATCGTTGCCTCTGCATTTGGCATTTCTGCTGTTGATCTTATAGCCGCCAACAAATTTGATCGCATGGTTGCCTGGCAACATCGTCAGGTCAAAGATGTACCTATTGCCGATGCCATTGATCGATACCAAGCTGTTGAGTTAGATGATATTTTGGTTAAAACTGCCAAAAGTATGGGAATTTACTTGGGTGAGTTTTAGTCTTTGTTGCTACCTTTTTTAGCAAGAAGGTGTATGTTACACTGTTTAAGTTAAAAGATTTTTTTGAGTAAAAGTTCGTTGCAACAAACAAAAATTACAGCTCCATCAATGTCGCAAGCACTAGCCAAGGTTAAAGAAACCCTTGGTCAGGATGCGATTATCGTTGCAACAGAAGAACATCAAGGCCAAATCACCCTAACAGCAGCTATTGAGGATAATGCATCCTCATCTCCCCGTTTAAAAACTATTGAAACGCCACGTCGTACAGTAACTGGCTCTGCTGTTTACACAAACCCACTTGAAGCCATAAAAGCGGTTTGCGACATTTGTGACGAGCATCAATTAGGTTACAATTTTTGCGAACAATGGCTTAAAGAACTTTCTAATGATTTTATCGTAAGTCCCATAGGTATCACACGTTCTTTATCTGCCATTATCCCATTTTGTCCCTATTGGCTTGATGAAACCTCACCCAAACAACCCATCATCCTAGTTGGTCCTCAGGGAAGCGGTAAAACCGTTACCATCGCTAAAATTGCCGCTATTCTCTTATCACAAAAGAGAAAAGTGAAAATTCTAACATTAGACACGATTAAAGCCGGTGGTATTTCTCAATTACAATCTTATCTGGACTCCATGAAACAACCACTGTTGGTAGGAAAACAACACTTAGCAGAAGCTTTACGCAGATGCGAAGATCCACGCAATGACGAGTTTGTCCTAATAGATACACCAGGTCTTAATATGCTTAAAGAAGAAGATCAGAGTTTTCTATATCATTTCTTTCAAGAGGTGAATTACCCTTTAACTTTAGTATTAGCAGCTGACATGAACCCAGTTGATGCTGAAGAAGTCGCTCGCAATTACTATTTTTTTAACACTCAAACTCTTATTGCAACGCGTTTTGATGCTACCAAGCACTATGGAGGGCTATTAAGCGCTGCTCATACCTGTGGATTACAGATCGCTGCTTACAGCGACAGCCCAGCCATTGGTGATGGTTTGCATTCTTTGACAGCAGAAAAAATGATTGAGTATTTGCTGCCGAAGTAAAGTTCACAAAGTTTGTTTAACATTATCTCCTTCTTCTTAATGCATTTTTCCCACACAATCTAAATCTGTCATCGAATTAGTTAACTTTCTACAAAGATGGCGTGAAGGTGGCTAATTTATAATCATTTTATGTAAATTTAGTTATATTGCTCTTATAATTTTGTTGCTCTTCACATTTCTTAGTTTTGAAACACAAAAAAACCGCTCCAGATTTCTCCAGAACGGTTGTTTATTTCTAAACAGAAATAATGAAATTACGCAGGAATAACGGAAATAAAGGACCGGTTATTACGACCTTTTGTAAACTCAACTTTCCCACTGACTGTTGCAAACAATGTATGGTCTTTGCCCATGCCTACATTTGAACCAGGATGAAACTTTGTCCCACGTTGGCGAACCAAAATGTTACCAGAAAGAACGTTCTCACCACCAAATTTTTTTACACCAAGGCGTTGCCCATCAGAATCGCGACCGTTTCTAGAACTACCACCAGCCTTTTTTGTTGCCATGCTTAATTACTCCTCTGATTGGCTCTTTACTGCCACAATTTTATTAATCTTTAAAACAGTCAAATGTTGACGATGACCTTTCTTACGACGATAGTTATGACGACGCTTTTTCTTAAAAACAATAACTTTGCGATCACGCATCTGTTCTAAAACAGTCGCTTCTACTTTAGCGCCTTTAACAACAGGAAGTCCCACTGTTGTTTTTTTTCCATCACTTATCATCAAGACTTGATCTAATGCGACCTTGGCTCCTGCTTCTAGATCCAGCTTTTCAACTCGGATAACGTTATTTTCTGTAACTCGGTATTGTTTACCGCCAGTTTTTACGATCGCAAACATAGTTCAGTAACTCTTCAACATAATATTTTTTGGATTGCACACAAATAATTACTCACGTTTTTGCTTTTAAAAAACAAAAACCATTACTTTTGTCTATCTTGTTATGGGGGAGTATGTCAAGATTTTTATATGGTTTTTTGTAACATTGGGACGTTTTTATGACGGGAATGATGGTAAGTGACCTTATGAGAGAAACAATGTTGGTCATTTTAAAGTTAAGTGGTCCTCTTGTTGCCATCGCTTTAATCGTTGGTGTTCTTGTTTCTATTCTTCAAGCCTTAACTCAAGTTCAAGAACAAAGTTTAACGTTTGTGCCAAAACTCATAACAATGTTTCTTGGGCTTTTGGTTTTTATGTCATACATGGGAAATACCCTTTTAAATTTTTCAGAACAGCTTTTCTTAACAATTACCCAGCTAAAATAACGCAATGCAGCATAACTATCTTGTTCAAGAATTTTTTCATTTTTTCCTGGTGTTAGTACGCATTACAGGCGCAGTTATGCTTATGCCTGGATTTGGTCAGGTTGAAATCCCTGGACGACTTAGAACAATGTTAGCATTGGCCCTTGCCTTTTCTTTAACTCCTTGTGTTTCTGCTTACCTTCCAACAGCAGAACTTCATTACATTGTTGTCTTTACACTAGTTGTTCATGAATTTGTTATTGGGTGCTTTATTGGTATCATAGGTCGCACTCTTTTAAGCACACTTGATATGGCTGGGAATCTGATCAGCTATCAACTCAATCTTTCAAACGCAACTTTATTTAATCCAGGAATGGCAACCCAAGGTGTCATCACATCTCTGATGTTAGCCACTGCTGGCAGCACAATTCTTTTCGTTTTTGATCTTCACCATCTTATGATTAAAGCTATTGTCCATAGCTATGCCTTGATTCCAATTCAAAAAGTCCTGTTATTGGGTGATTTCTCTCATAATTTAATCAATGTCTTAGCAAAAACCTTTTCAATCGCTGTGCAGTTTTCTGCCCCGTTCCTCATTATAGGAACTGTTTTGCAAATAGCATTTGGTCTTTTAAGCCGCCTTGTTCCTCAATTGCAGGTCTTTTTTGTTGGCATGCCAATTCAAATAGGATTCGGGCTCTTTGTATTAATGCTTGTGATTTCAAGTATGCTCTTAAACTTTGGTCAACTCTTTGATGATCAGTTTCGCACTATTTTTCATATGTCTTAACCATTAGGAGTTGGAAATGGCAGAAGATAATGAAAAAGATGATGATCAAAAAACAGAAGAACCAACGCAAAAACGCTTAGAAGAAGCTCAAAAAGAAGGACAAGTTCCAGTATCAAAAGATATTATCCATTGGATAATGTTAGCTGCTTGCGCAACCGTTTTTTTACTGATTTTACCTTTTAGTACAAGAAAAATTGCTAAAATACTCATCCCACTTATTTCAATGCCGCACGAAATATTGTTTGAGGCAGGCTCAATAAATCATCTCATTAAATCTCTACTTAGTAAGCTTTCACTTTTCCTAGCTCTTCCTTTAGGCATTCTTGTATTAGCACCTTTAGCAGCAAGCATGTTGCAAATTGGTACATCTATTTCTTTTAGTGTACTTGCTCCAAAACTTGAAAGAATTTCCCCCCTCAAAGGTATGGGGCGAATTTTTTCGAAAAAAAACTTAGTTGAAGTTATTAAAAGCATTGTGAAAATTGCTGTCCTGGGAACTGCACTATTTTTTACCTTTAAAAGACAGCTATACCATATAGAGGCTTGGATTACTCTGTCTTTAAAAGAACTTTACACTCTTCTGCAAGATTTAATTTGGGAGATATTTTTAATTGTCCTTGTGATTCTTGCCTTTATCGCCGGATTAGACTATCTGTTCCAACGATACGAATTTCTCAAGCAACTGAGAATGACCAAACAAGAACTGAAAGAGGAATATAAAGAAACAGAAGGTGACCCGATTATCCGTCAGAAACTGCGACAGTTGCGGCAAGAAAGAGCTAGAAAACGCATGATGGCCGCCATTCCAACTGCAACTGCTGTTGTTACCAACCCAACTCACTTTGCCGTTGCTATTTTATGGGATCAAAAAACAATGTCAGCACCGAAAGTCGTTGCTAAAGGTAAAGATCACATTGCTTTGAAAATCCGCGAAATCGCTCAAGCAAATAAAGTACCCATTGTTGAGAATCCCCCACTTGCTCGTTCACTGTTTGATAGTGTTGAATTAGAACAAGAAATTCAGCCGCAACATTATAAGGCGGTTGCGAATATTATCCACTTGGTTGCAAAAATCAAACAACGACAGTTTTAGAAGTTGTATGTATTACAACTTCTAAAAAAACCTATTCAAATTACAAAATTTGCTAGTATTACTTAATTTTTACTCATACCACTTTGCAAATCTTCTACTTTTTTAAGAGCATCTTTTATTCTATCAAAAGACTGATTTCTTTTGGCTTGATATTCTCCTAGCTCTCGTACTAAAGTTCCTTTTGCCAACTCTAACAATTCTTTTTGAGATGATAACAGCAAATTCATTCTATCACAGGCATCTCTAACGGAAGGCATGTCAACAGCAGAACCTACAGTTGTACCATGAAGCTTTAAAGTGTGACATGTTAGGCCAGGACAAACAACCATAACATTATCCCCTAACAATTCTGTTGTATCAATAGATCTTGAGAATTCAGTTCCCTCAGCTAATTTATCTATATCTCTTAAAACCTTATGATATTGTTCACCCCTTGTTAATAACTCAACATTATTACGTAATCCTTCTAATTCATCTACTTTATTAATAATACTTACCAGAGCAGTTAATGCATGACTCACTTGATCAAGTCCACTTGCAACATTTACAAGTTTTTGGCTTGCTTTCATTGTACTCTGCATTGTATCCAATACAGAACTTATATCTAAAGCAACTCCTTCTAATGCACTTCGTTGCAGCGTCATTGTAGCTCCAACTACTCCTTTTTCTCTTATTTCATCAGGTGTTTCTACCACCATTGGCTTTCCTATAGCTGCAGATTCTTTAATTGTGAAAAGACTTAAAACGAGAACTAAAAGTTCTTTTCTCATAATATTCTCCTTTTTTAGATGATTCGATTCCATTGGTTCTAACATTTTAAAATTGGAAATGTTAAGTTATGGTTAAATCACGGATATTAATTCTTCGCTAATTGCTACAGATGATTGATTACCTTTCAATTTTCAACAAATATATAACGCTGTGGAGTTTAGTCCCTGACGGAAATCCGCTTTTCACTCACAACAGCCATTTATTGCCTGTACTTTATAAAAATAACCCCGCCATGTTAAAAGTTGCTTTGGAAGAAGAGGAAAAAATGGGCGGCCTTTTAATGACATGGTGGGATGGTAAAGGTGCTGCCCGTGTATTTGCTCAAGAAGACAATGCACTATTACTTGAGCGTGCTACGGGTAAAAAATCGCTTATTGATATGGTTCAAAATGGACAAGATGAAGAAGCAACACGTATTATATGTGATGTTACTAAAGTGCTTCATGCCCATAAAGGCCCTCCACCTTCTTATCTTTTATCCTTAAAAGAATGGTTTAGAGAACTTGAACCAGCTGCCTTAATATATGAAGGCATTCTACGAACGGCTTATACCATAGCTTCTGAACTTTTAGAAAAACCTCAAGATATTGTTGTGTTGCATGGTGATATTCATCATGAAAATATTTTAGATTTTAAAGAAAGGGGATGGTTGGCAATAGATCCCAAACACTTGATCGGTGAACGGGGTTTTGATTATGCCAATATCATGCGTAATCCCATTAAAAATGAAAAATTAGCAACCTCACCAAAACGTTTCAAAAAGCAAGTTGATATCATTTCAAAATCAGCAAACTTAGATCCTGTCCGGCTACTTAAATGGACTCTTGCTTTTTCGGGGCTTTCTGCGGCATGGATTCTTGGCGATGGTAAAGAACCAAAATTGGACATCACTATTGCCGAACTAGCAGCTGTTGAGTTAAACATCGCTTAATTAATTAGTTTTTGAGATGACCTTCATAAAACCAAACAAGGAATAAGATTATGCGTTTTATAAAATACTATATATTTACAATCATCGTCTTGGGTGGATTTTTCTTTATTTCCATTAAAGAAACTCCTCAAACATCTCCTCACCTGTTTGACAAAAATAATCAAGCATCAGATGATGTTGTCAGACTTTTAGGATTAACTGGTATTCGAATCAAAAATGACCCATTGCCACCAGAACAAAGTTGGCCAGAAGCGAAACTGACTTTAAAATCAAGATCACTTGAAGAAATTACAGATGCCGTCCAAGGAAAAATAGATCCAAATGTTGCCTGGAAAAAAACGAACACCCAAGAACGTTGGCAGATGAAGCTTGCAATACCTCTTTCTAAAGATCAACTTAAAAATATACAAGATATAGGATTGAATAGATTAGGATTAGCACAAGAAATCAACCCTAAAGTTAAGCATTACAAAGGAGTCCTTTTTTTGGGATCGACGCTAACAAGCGTACGTCAAAGATTAGCTTATCTGAATAAACTCATTGATTCAAAAAATTTTACTTTTTATCCCGTTTATGTGTTATCAGGTGAACGCACCCCTGATAAAGCTATTGGAGAAACTCAAGAAGCACTTTGTGATCCTAATAATGGAGAAATTCAGTTTAGAGAAGATTGGAAAGGACCTGTAGATTTTCCAAATAATGAAACAGACATGATTAAAGTCGTTTTTGACCAATCAAAAAATTTATCTTTAAAAAATGAAGATGTCATTTTTGTCCACACATTAAAAAAAGAAGGACAAATCAGAGCCACAACGGAAACAACTGTCTATCAATGGCTAGAACAATGCCGACCAGAAGCAGGTGTTTATCTTGCCATATCGAATCAACCTTATGTTTTATACCAAGAAGTTGTTATCCAAGCATCTTTATTAAAAGCAGGAAGAAGAGATATCCAAGTCGAAGTTGTAGGCCCTGCCAAATCTTCTAAATTGCAATATAAAAACCAAGAACGAGAAACAGCCGTTCTTTTAGATACTCTTTCTCGTATTTTTTATGAAATGGTTGAGATTAAGAAGTTGAGTGGAAAATAAATAGTTTCATATAACTTTAAACATT
>DAHVSZ010000075.1 GCA_027328625.1 Candidatus Paracaedibacteraceae bacterium | reverse complement strand
TTATTTCATCTGGACTATAATCTAAAATTTGATAAAAATGACTAGATAAGTGTATTTTCCCTTCTAATATATTCCAATCCCAAAAACCCATATTTGAAGAGCAAAAAGTAAACTCAGATGGTTCATGATCTACTCTGACGGAAACCTTTAAAGTTTTAAAATTCGTTTCCATTTTATGCCTCTTAGATACTTTATTATTTTTTCAAAATAATTTTCTTAATCTTATTCAAAACTAAAATTATAACTTTTAGTTTTTTCTAATTAACGTAAAACTTATGAATTTCATTTAATAACCTTCGGTTGCATATTTTGATGTATCTCAACTTACAGTTGTGTTGATATCATGATTTTCAGCTTGTTACTACCTATTTTTTATAGTAGGTAAATCATTTGAAATTTTGCTAAGTTATTATGAAATTAAATGTTAGAAAGGTTAGCTTCAAAAGCAATATTAAGGTCAAAACATAGTGACAACAGAAAAGAGGGAATAATGTTGTTGAAGTGTTTTAATTGGTTAGAAATATTTCATGCTAGCTTTTAAATAATCTAATCCTGTAATTAGTGTCATAATTCCTGCTATCCATAACATACACTCACCTAACAAAAGTGTATGATTTTCGAAGGTTGAGATACCGCCTAGAAGCAATAATGTAATTGAAAGCATTTGTACTGCTGTTTTCCATTTTGCAACCATCGTAACTGGCATTTTAATTTTAAGTTCCCCTAAAAATTCGCGCAATCCAGATACCATAATCTCTCTGCATAAAATAATACTAGCTGGCATCAAACTATAGCGACTAATACGCCCGAAACCTGCTAGAAGTAATAGAGTTGTAGCAACTAATAATTTGTCAGCAATTGGATCAAGAAATTGCCCAATACGGGAAGTTTGTGACCAAACACGTGCTACATATCCATCTAGAAAATCAGTCAAACAAGCAACTATAAAGACCAAAGCAGCTATCCAACTACCAAGCTGACTGCCTGCATAAAAGGCCGCCATCATGATCGGGATCAAAGCAATTCGAGTCAATGTCAATAAATTTGGTATTGTTGAGAGCATTCTTTCCATTAAAGTTTCGAGTGGCTTTCTTGCAATGTAATGCAATTACTGAGTTTTGTTAACACCCTTTATCGGATGCACGGGTTACAAAGTCTGTAAAACAGCCTGGATCCTCGGAACAAGTCCGAGGATGACAATACGTGGAGTTAATAATTGAGCGATTAAAGGCTTTAAAATGCACAACATATGTAGACAAAATACCGTCATCCTCGGACTTGTTCCGAGGATCCAGGCAGCCTTATACACCCCGGCATTGTTTTGATTGTTCTCTTCTACAATCACCGATCGTGAAAATGCTGATAAATTTTTAAGGCAATTGCTTTACTTATTCCTTCAACAAGTTGCAAATCAGCCAAACCAGCTTTTGCTACATGCTGTGCAGATCCAAAATGCTGCAATAGTCTTTTCTTTCGAGCTGATCCAATTCCAGAAATCTCATCAAGAAGTGACTTTGATAGCTTTTTTAGCCTTTTTGCACGATGTGTACCGATGGCAAAACGGTGCGCTTCATCCCGTAACCTCTGAAGAAAATGTAAAATACTACTGTTTTCTGGCAAAGAAAAGGGTTCTTTTGCTGAAATGTAAAATGTTTCCTTACCAGCGTTTCTGTCCGGCCCTTTGGCAATACCTACAACAGGAATATCTAAGTTCATTTCACGCATAATTTCCAAAACACTGCTTAGTTGTCCCTGTCCCCCATCAATTAATAACAGCTCAGGCAAAACCCATTCGTCTTGATGTGAAAATCTTCTTTTCATAACTTCACGCATCATAGCATAGTCATCAGCCTTATCTTGTAAGTTTTTAATTACAAATTTCCTGTAAGATTTTTTATCAAATCCTTCTTGATTGGCAACAACCATAACCCCGTACGCATCTGTTCCCTGAATATGGCTATTATCGTAAATTTCAATCCGATCTGGAATTTTTGGAAGATCAAATATTTCTGTTAGTTGCTGAAAATTTTTTTTAATTGAAGCATTTTCGGCATGTTGGCGCTCTAGATTTCCTTTTGCGTTTGATAATGCGTGCTCTATTAATTCTCTTTTCAAACCCAATTTTGGAATTTCCCACTTTGTCGATTGTCCATGCTGAAATTTCAAAGCTTCCGTAATAAGCTTAAGTTCTTCTGGAGCATGGCTTAACAACACAATTGGAGCAGGTGAACGGTTTTGATAAAATTGATTAATAAATGCAGCCATTATTGCTTCGTTGCTTTGCTCTTTGCTATGGCTCATCATAAACGACTCTGTTCCAAGATTTCTACTATGACGGAAAAAGAAAATTTGCACACAAGCCTTTCCCTCTATTTGCACAAGAGCAATTACGTCACCATTTTCAAGGCCGCTAATGTTGATGCGCTGATGACTTTGTATTTGAGTTAAAAGTCGGATTCGATCACGATAACTAGCCGCTTTTTCAAAATTTAACTGTTCACTGGCCTCATTCATTTTTTCAGCAAGATGGCGCTGGACCCAATCTGTTTTGCCTAAAAGAAAATTTTTGGCTTGTTGTACATTTTCAGCGTATTCGTCTTTTGAAATTAGACCAACACAAGGAGCTGTACACCTTTTAATATGATATTGCAAACAAGGTCGAGTTCTATTTGAAAAATAGCTATCTTGGCAATTTCGAATTTGAAAAACACGCTGCAAAGTCAAAATTGTCTCATCAACCGCACTTGTAGAGGCAAATGGGCCAAAGTAGTCTCCTTGAATATCTTGGGAACCACGGTGTTTATAAATTCGAGAAAAAGTATGATCTTTTGTCAATAAAATATAAGGAAATGATTTATCATCCTTTAAAAGGATATTGTAATAAGGCTGTAATTTTTTAATCAGATTGCTTTCAAGTAGTAATGCTTCCGTTTCAGTATGTGTTGTTATAATCTCCAGTTTTTTTGTTTCTGCAACCATACGCTGTAATCGATTTGGAAGTTTATAGGTTTGTATATATGAATGAACCCTCTTTTTAAGACTATTGGCTTTTCCCACATAAAGCACTTCGCCTTTTTGATTAATCATCCTATAAACACCAGGTGACGAAGGTAGTGTCATCACAACTGAACGAATAATCTCGGCACCTTTTTCTAAAGCATTCTCAATAGTAGTGTTAAGTCCTAATTCGTCCATAAATGTATGTCTTTTTTGATTAAATTTGCGCACTAAAATAATAGAAGATGATATGAAGGATAAGCAAAACAAACGTATTAACAAAGAGTTAATTTTTTTCCACGAAATCTGTGGATAACTATGTGGAAACTTTGTGGGCTAGTCGATAAATACCAAGCAAACCCTCACTTTCTAAGTATATGCCTAAGCTTTAAGCTTTAAAAATAACTCATTGTTTTTAAACAATTTTCTGTTTTTTTATATTAATCTCATTTATGCACCAGTAGAAAAACTAAACATTTTTAATCTTTCTTTTTTAATTTTACTACCTGTTAATAACTACGACTCAAAACCATCAAATTTTATTCAAAATTTAACCTATGTTTAGCTGTTAGTGGATAACCATACATATTTCTCTTTTCATCACTAAATTTATGGCAAATGAAAGCCGGTAGGACTTCACCCCTGAGAAATTTTATGATAGCTTATTATATTCAAAGGTCCCATTCGAATAGGAAATAGGTTTGCAGCAATCAGAAAAAGTGAGCATCCCAAGAAAACCAGAGTGGATAAGAGTTAAAGCACCGGTCTCCCAAGAATATAAAGAGACTGCCAACTTAATGAAATCTCTTAAGTTAAATACGGTCTGTGAAGAAGCAGCTTGCCCAAATATTGGAGAATGTTGGGCTAAAAAACATGCAACCATAATGATTTTAGGAGACACATGCACAAGAGCATGTACTTTCTGTAATATTAAAACGGGTCGTCCAGACCAGCTTGATCCCCATGAACCAGAACGTGTTGCTGAAGCCGTTGCAAAGATGGATCTTGCGCATGTTGTTATCACATCAGTTGATAGAGATGATTTAGAAGATGGTGGCGCTAACCATTTTGCAGAAGTTATTAAACAAATAAGAAAAAATACTCCAAATACAACCATAGAAGTATTAACGCCTGATTTTCTGCGCAAAAATGGGGCCATCGAAACAGTTGTTGAAGCTAAACCAGATGTTTATAACCACAATCTGGAAACAGTTCCGCGCCTTTACTCAACAGTTAGGCCAGGTGCGCGTTACTTTCATTCCTTACGCCTTCTTGATACAGTTAAACGGTTAGATTCAACTATATTTACCAAGTCAGGTATAATGGTTGGGCTTGGTGAAGAAAAACAAGAGGTGCATCAAGTTATGAATGATCTAAGAGCAGCAGAAGTCGATTTCATCACAATCGGACAATACTTGCAACCTACTCCTAAACATCATCCTCTTGTTTCTTTTATAACGCCTGATGAGTTTGAGAGTTATGCAACAACAGCAAGAAGTAAGGGTTTTCTTATGGTGGCAGCATCTCCATTAACACGCTCTTCCTATCATGCAGGAAAAGACTTTGAAAAATTAAAAGCTGCAAGACTTTCTCAACAGAATATAGCTGTATAATTGTGCCCCAACATTTAGAAAAAAAAATTCTTCCTTATTCTGCAGAGCAGCTTTTTCAAATTGTGGCCGATGTTGGATCTTACCCACATTTTTTGCCCTGGGCAGTTAATAGTTCTGTCTTTAATCAAAGAGAAAATCAGTTTGATGCTAAACTTATTATCGGTTATAAACTGATTCAAACATCCTATACTTCGCATGTCTATTTAACGCCTTTTAAGAGGATTGAGATTGATTATCTAAATGGTCCGTTTGAGTATTTAGAAAATTATTGGATTTTTCATTCTTTAGACGACCACCAAACAGAAATTGAATTTTTCATCAATTTCCATTTCAAAAATGTATTTTTCCAAAAAATTGCTGAGCGTTTGTTTGTGGAATCCATTAGACTAATGACACTATCATTTGAAAAGCGTGCAATGCAAATTTATCCAAAACTTACTTATCAAGCCGATACGGGTCATCACTAAAAACTGCTTTCCCCTCACCATCAACCCAAACTGTTATATAGACAAAATGAACAGGAATGTGTTTTGAAAGGGAAACAGTTATCGTTTGTTCCCCTTTTATTTTCTCATCAATTTTATTGACAGAATTATAACCTGTACCCTCTAACGCCCATGCCGCAAGCTCTCTTGGCGCGGCAAGACGCACACATCCTGATGAAAAAGCTCTAGCTGCTCTATTGAACAAAGTTACTTGTGGAGTTCCATGCATATATATAGAGTCTTTATTATCAAGAATAAATTTAATATTACCTAAAGCATTATATTTGCCTGGTAATTGGCGAATTGTATAAGGGAAATAATGTCTTGAAACATGAGACCAATCAACCATACTTGATGGAATAAGCTGTCCATCTCTATCAGTTACTGTATAATGATGTTCATCCAAATATTCAGGATTATTCAAAACTTTTCTAAGCTTATCTTCAACAAAAATTTTCACAGGGACTCCCCATGAGGGATTAAGAACAACACTAACCATGTTTGTTGTAAAAAGTGGAGTCTGTCTACTTTTTGAACCAACAATCACAGGTTGACTTAGGACAACTTTAGAATCTTCCATAGCATATAAATTATAGGTTGGAATATTAACTAAGACATACCGTCCCTTCAAACTTGGCTCTAATTGTTCCCATCTTTTTATATTTAATTCAATTTTTTTCAATCGCTCTTTTGGAGATAGATTCAACGCTTTACATGTTCTTGGACCAATGACACCATCATCATCCAATACATGATATCTTTGAAACTGCTTTACCGCATTCATAAGTTTTTCATCAAAATTTGGTGTAAATTCTTTTACCCCCTCCTTAGGATCGTCACAAGAAAATGCAAAACAGCTATATTCAGCAAGTTGTTTTTTTACAACCGCTAAAACAGGATCTTCCTCGCCTAATTTAAATGCATGCTTAATACATGTCCATCTGGGCCATGCTTTTGTTTGGTCAATTTGTTTTTGATATTCCTCTTTTAATTTGCGAAGATGTTCAAGTTGAGACAAAACTAATTGTGTATGAATGGATGAGGAAATACTAACGGGTTCATCAACTGGCGATGAAACAATTATCTTGGTTGAAGAGTCATTTTCCTTTTTTTCTTCATCAGAAGCTTTTGTAGGAGTATCAACAGATTCTTTAGATGAAGTATCAGATGAGATTGCTTGAGTTGGTGTTTTAGCGTCCAACATAGGTTGAGCAACTATAGTTACAGATAAAGCTTGCCCATCTGAAAGCAATATCAGAGTAAAGAATAAACCCAATAAGGAAAGATCCTTTATTTTCTTTATTCTATGCCCCATAAGAAAATTAATCCTGGTTTCGTTTTAAAAATGATAATTTATTACACCACTGATACCGTTAATAAATAATGAAATCAGCAAAAAAAATGTTGAAATTCTATTTCAATACAAAATTCTATTCAGTTTAAAATCAGATATTTTTGTATAATTTTTTTCATGACAGTTGGAAGAGCAATTGCATCTAGTTTATCAAAAGCAACCCACAAACCTTTTGGTGGTTGTTTACTAATTCCAATCTTTATTGATAAATAGAGATAAAAATGAGTAAATGTGTGCTTTACTGGTTGAGGTAAATTTTGCCATTCAATACCTGATTCAGGTTCAAATGAATCTGTTTTATTAATTTGAACTTGTTCCCAAGGAGTTGTTGGAACTCCGACCATCCCTCCTAGCAATCCTTTTTCAGGACGCTTTTCTAATAAAATTTTGTTATCGTTAACCAGTATATAAGCTATTCCATAGCGTATCGGTTTTTCTTTTTTAAGTTTTGATATTGGAAACTCTGACGCTCTTTGTTGTTGATAAGCTTTACAAATAGCATTTAGAGGACACACATTGCATTGAGGAACCTTTGGACGGCAAATTAATGCTCCCAAATCCATTAATGCTTGAGCAAAGTCACCGGATCTGTTTTTACAGGCTATAAACTTAGCCATTTGAGTAACTTCATCTTTTAATTTGGGAAGAGAAAATGGAATGGTAAACATACGTGCAAAGACACGCATAATATTCCCATCAACTGGGATAATTGGATAATCAAAAGCAATTGATGCAACAGCTGCAGATGTATAATCCCCTATGCCAGGCAATAAATTTAAATCTTTGGGAACTTTTGGAAAAGTTTCCATATTAGCTAATGATTTTACGGCTTTATGTAAATTGCGTGCTCGACTATAATATCCCAATCCTTGCCATTCAATGAGTATTTCATCCAAGGATGCTTCTGCTAAACTCTTTAAAGTTGGCCACTTTTTTATAAACTTTTGAAAATAAGTTTTACCTGTTGCAACAGTTGTTTGTTGTAACATCACTTCACTTAAATATACATAATAAGGATTGGGTGTTTCTCCATTCTCAGCTCTCCAGGGAAGGACCCGTTGATTATCGTCATACCAAGCTAGAAGATGTTCTCGTATTTCTGTTTTTACAGAAATCATGTTGACAGATGTGCTCTGCACGCTCAAATTATGTTTAACTGGCATCAAGTTCGTTTGAAATTAATAAAATTGTGGACAATTCTAACTCTCATATACCAGAAGATAAAAACAAACGCTATGGAAAGGCTAGAACTCTTAGTAAGTGTCTAAATCATCTGGTAGAACCCATTTGCAAGAAGCAAGGCTTTGTGAATGCTAGTGTTGTTCTTGATTGGCCCCAAATTGTCGGTCAAAATTTTGCTGACTTGTGTCAAGCTATTAAAGTAACGTTTCCTTTTAATAGCCGTCTTGATGGTTGTTTACATGTTAGTACGACAAGCTCTATGGCTGCTGTTTTGGCGTATGAAGAACCCTTGATTCTTGAAAAAATTAATCGTTATTATGGTTATCAAGCTATTTCTAAGCTTAAAATTTTTCATGGATTAAAACCCATAAAGAAACAGCTTACCAAAATTAATGAAATTGAATCTAAAATCTCTATTACTCCTGAGATTGCAGGTGTAAATTATGTACCACTAAGAGAAGCCCTAGCTAATTTAAGCCAGCAGATTCAAAAAACAAACAAAAGAGTTTAGTCATGTTAACTGTTCAAGATGTCACCTATCGAATTGGTGGCCGCGTTTTATTAGATGGTATTCGCCTTCAACTCCCCGATAGTCACAGAGCTGGTCTTGTTGGTCGAAATGGGTGCGGTAAATCAACCCTATTCAAACTAATTCTGGGACAAGCTCATGCCGACAGCGGCATCATTGAAATGGCTAAAGGACAAAAGGTTATAACTGTTGCTCAAGAAGTACCTGGTGGTGAACAAACCCCATTAGAATTCCTACTAGAATCAGACAAAGAACGACACGAGCTGCTTCATTTGTCAGAAACATGCACTGATCCAAACAAACTTGGAGACATCTATGAACGTCTTATGCAGATTGATGCTTATAGTGCTGAAGCCAGAGCGAGCACAGTTCTAAAGGGTCTTGGTTTTTCAGATTATCAACAAACCAGCCCTTTATCTTCTTTTTCAGGTGGATATCGTATGCGTGTGGCCTTAGCGGCTGCTCTTTTTCAGCAACCCGATCTTTTAATGTTGGATGAACCAACCAACCACTTAGATTTAGAAGCTACTTTATGGCTTAAAGAATTTCTAAAAAACTATCCTAATAGCCTTTTGATTATCAGTCATGATCGTGAATTGATGAATGAATGTGTTGATACTATTTTTCATCTCCAACAAGGTAAAGTGACACGCTATACTGGCAATTATGATTTTTATTTGAAAACTTATTTGGAGCAAAGAGCCTTTACAGAAGCTTATAATGCTAAGGTTGAAGCACAACGCAAACACATGATGAAATTTGTAACGCGTTTTGGTGCTAAAGCAACAAAAGCCGCTCAAGCTCAAAGTAAGTTAAAAGCTATTGCTAAATTAACACCAATTACTTTAGTGGATGATGACCCTACAATAAAATTAGATTTTCCAGAAACGGAACATCTGTCCCCTCCCCTTATTCATTATGAAAAAATAGCGTTGGGATACGATAATAATACAGTTTTAAAAAATTTAAGTGGTAATATAGACCCTGAAGATCGAATCGCCTTATTAGGTGCAAATGGTAATGGAAAATCAACTTTCGCCAAGTTTTTAGCGGGCAGGCTTAAACCTTTAAATGGTGTTGCAACCTTTCATAACAAACTGAGGGTTGCTTATTTTCATCAGCACCAGATTGAAGATCTGATGATCAATGAAACTGCTTATCAACATATGCAACAAGCCATGCCACAAGGTAATGAAACTCAAATCCGAGCACAATTAGGACGATTTGGTTTTGCCAGAGATAAAGCTGATGTTTTGGTTAAGAACTTGTCAGGTGGTGAAAAAGCACGCCTTGTCTTTGCGTTGATGACCCAAACAAAACCCCATTTAATTATCTTAGACGAACCGACGAACCATTTGGATATGGAAATGCGCGAATCCTTGATGCTTTCTATTAACAAATTTGAAGGTGCTGTTATTTTAATTGCTCATGATTGGCATTTATTGAATCACACAGCGGATAGATTGTGGTTGGTCGCTAATCATACCATCAAACCTTATGAAGGTTCTTTGGACGATTACAGAAATGAAGTCTTAGGCAAAGCTTCTAAGGGGGATGAAAAGAAGCAAAAAAAGGGAATTCGTAAGTAAATATTTTTTACTTACGGCTTAAAGCTGCATAAATAGATCTACCGTCATGAGACCCTTTGGTCAAGAGGCATGAAAACTAAGGTAGGTCAATTGTTCTTCGCGTCTTTCTTCACTTCATTTCTTTTCGTTCCTTTTATTTTAAAAATTTGTCCGCTGTTCTTTGAGAATCTCATACACTTTAAAGACCCTGAATCTCGAG